>CALLII010000016.1 GCA_938009745.1 uncultured Flavobacteriales bacterium
AATAACATGACCACCTTCGAATAGAGATAGTTCGTGTTTTATTTTTTTATCAGTTAAAAGTTTAGAACCTGACTTAATATTTTCTTCTGGAATAAACTCATCTTTATTTCCAATTACTATTTCAACTTTATTTGTTTTAAAAAAATTATAATCCATCACATCATCAGGGATAAAGCCAGCCCAAAGAATTACTCTATGAATAATAAATTTTCTTGATGCAATCCATCTAGTGAGAGTAGCACAACCTTGAGAAAAGCCAAATAAAGTAATTTTTACATTTGGGTTCTTATCCAAAACGAGTTTAATTACTTTATCCAAATACACTTTTTGATCTTCAATCTCAGACAACCTATCTTCTTTTGTCATCCAACTAGCAACAACTCTTCCGTTCATTCCATTCCAATAAAATTTACTTAATGCTTCGGGCGCTACAACAGTTCTTTCTTCGTTAGAGATTCCATCAAATTTTTTAATAAAATATTTAGCAAGCTGAGCATAACCATGAAAAGCAATAACTACCTCTTTAGTTTTGTTAGTTAAGGAATTAGAGAAATAAATTCTTGCCGTTTTTTCAGTTTTTATATTAATTTCGTTCATTAACAAATAGATTTTTTCTGTTGTTAATGATAGGTTAAAAATTTATTAATACAAACTTATGTGTGTAATTTGGTCATTATAAAACAAAACAAAAGTATATGAATATTGATGGAATAATAGCAATCTCAGGTAAGCCAGGATTATATAAAGTAGTATCTCAAGCTGCAAATAGAATTATTATAGAGGATGTAGAAACAAACAAGAGAAAGCCAGCTTTTTCTTCTAGTAAAGTTATTTCGTTAGCAGACATTACTATTTTTGGTCACGAAGAAGACTTACCATTAGGAGAAGTTTTTCAAAAAATATATGACAAAGAAGGCGGAAAGGAATCAAAACCTCACAAAGCTGATCCTGCTGAATTAAGAGATTATTTCGAAACAATTTGGGAAGATTATAACGATCATGAAGTAAAAGATCATGATATCAAAAAAGTTTTTCAATGGTATAACATGCTAGCTAAGCACAATATGTTATCAAATGATGAAACTGGAGAAGAAGAATAATTAACTGTTCTTTTCTCTGTAAACGAAGTTTTGACCTAAATATACTTTTCTAACCATTTCGTCTTCAACTAATTCTCTTGGCTTTCCAGCTTTAAGGATATTTCCTTCGAACATTAGGTAAGTTCTATCAGTAATAGCTAACGTTTCCTGAACATTGTGATCTGTTATTAGTACTCCAATGTTTTTCTCTTTCAACTTAGATATAATTGCCTGAATATCTTCTACAGCAACAGGATCTACACCAGCAAATGGTTCATCCAGTAATATAAATTTTGGGTTAGATGCCAAAGCTCTAGCAATTTCTACTCTTCTTTTTTGACCTCCTGATAAAGATTGCCCCATAGTTTTTCTATGTTCAGTCAATCCAAATTCATCTAGCAGGCTTTCTAGTCTTTCGTATCTTTCTTTCTTGTTTAATTTACCAAGTTCTAATATTGCTAAAATATTATTTTCTACAGTAAGATTTCTGAATACAGAAACTTCTTGAGGTAAATAACCAATTCCCATTTGAGCTCTTTTATACATTGGGTACGAAGTAATATCTTTACCATCAAACATTACTTTTCCTTTGTTTGGTCTTACCAATCCTACAATCATGTAAAAACTTGTAGTTTTTCCTGCGCCATTTGGGCCAAGTAGTCCAACTATTTCTCCTTGATTTACTTCCAAAGAAATGTCTTTTACTACTTCTTTCCCACTGTATATTTTCTTTAAATTGGTAGCTGTAATTTTCATAAATTATGGAATTAAAATTCGAATTGAAGCTTTGCTCTTACTCCAAACTGAAGAACGTTTGCTTGTTGCACATTATTGTCAAGATATGTTAATCTCCAAATACCTTCTACTCGTAATATTTTAAAAATATTTTCTACTCCGGCACTAACTTCTGCATATGGCTTTGAGTTTAACGTAGAGCTAAAACTAGGCAAATCTAATTCAGCAAAATGTCTTGAGTCCAATTGTCCATATATTAACTTTCCTGTTACTAACTCTCTCCATTTAAGTTTTCTTAGTAAAGGAATTCTATTTAAAAATAGACCTCCAAAATAGTGATCTATAGAAAGTGATACATATTGGTCGCTCATGAATTCACCAATATTCATTGCATTGTAATCATTAGTATACCCCCAGGTTTCGTTTCCTTGATGAACAAATAGTATCGGATAAGGAACAGTTCCCCATAGCTTTCCAGCTTCTAAGGAGTATTTTGTCATTCCAATATATCCCCAATAAAGTTTGTCTGTAACATTCAGCTTTACTTTTTGATAATTGTAGTTACCATAAATACTATTACTAATACCTATATTGGCATTAAGTTCCCAAATAGGAGAAGTTGACCCCAAGCTTATTCGATTAAATTCTCCTGAAACAAATTTTTCGTTTTTAGCATACCGCATTCCAAAAATTAATTCGGTATTATCTAAACTCGCTATTGAAGAGGTGATATTATTGCCTGATTTCTGAAATGAAAGAATATTACCTAGCGATTCTAAATTATATGACTGTATTCCAATTGTATTTGAGAATCCCTCTTTCCACTCGTGGAAGTATTTTATTCTAGCTCCTTCAACATTTACTAATTTATTGTAGGGATTTCTTCTAAAGAAAGAAGAAATTAAATTTTGATTATAAGGTTCAAAGAAATCACGGTCAAATTGAGTATTGTCATTCATATACTTCAATTCCATCATTCTTCTTGGTGTTTTTTCTTTATTAACAAAAAACTTGGTTTCGAATCTATATTTCCACAAATTATCTGTAAAACTATAACCTCCATTTACATTAAACATTATCCTTTTACTAAAAGCATTACTTGTTTGCACACCTAGTGAAACTCTGTGTCCCTCAATCGGGTTAAAACTATAAATAGAAGAGTATGGGCCAACTTCAATAGGACCAAGAATCTTATAACCTGTGGCTAAAGTTTGAATTACATCAATATAAGTTTTAATTACAGGTAAATCCTTCACAGTATCTATCATTTGATAGATTTTAGTCTCTTTTTCAGATAGCTTAATATGACGTCTTTCATCCCAAAATTCAGCACTTTTTTCTCGAGCGCTATCGGCAACTACTAAGTCATTTTTAAAAAACTCTTCATCTCTGGGTTTATTTATAACAAAGTCTTTGTAAGAAGTGGTTTTTCTTCCATAAAATCCTTTTTGTTTTTCATTAGCAAGTGGATTTATATCAGCAATGGTTTGATCTAAAACCATCATCCAAACTTCATCTTCTACTTGTTCAAAAGTTTGTTTTAATCGATATTTGTTGATGTAATTGATATTTGCATCTCCAGCAATTTCAGCATCAAATACCTTTACAGCATATGTGGTATCGTTTATCCACATTTCTCCTTCAAATGCTAAATCACTTTTTTTTCTGGGAGTAAACTCAATTTTATAACACCAGTTGTTATCAATATATGCACTGTCGGTTAAGTAAACTTTATAATGAAGTAACATGGTGTTATTAAGTGGACTTATAAATTGTCTTCCAAAAATAAACACAGTGTTGTCATAGATATTGGCATTTTGGTACATGTCTCCTAAATACTGAGAAATAGATTGATTCTCCGGTCCAGATACTTTTGTAGCTTTAATTACTTCCTTCTTTCTTTCTGGCTTTTGGTTGTAATAATAATCAGAAATTGATTCAACTATAAATATTGGTAAATAGGGTTTTTCATCTGTTGAATCTATCATGCTAAATACAAAGTCGAATTTTTGGAAGACTTTTCTATTCATGAATTTTTCATCCAAGTTATTTAGGTCGAACTCTATTTTATTGTAAACTTCATATTCGTAGGCATCTAACTTAGCTCTGTTGTTTATATTTTTGTTTGCAATAACCCTTTTCATGATAGTTTCTGCAGGATTTTCATCCTTTTTAGAACCTTCTACCTCAAAAACTTCTAAAATTGCATCAGCTGCCTTTAAGGCTATATTTATCTCTTGTTCTACATCTCTTTTAATGCTTATAACTTTTGGAGTATATCCAACAAAAGAAACTACTATTGAATCAGAAGAATAGTAGGACTCTAGGGTATAATTACCATCAAAATCTGAATAAGCTCCAGTTTTAGTTCCCTTAAAAGAAACAGTTGCAAAAGCAATTGGTTCCTTTGTCTTACTATCAATTATTTTCCCATAAACCTTTGTCTTTTGTCCAAATAAAGAGAATAAAAGGAAGGTAAATAAAATTGAAAAAAGAACTTTTTTAAATTCCATTTTTCTTTAGATTTTTAACAACTCTTGAACTTATTCCTATACTAATTTCGTATAGAATAAATACAGGAACTGCTACCACTACTTGGCTAATGAAGTCAGGAGGAGTAATAATTGCCGATAAAATTAAGATTCCTACAAGGGCATGTTTTCTGTATTTTTTAAGGACCTCTGGTGTCATAACTCCAAGTTTAGACATTATAAAAATGACAATAGGCAATTGAAAAAACAAACCGCAAGCTAGGGTAGAGGAAACAATTAATGAATAGTATGATGCAAATGATGGCATTAGCTCTATATCACTTGACATTTTGTATGTACTAAAAAATTGAATACAAAGTGGTGAGATAACAAAATAACCAAAACCAACTCCCAATAAAAATAATAAAGTTGAATAGCCCACAATTCCTGAAGTAGCTTTAACCTCAGATTTTTTTAATCCTGGCTTAACGAACATCCAAATTTGATAAGCTAAAAAAGGAAAAGAGACGATAATTCCCCCAACAAGCGAGAAATAAATACTTGTAGCAAATTGCTTTGTCATTTGAGTTTCAATAGTTTTAACATCTATATCGTTCATACAAAGCCCATCACCAAATCCTATTGTGTTAGAAAACCAACAAAATACTCTGTAAGTAATAAAATCTGAATGTGCCATTGACATTAGAACTGTGTTGGTTAATGGCTCAATAAAAACAAAAATTAGCACGGCCATGGTAACTACTGCAATAGCAGCTTTTACTAGTCTCCACCTTAATTCTTCTAGGTGCCCCAAAAAAGAGCCGTTTTCTTGTTTTTCTTCCATCACAACAAAAATAAAAACTATTTTCAATCTTAAGCTAATTACTTCTTAACACCTTTGATTTTATTTCTTTTAATTTTTTCTTTTGATGTCGAATAAAGTTGTTTTATATTTATGTAACCAAAAAAAACAGCCAAACCTGTTATGCCAACTTCAAATGTGATTGACTTAAATGAACGCCTTAAACACTTTTTCGGGTTCGATAAATTTAAAGGAAATCAGAAAAAAATAATTCAAAGCGTTTTAGATAAGAAAGATACGTTTGTCATTATGCCAACTGGTGGTGGTAAATCAATGTGTTATCAACTTCCAGCTTTAATAGAGCCAGGAACTGCAGTCATTGTTTCTCCACTTATTGCTTTAATGAAAAACCAAGTGGATGCTATCAGGCAGTTTTGCCAAGATGATTCAGTGGCTCATTTTTTAAACTCTTCCTTAAATAAAGGAGATGTACAAAGAGTTAAAGATGACGTAACGGCTGGTAAAACCAAACTTTTATATGTAGCGCCAGAGTCATTAACCAAGCAGGATTATATTGATTTCTTAAGGAATACCGAATTATCATTCTTCGCTATTGATGAAGCTCATTGTATATCCGAGTGGGGTCACGATTTTAGACCCGAGTATAGAAGGTTAAAAGAAATAATGAGTGCGATTACTGATGTTCCTGTAATGGCCTTGACAGCTACAGCAACTCCTAAAGTTCAAGTTGATATCCAAAAAACTTTGGGTATGAAAGATGCAAATTTGTTCAAATCTTCTTTTAATAGAGATAACCTTTATTATGAAGTAAGACCAAAACAAGATGTTGAAAAACAAATAGTGCAATACATTAAGCAACACGAAGGGAAATCTGGAGTGATATATTGCTTAAGCAGAAAAATGGTAGAGAAATTTGCCGAATTATTAGTCGTAAATGGAATTAAAGCATTGCCCTATCATGCAGGTTTAGATTCTAAAACAAGAGCTAAACATCAAGATATGTTCCTAATGGAAGATGCTGATGTAATTGTTGCTACCATTGCGTTTGGAATGGGAATAGATAAGCCAGATGTTAGGTTTGTGATACACCATGATATCCCTAAAAGTATAGAAGGGTATTACCAAGAGACAGGTCGTGCGGGTAGAGATGGAGGTGAAGGGAATTGCATAGCTTTTTATAGTTATAAAGATGTGGAGAAATTGGAGAAATTTCTTCAAGGAAAACCAATCTCTGAACAAGAAATAGGAAGGCAATTATTATCAGATATTGTTAATTTCTCTGAAACTTCGGTTTGTAGAAGAAAGTATATTCTTCATTATTTTGGTGAAGATTATGAGGTTGAAGATTGCAATGAAAAATGCGATAACTGTAAGGATCCTAAAGAACAATTTGAGGCCAAAGAACTCATATTAAAGTTGCTTAAGACTGTAATGGCTTTATCTGAACAACAAAAAGCTAAGTATTTAGGTGATATGATTTCTGGAACTAAAAACAATGAAATAACTAATTACAGGCATGATGAGTTAGAGGTTTTTGGTATTGGAAAAGAGAAAGACAAAAAAGCTTGGAACTCCATAATTAGACAATCATTACTTCAAGGTTTTATTAAAAAGGAAGTTGAATCTTACGGTATTATTAAGATTACAGAAAAAGGAAAAGCATTTTTAGAAAACCCATTCGAAATCTCTTTATTTATGGAAAGAGATTACAGCATGCTAACTGGCCCTATTATTGAAACTAATAAGAATACTGTTGTTGATGAAATGTTATTTAAACTTTTAAAAGACTTAACTAAAAAAGTTTCTAAAGAAAAATCTATACCACCATTTGCCGTATTTCAACAAATTTCACTTCAGGAAATGTGTATTCATTATCCGTTAACACAGGATGAGTTAAAAAATATTAGTGGAGTTGGAGCTGGAAAAGCAAAAAGATTTGGAGAACCTTTCTTAAAGTTAATTGATCAGTATGTTTCCGAGAACAATATCGACAGACCAAATGACTTTGTTGTAAAGTCAGTAGCCAATAAATCGGCACTTAAGATTCACATAATTACAAGCATTGATAAAAAAAGTGATTTAGCTGATATTGCTAGTCAAAATAACATCAAATTTGATGAATTATTAGTTGAAGTTGAAACAATAGTAAACTCAGGAACTAAAATAAATCTGAATTACTACATTGATGAAATGTTAGAAGAGGAGGAGCAAGAAGAGATTTTTGAATACTTTATGGAGAGTGAGACTGATAGTTTGGAAAAAGCTTATGAAGAGTTTGAAGAAGAATACGAAGAAGAAGAATTAAGACTTATGAGAATTAAATTCATGTCTGAAGTAGCTAACTAAATAATAAAGAACTAAATAAAATTAAAATATTCCATGAAGGAAAATGTTGCAGAAATGACTAAAGTGAAGAAAGATATCCCAAAGAAAACGTTACTTAAAGCATATGAATTAATGAGTACTGCAGTTAGTATGACTGAATTGTACGAAGAAAACAAAGCTGTAACTAGCAAGTATGTTCATGCAACATCTAGAGGGCATGAAGCTATACAATTAGCTGTTTCTATGCAGCTTAAGCCTCAAGATTACGTAACTCCATATTACAGAGATGATTCTATTTTATTAGGAATTGGAATGAAGCCTTATGATTTAATGCTTCAGCTTTTAGGAAAAAAGAACGATCCATTTTCTGGAGGAAGAACCTATTATTCTCATCCTAGTTTAAAGGATGATGACAAACCAAAAATTCCTCATCAATCCTCTGCAACAGGAATGCAAGCTATTCCAGCAACAGGATTAGCAATGGGATTAAAATATTTAGAATCTCAAAAAATTACTGATGGTAAAGATCAACCAATAGTAGTTTGTTCACTTGGTGATGCTTGTATTACCGAAGGTGAAGTGTCAGAAGCATTTCATATGGCTGCTTTAAAGCAATTGCCAATAATTTTTTTAGTCCAAGATAACGAATGGGATATTTCTGCTCATGCACGAGAAATTAGAACAGGTAATGCCTATGATTATGCTCAAGGTTTTCCTGGTTTAGAAGCAATTTCTATTGATGGAACAGATTTCATGAACTCTTATTCAGTATTAGAAGATATTATTGATAAAGTAAGAACAGAAAGAAAACCGTTTTTAGTTCATGCTGAAGTTCCATTGCTTAATCACCATACTTCTGGTGTACGAATGGAATGGTACCGTGATGATTTAAAAGAACAACAAAAAAGAGATCCTTATCCAAAATTTAAAAAGGCACTTAAAGAAAATGGTGTAGGAATAGCAGAGTTAATTAATATAGAAGACAAAGCCAAAAAGCAAGTTGCTAAAGATTACGAGTTAGCACTTAAAGAGGAAGATCCTTCTCCAGCTGATTTATTTACACATGATTTTGCTCCAACTCCTATTACAGAAGAAAAAGGAGAAAGAGAACCAGCAGGGAAAGAACCAACAGTTATGGTTGATAGTGCTTTGTTTGCTGTGCAAGAGCTGATGGCTAAACACCCAGAATGTTTACTTTATGGACAAGATGTAGGAGGTAGGCTTGGTGGGGTTTTTAGAGAAGCTGCAACATTAGCACAAAAATTTGGAGACGATAGAGTGTTTAACACACCAATTCAAGAAGCATTTATTATTGGAAGTACAGTAGGAATGTCTGCTGCCGGAACTAAACCTATTGTTGAAGTACAATTTGCAGATTATATTTGGCCTGGACTAAATCAATTATTTACTGAAGTAAGTCGTTCATGCTATTTGTCCAATGGAAAATGGCCTGTAAGTTCTATAATTAGAGTGCCAATTGGCGCTTATGGAAGTGGTGGGCCCTATCATTCATCTAGTGTTGAGTCTATTTTATCAAACATAAGAGGAATAAAAATTGCTTACCCAAGTACGGGGGCTGATTTAAAAGGATTAATGAAAGCAGCTTATTACGATCCTAACCCTTGTATTATGCTCGAGCACAAAGGATTATATTGGAGTAAAATAAAAGGAACAGAAGGAGCTAAGACTATTGAACCAGACGAAGATTATGTAATTCCTTTTGGAAAAGGAAGAGTAGTAATTGAAGCAGATTCAAATTCTATTGAAAAAGGAGATTCATTAACGATAATAACCTACGGAATGGGTGTTTATTGGGCTACAGAAGCTGCAAAAAAGCATAAAGGAAAAGTAGAAATTATTGATATTAGAACGATTTATCCTTTGGATGAAGAATTGATAAAACAATCTGCTAACAAACACGGTAAGTGTATTGTTGTAACCGAAGAACCAAGAGGAAACGGATTTGCACAATCAATTGCTGCAATGGTTTCTGATGCTTGTTTCCAGAAATTGGATGCACCTGTAAAAGTTGTTGGTTCTGAAAATATGCCTGCCATTCCATTAAATAGTGTACTGGAACAAACTATGATACCTAATGCTGACAAAGTAGAAATCGCTATTTCTGCAATGTTAAGCTATTAACAACTATTAGTTAAGAATCATTTTTAATTGGTTAATCTAGAGTGATTAATCCAAGTATATTTGAACAATTGCTTTACACAGATATGCTAAGAACAATTTTTAAGAAAAAAGTAAACGAGGATAAACTCTCAAACGTACTCATAAACTCTCTTCATCAAGCCATGGAGATTGGTTTTGTTGATATATCTGAATTAATTAATGACGATAAAGACTTTGTAAAAAAGCCAGAAATTGATCCAAGTGACTATGATCGTTTTATGATAATCTTATTCGTGGGTAATCTTAAAATAATGGAGAAAAGATTAGAATCCGAACAATTTGATCGAATGAAAAAATTGATGATTACTAAGTTTTCTAAAGTATATAATTTGGATGAAAAAGACACCAAAACATATATAAAAGAATATTCTCAATTTATGGGAAGGGTTAATTATCCATCTAAAAATGTGTTGTATGCAATGTCTAAATGTGTTTTTTATAAATACAATTTAGCCTCCTACCAAGAAGAATATTTTAGAGATTTAAATGCTCCAAATCCTAAGTTTTTAAAGAGATTGAATAAAATAGTAGAAAATTTTATTTGGGATTGGGATTACTTTTTCTCTAAGTATAATTTCAATTAGCACCAAAATTTATAATAAGAGGCTTAAAATTATGGTTTTAGTGCTGTGATTTAATTCCATTTACTTGTAATTCGCTTTGAAATGATTTATTTTTAACAACTTAAAAAAATATATGACTCGAACTTTCATTAAAAGAACACTTTTGTCCTTGGGATTAATTGGTGTTTTAGGCCTAAATTCTTTTTCTCAAAGACAGGATTTCTCGACTTCTTACGAACTATCAAATTGTTTAGGTGAAATACCTGCCCAGTTTAAATTATCTACAATGGATAAAATTACTGGTGATATAGCATCAGATGATGGAATACCTGAAGACATTAAAATAAACACTCCTTTTTACCAAAGTTATAGATATAGTCAAAATAGACTTCTAATGGGAGGTAAAATTTTATTTGGAGATGAAATGAGTATTTATGTAAATAAAGTAGCTCATAACTTACTTGATAAATCAGGAAGATCTGAACTTAAACAAGAGCTTAATTTTTATATTCTTAAGTCTGATATAGTGAATGCTCTTTGCATGCCAGATGGAACTATTTTAATAACTGTAGGTTTATTATCTCAAATAGAGAATGAAGCCCAACTTGCATTTGTTATTGCACATGAAATTAACCACTACACCAAAGGCCATGCAGTTCAGGATTATAGAGATGCACTTGACTTGAAAAAAGAGTACCGTAAGTCGGACATGACCTACCAAGAAGCTATGAAGCAACTTAGTGACTACTCTAAGGATAATGAGTTAGAAAGTGATGAAGAAGGGTACAAAATGTTTACTGATGCTGGGTATGACTCAGAAGAAGCAAATAAAATGTTGTTAGTTCTTCAGTATTCTTATTTACCTTTTGATGAAGTAAAATTCGATTCTAAATTTTTTAATGACGAGCATTATATTATTCCAGAAGGCTATTTTCCTGATTCATCATTAATAGAAACAGTAGAAGATAACTCTGATGAAGACGATACTTATTCTACTCACCCAAACATTGAAACAAGAGTAGAAAAATTAGATGAAAAGGATTCTAAATCTGGAGTAATTTATTATTTCCCCGAAGAAGAATTTCAATACATAAACACAAAAGCTCGTTTTGAAAATCAATACATTCACTTAGTGAATAAGAACTTTGTTAAGGCTGTTTATGAATGTTACTTGCTGAAAAAACAATTTCCAAACAATGTATACCTGGATCAGTGTTTAGCAAAAGGACTTTATGGTGCATCTAAAATGAATACTACATCTGGAAGTGCTAGTAGGTATGAAGATGAAATTGAAGAAGGAAACTTAAGTTTACTTTACAAAGTATTTAACAGTACTATGAGTGATGCTGAATTAAATGTATTGGCATTGAAACAATTACTTGAGTTAAATGACTCTACTTACGATCCTTTTATTGAAGATTTGGTGTATGATTTATACGAAGAATTAGATATTGAATATGCTAACTTTATTACAGAAGAAGAAATAATAGAAGAACCTGTTGAAGATTCTACAGCAATTGATACAACTTCAGCTCCTATTGAAAAGAAGCCTGAATTCAAAATATTAACTGAAGAGGAGTATGCTGATTTAACTAAAGTTCAGAAAATTAGATACAATGAAAAAAAACGTAAATATTTAATTTCTATTGATACAACTACTGGAGAAAAAATAATCGAAAAAATAGAGGTAGAAGAAATAGATACTGAATACTATTTAAAAGCATTTTTTGAATCTCCTTATTCAGCAAAGTTAGAAAAGCTATTTGAAGAAGCTGAAGATGACGATTCTTATAGGTATTTTTCAGATTTATCTTTCTCTGCTCAAAACAGAATAAGAAAAGAAAGAGAAAAAAAGAACTATAAGTTTAAAAAAGTAGAAATGGACTCTATTCTAATATTCACTCCTTATTACGAAAGGTATGATAATAGAGAAGAGCTAGATATTACAAACTCTTTAGAAGGACTGAATAATGCTTCAACTGTAATAGCTGAAATGGCCGAAAGGTCAGATGTGTATTACAAAAGTCTTGATATGAACAACATTGATAATATAACTACTGAGGAACTTAATAGTCTGTTTATTCTTAACGAATGGAAACTAGAAATGGACGAAAGTTATGACGAACAAATGGTTTCTATGACTCAAGATAGAGTTTATGGAGTATTTAAAGATTTGGGTTATAATAAGCTAATGCTTGCGGGTGTATATAATGGATATGATTACAAATCTTTTTGGAGTTATATTGTTCTTCCAGGAAGTGCTTTAGTTGTTGCACCATCAGTCTCTCCTTTACTTGCTTTCAGAACTTTCCAACCTCCTTATTACACCTACAGATATGTAAGAATATTAGATCAAGATGGATACGTTATTTTTAGCAGAAAACAAACTAACTCTGAGAAACAAAGTTACAAGCAAGATGAAATGTTTTTTCAAGATGTATTTAACCAAATAATTTTAAAACAGTAGAAAGATGAAAAAGATTAGTTTAGTAATTACACTTGTTATTTGCTCACAATTATTGTCTGCACAAGATTTTGTAGCCAAACATATTTCTAATAAACTTACCTTAGATTATGAGTTAAATTGGGGAGTAGTATTTGATGGAGATTATAAAGGGGATGGTGTTATCGATAATTTAAAAAAAACTAAATACTTCAACACTCTTAATGTTTCCTATAAAGTAGCTAGTAGAGTTTCAATTTCTTTAGGGTACGGATTTCACTCACAAAAAGGAGAAAATAGTTTCCATAGTGATTTAGCTATAAATGAAGAAGCAAAATTTACAGGAACAGAATTTCAATTTGCTGTTAATCTATTTAGCCGTCAACAAAGGGCTCCATTAGGAAATCATTTCACTATATTTTTAAATAGCCAATCTTACGAAAGTAAAAAAGATGATTATTTGAGACTTTCTGGAGATGATTTTGCCATAAATTTAACTTCAATTGGTATTGGGTATAATTATGTATGGGTTATGAACGAAAAACTACCACTTTACCTTAAATATGGATTATCAGTATCTTATCCGATAATAACTAATATTGATACTCCAGAATATACTAATTCTCGTTTTTTTGAATCAGAGCCTACTTATCAACCACTTGAAATAGTGGAGCATTATGAATTCAGAAATCTTTTTAGAGCCAATGTAGGAATTGGTTGGGCTTTTTAAACAACAAAAACAACAAATTATAAAATGCTTTGATTCACATCAAAGCATTTTTTTTATAAGTTTTTTGATAGGTAATATCCCATGCTCATACAGGCTTGCAATAAGTATCCGCCAGTTGGTGCATCCCAATCAAGCATTTCTCCTATAACATATGTATTGGGAAGTTTTTTTAGTTCAAAATTCTCTTTTATTTCCTCCAAATCAATTCCTCCTACAGTTGATATAGCTTTATCCATATCATCAAAACCTCTCACTCTTAAAGGAATTTTTTTAATATGCTTGGCTAAGAACTCAGGATTTAGAAATTCTTCTTTGTCACACGTTCTCTTAATTAAATCAAACATAGGTTTAGAAAGCTTAAGCTGCCAAATTAAATGCTCGCTCCAGCTATTTTTCTTCCTCGAGCTGTTCATCTTTCTAATTATTGACTCAATACTGGTAGTAGGCTTTAAATCAATATAAACTTCAGCATCACCATGTTCATCAAGCTCTTTTCTAATCTCCGAACTTAAAGCATACATAGCGCTTCCTTCTAATCCTTGTTTTGTAATAATTAAATCTCCTTTTTTAGATAAATCTCCGCAACTAACAGAGATTCCCTTTAATGGTTGGCCTTCATTTGTTTTAGCAAACTTCTCTTTCCATTTTATGAGAACTCCACAATTACTTGGTGAAAATTTAATAGTTTTTATTCCCTTTTCTTCAAAATGAGATAGCCAATCACCCAAAGAACCAGTCTTTTGCCAACTTGCTCCGCCCAAAGCAAAAATGATGATATCTGGTTTAGCCAAAATCTCTTCGTCTTCCTTATTTGTGAATTTTAAGCTCTCTCCTTCAAATCCTTGCCAAGTAGTAGCATATTCAATCGCTACTTTATTAGCTATCAATTTTTTCTCGAACGCTTGTAAAACCTGAATTGGTTTAGTTGGTTTTACAGGAAAAATACGTTTGCTGCTTCCAATAAATGTATCAATTCCTTCATTTTTAAGCCAATTAATAAATTGTTGATTATCAAAAGAATCTAAAGCCAAATGAATAGGAGCAGAGGCAATGTACTTTGTTTTCATATCCTCAATAGGAGTGGAGTGAGTTAAGTTAAACCCTCCTTTTCCTGCTACCAAAAATTTACGACCAAGACCTTGGTTACGCTCGTAAATCGTTACCGAATATTTACTAGTATCAATCTCACTTGCAAGCATTAAAGCTGCAGAACCTCCACCAATAATTGCTACCGATTTTTTCGCCATGTTACTTGTTGTTTTTTCTTAATCGTTCTTCTGCTTCTTCAATCTCTAAGTCTAAATGATCGGTAAATAAGATTCCATTCAAATGATCTATCTCATGCTGAAATATAACTGCTGTAAAAGCTTCAATCATTTCTATTTCGTGGGTTCCGTCCATTCTGTCATATTCCAAAAGTATGGCGTAAGCTCTATTTTTAGTCGTGTCCATTTTATCTGGAATAGACAAACAGCCTTCTAAGCAAAACTGAGTTTTTTTTGAATATTGCTTAATAATAGGGTTCAAATAAACTTCAAAAGGTTCTCCTTTTTTATCAAACCTCTGTACAGCTATCATTTGTTTAAGTATTCCAACTTGTGGTGCTGCAATTCCTACTCCGGCATTTTTAGGATCGTTTACGGTTTTTAATAATCTTTGTGATAATAATAAGGTTGTTTCTTTTTCTGATTCTGGATCTATAAATTCACTTCTAGTTCTTAATAGAACAGAATCATCTTTGTTAGTTATTAAAAACAAACGCATTACGTCATTCTTTTTCCCTGAATTAATTAATTCTATTTCAGAATCAGAATAATTTGTATACTCAAACGTAGCACAAAATCCTTGTTCCTTTTTTACAATACAAGAGGAAATAATTAAGATTAAGAGAATATATAAAGTAAGCTTTTTTGTCATAAACAAGGTATTTACACGAAGATAAAATAAATTGTTGATGAATTAAATTAAGGGTGGAATCTATCGGCTTTTTAATGTAATTTTAATCTATGATTGTAGATTACTCAAATCGACCTGTTCGGCTAACTCGTGAAATAAATGATTTAGTAGGAAAACCTTTCTCTATCAAAATGAGATTTATACTAAAAGGAATAGGCTCGCACAGAATGAAAATTGAAAAATCAAGTAAAGAGATTTTTTTAAAACTATCTAAATTCCAAAACATAAAGTATGGAAGTGTAGAATTAAGGCCTAAAGGAATACTGGTTCATTTTAAAGATAACCTCATTCATTACGTTTGGGTTATTCCTTATTATAAATTAATGTTGTACCAAACTGAGTACGATAGCATTCATGCAGAAGGTAATTTCATCAATTTCAATAAGTTATCATTAAAGCAAACGAATACTAAGTTCTTTAAAAAACTAAACCACCTCAAAACCGAATATGTAGAAACTCATTTTGGTGGAGGACCAAACTCTTAAGTTACTAAGATTAGAGTTGTAACAATTTCTTTAAAAAAAAGTAGCACCTTAATGACAATTGCACTATTTTTAATCATCAAATTAAAACTATGAAAACAAAACACATTATCTTTACTGCTGCAATCTCAGCATTGGCAGTCGTTTCTTGTAAAAAAGAAGACCCAAAAACGGACTTTCAACCAATTACTAAATATCAAAATTCTATGCCAGAATTTTATAAAGCAGTAAAGGATGGGGAAGCTTACGGGCAGAATGCACCAGATTATAAGATTATAGCAGATGTTACTGATTTAGTAAGACAACCAAATGATTTAGATTTTAATACTACACCAGGTAAAGAATTTGAATTATGGATATTAAATGAAGGAACTGTAAACTCTGGAGGAACTAATGTAATAATTAGTGATGCAGGAGAAGATAACCAAACTGATATATACAGAAAAGACGGTAACTCTTGGCACTTTATGTCAATGCCTACTGCTTTATCATTTAGTGCAGAAAATGGACATTTTGGTACATCATCAGCTATTTTTGATGCCAACCACAATGGAGGAAATCCTTATGCTGGACCATCATTATGGGATAGCGACTTAACAGTATTTGCTCAGTATGCTGGTGCAGGAACTAACGGAAGTCATTTAGATATGCTTCACGAAAGCCCTTATTCTATGGGAATTACTTCTGAAATAGACAATAGGTATTGGGTATTTGATGGTTATTCAAACGAAATCGTGATGTATGATTTTAAAGCAGATCACGGACCTGGAATGCACGATCACTCTGATGGTGAAGTAGCTAGATATATTGAAGCTACAGTTACAAGAAAAGTAGGTGTGCCAAGTCACATGATTTTAGATAAGAAGACTGGATGGCTTTACATTTGTGATACAGGTGGGAAAAGAATTATGAGATTGAATATCAACTCTGGAAACGTTAAAAGAAACCTTCCAATGTTGTATGAGCCATTGGCATCAAGAGTAGAAATGGAAAATGTAGAATACGAAGTATTTGCAAGTGCCAATTTAGATGCACCTTGTGGAATTGAAATTAGTGGAAATAGATTACTTGTTAGTGATAATGGAACTGATGAAATTATTGCTTACGATTTAGGAACTAAACAAGAATTAGGAAGATTACAAACTACTGCAACTAACTTAAGAGGAATTAAAATGGGACCTAAAGGAAAATTATGGTACGTAGATTATTCTGGGAATCAAGTAGTAAGAATTGATCCTAAATAAAAACAAACTATGAAAAACCTACTAATTATTATTGCTAGTCTAGTACTAGTTTCTATGTCTGTTTCTTGTCAAAAGAAAGGATGTACCAATGAGTATTGTGATGCTTATAACGAAAAAGCAAAGAAAGATGACGGAACTTGCGAATGCAATGAAGGTGCTGCTTCTTTTTATGTAACTAAAAATGATGGACAAGTTGAAGTGTTTATTGATGACGTAAGTAAAGGAATTATTTCTGATTATTTTGAATCAGACGCTCCTACTTGTGGACAAGATGGGACTTTGATTGTTGAATTAACACCTGGTTCTTACCAAATGAAAGCGGTTAGTGATCTTGGAAAAGAATGGACTCGTCAAATAGATATCTCTGAAGGAGAATGTTCTCTTCAGATTTTGGATTAAATTTAATCTCAACTAATTATAAAAGTCTCAGTGTTATCACTGAGACTTTTTTGTTACATTTATATAACTAAATAAGTAAATAAACATGAAAAAATTACTCATAGTTTCGAGTGTAATAGCTCTATCAATTACACTATCTGGGTGTATTTCTAACAAAATAAAGAACTCTGTAACACAAACTGCCCAAGTAAGCGGAAACTGTGGAATGTGCAAACAAAATATTGAAAAAGCTGGAACAGAAGCTAAAATAAGTAAAGTGGTATGGTCAGCAGAAAATCAACTTGCCACTATTACTTACAACCCTCAAAAAACTACCAAAAGCAAAATATTAAGAAAAATTGCTGATGCTGGTTACAGCAATGAATTATTTAAAGCTGATGAAACTACTTACAACAACTTACCTATTTGTTGCCAATACTCTAAAAAGCAAAGGGAAAGTGCTCCTGATGAAGTAGTAGAAGAAAAGGCACACGACCATGATTCGCATGACCATAATGAGATTTATATGGCAAAATCTACTGAGATTGACCAAATGGAAAAAACTGGTTTAGAATGGCTATATGAAGGGTCTTACAAACTAACCCAATCTCTTACATTAGGTGATCAAATAAAAGCAGCCGATTATGCAGGAAGTATTTATAGAGGAGTTGATGCAGTAGAAGATTCTACTATTAATGAAAAAGCGATAAAAACCTGGAGATTATTCAAATTAGTTATTCAAACTGATGCTTCAGGAATTGCAAACTCTAAAGACCTTGCTGACCAAAGAAAATATTTAACTCGTTTGTCTCAGAATGTTTATGCTTTAATGAAACTACATAAGCCAACTTCAAGCAGTTATTTATTCACTTGTGCTTTTGGTGGAGGAATGCCAAACTCTGCTTATGATTGGATAAGTAAAAATGAAAACGATAAAACCAACCCTTATGGATTTAAAGATTTATGTGGAGTTGTAAGAGACAAAGTCGTTATCAAATAACCAATTAAAATTAGGAGGGAAGCCTCTTGAAAATTACAATGAAACAATTTTTTACATCAAAAAACAACTTTACAATCCTAGCTATTACTCTCGTAATGGTTTGTATTACTGTTTCTAATTGTAAAAAAGAATCGAAATTTATTGAAGACGAAAAGCCAATTTGGTATGATGATTTGGCTGTTCCAGTAATTCCTTATAACTACGAAAATCCTGCATTACCAAGCTATTTTTATTCAAGGCAAATTGTATTTGCTGATAATACTCCTGCTGACAATCCAACTACTGATTGGGGAGCAACTCTTGGGAGAGTGTTATTTTATGACAAAAGATTATCCATAAACAACACCATTTCCTGTAGCTCGTGCCACCAGCAAGAGTTTGGGTTTAGCGATACAGCTCGATTTAGCAAAGGGTTTAATCACGGATTAACCGGTAGGCATTCTATGGGATTAGTAAATGCTAAATATTACTCTAGCGGTAAGTTCTTTTGGGATGAAAGAGCCAGTTCGCTCGAAGACCAAGTGCTACAGCCAATTGAAGATGCCATAGAAATGGGAATGACTATTGATTCGGTAATTAATAAACTACAAAATATAGATTATTACCCTGAGTTATTTGCCAAAGCCTTTGGCGATAACCAAATAGATTCCATAAGATTAGCAAAAGCATTGTCGCAGTTTGTACGTTCGTTAGTTTCCTACCAATCTAAGTTTGATGAAGGCAGAAGAAGAGCTGATAGTTTTACTCAAGAATTCACCAATTTTACTCCAAGCGAAAACAGAGGAAAAACCATTTTTACAAGCAAAGGAAATTTAACCTGTTCAGGATGTCACATTACAGATGTATTTATTGGCGACAACCCTAGGAATAATGGGATAGATATATCAGTTGATAGTGGAGTAGGAGCCATTACCAATAATCCTATGGACTTATTTGCATTTAAAACTCCTTCACTTAAGAATATTGCTGTTCGTCCTCCGTATATGAATAACGGAATGTTTAGCTCTTTAGAAGCTGTAATAGATCACTATAGCGATAATATTGCTGATCATGCATTTCTGGATCCTCATTTCAGAGGACCAAATGGACAAGTAAACCAGTTTAATTTGACTGCTCAGGAAAAAACTGATTTAATCAATTTCCTTAAAACCCTTACAGATGAAAAAATGCTGAAGGACAAGAAATTTAGCGATCCATTTTTATAGCCAGAATCTAATTTATACGTACAAAATATAAATTAGCGAAAACACAGAGATGAACACCCAAAGGCTTACAGACAATATCAATGGTTTTATTCCTGAGGATTTTAAATCCTTTATAGAGAGTGAAGAACCCACCAAAAACAAAGTTAACACCAACAGTCTTTTGGATACCAAAACAATAAAGCTCGTAGCAGTTTCTGGAAGAATGTGATAACTGTTTACAACTATAGCTCCAATAAACAGAAAGATAAACATTGGAATTTTAAGTTTTTGTCCTTTCGTTTTAAAATAGAACATAGAGAATAACGTAAGTGGAATTATCCATAAAGTTCGCGAAAGCTTAACTGTGGTTGCCACACGCAAAGCTTCTTCGCCATAACTAAGTGCTGCACCAACTACCGAACTGGTATCGTGAATCCCAACAGCAGCCCACAAACCAAACTGGCTTTGAGTTAATCCTAAATAATGACCAATTGCAGGGTAAATAAACAAAGCGATAGAGTTAAGCAAAAACACCATCCCAAGTGCAATGCTTATTGTTTGGCTATTGGCTTTTATAACGGTTGATATGGCTGCAATGGCGCTTCCTCCACAAATAGAAGTACCTGAGGTTATCAAGTAACCCAGTTTTAAATCTAATTTTAGCGCTTTGGTAATTAATATACCAAGTGTAAGTGTTAATAGAATAGAGAAAAAAGTTAATCCGAATCCATCTTTACTGGTTTCTAGGGTTTCTTTTATAAACATGCCAAAACCCAATCCAACAACCGCAATTTTTAATAAATAACTAATTGCTTTTTTGTTGTAAGCCTTAAATGGATTAGTAAACACCAAAGTAAACACAAACCCCAATAACAAAGCTACCGGACTACTAATTAGCCCAGAAAGGGCTAGTATAGAAATTGCTAGGTAAAGTAGTTTAGAAAGCGTTTCTTTCATTGTTTGGCTTTGGTTGAGTGTAAAGTTAAACGGTTTTGGTTAAAAAATAGTAAAAGATAGACGAGAATAGTCAAGTAAAAATTCTATGATATTTTCTTTTGTTTATATG
>CALLII010000017.1 GCA_938009745.1 uncultured Flavobacteriales bacterium
AATCTATCTAGCCACACATAATGATCTTCCTCAATTCGCGATAGGGTAGAGATGTGTTTTGATTCTTTGTGGTGCGTTTCGGATAAATAGTGCAAAGCTACACCAGCCGCAATAGTGGCTACTTTTAAATCTTCTACACCAAATCCTTTTAGTGTTTTGGTATTGAATTGTTTGGTTAATAAATCTTTGGAAAAATCTGGAGTAAATACCCAATCATCTAGTTGAAAAAAGTAGAATTTATTCCCAAATAACTCATTAAATTTCTTTTGTTGTCCTTTCTGAAAAAGTACTTCAGTAGGTTTCAAACTTTGAATTAGTTTATCAATGTATTCTGCTGAACCTTCTGCCACTAAAAATTCTCCAGTAGAAATATCAAGAAACGAAACTCCAATTACATGTTTGGTAAAGTGAACTGCAGCTAAAAAGTTGTTTTTCTTCTGTTCCAGCACGTTATCATTGAAAGTAACACCTGGTGTAACCAATTCGGTAACTCCTCGTTTTACAATTGTTTTGGTCATTTTTGGATCTTCCAACTGGTCACAAATAGCAACACGGTATCCAGCTCTTACTAATTTTGGTAAATAAGTATTTAGCGAATGATGCGGAAATCCTGCAAGCTCAATATGAGAAGCTTTTCCGTTTTTTCTTTTGGTTAACACAATTCCTAAAACCTGAGAAGCAATAATGGCATCAGACTTAAAAGTTTCGTAAAAATCACCCACACGAAACAACAACACAGCATCTGGATGCTTCGCTTTAATAGCATTGTATTGCTTCATTAACGGGGTTTCTCTTTCCTTTTCTTTTGCTTTAGCAGCCATTTTTTGTTCAGTTTATTGCAAGATTTAAAAGTACAAATTAATACTGCTGTGCTATAATTATAGTAAGTTATGTTTTTAACTATTTTCGAGTGATTGTTAATAAAAAAAGGAGACTCAAACGAGTCTCCTTTTAAAATTTAAGTCCAAAATAAGATTACTTTTTCTTCTCTATTTTTTTTCTCTTGGAAATACATTATTTTTTCTTTCAATATCCGAAAGTCTTAAACTAGGATCAATTTCAACTTTTTCAATGTCCTTTTCTTTTACTTCAATACACAAAGTAAATTCTGGGTTTGTCCAAGGCCAATCTTCAGAAACAACTGTGTAATCTGTATATTTTGATTCAGTTTTAGCTCCTCTCATTATTGCTAAGGGAATGTTGTATACCTTTACAGTACCATCTTTTAGTGTTACTGCAACATCAAGTGGCATAGGCATGTCACCAACTCTTTTTAATTTAATTGCAGTTGAAGTTTTTTCGCATTTTTCAAATCCTTCTATGCTATAATCAATGAAATTTGTTGTTCCAATAAATTGCTCTAAATACCAATCTAATTCCAACCCAGAAACTTGCTCAGCAACTCTTTTAAAGTCATTAGCATTTGGGTGCTTAAACTTCCATTGATTGTAGTATTCCATCATTGTTTTTTCAAAAGCTTTCTCACCAATTATATAATCCAATTGATCTAAGAATACTTCTCCTTTAGAATATACTGAGATACCATAAGTTCTATTTTTCTTATAGTGATCGGCATGAGTAGTTAGCGGTTCTTGTTCATTCTTTTTAACTAAAAAGTGATAATTTCTGTGAGCTCCTAAATGAGGGTTTAATTCATTTTTTCCGTATACAAAGTCCATTGCGTCATGCTGTGCATAAGAAGTAAATCCTTCGTCCATCCAAGGGTATTTAGATTCATTTGTTGCCATCATCCCCTGATACCAACTGTGTAACCCTTCATGAATAATTACGCTTACCAATCCTCCAAAAGAACCGTGTGAGGTAATTAATGTAGCCATTGGATATTCCATTCCACCATCACCACCTTGTATGATTGAGTAGTCTGAATAAGGATATTCTCCATATTTTTTGTTTACATATTGAAAAGCTCTAACCGTATAGTCTTGACATTTTTCCCAGTTCTCAACCAAAGTATCTGTTTGGTAAAAGAAGTGGATTTTAGTACCGTTATCTAGAGTTTTAATGTCGTGTTTGTAATCAGGATCAGCTGCCCACGCAAAATCGTGTACATTCTTAGCTACAAAATGCCAATTGTGTTTTGTAGAACTAGGATTTGGGTCGGTTACAACTTTATCCGTGTATCCTTTTCCAATTTCAGTAGCGTTTTGCAATACTCCAGTCCCGGCAATTGTATACTTTTTATTCATTTGGATAGTTACATCAAAATCTCCCCAAACTCCATGAAATTCTCTTCCAACATAAGGGTTTGAATGCCATCCCTCGTAGTCATATTCACTAATTTTAGGGTACCATTGTGTCATTGAGTAATCAATTCCTTCTTTGTTATTTCTTCCACTTCTTCTGATTTGGATTGGAACTTGAGCTTCAAAATCCATATCGAATGTTGCAGACTCTCCTGGCTTAATTGAAGCTGGAAGTTTCACCTCTAAAATTGTACCTACAACTTTAAAATCAACTGGTTTTCCATTCATTGTCAAGGAGTTTATCTTTTGATAACCCTCTTCTTCTGGTTTTAGTTTTGATATTCTGTCACCAACTCTTCTGTCAGGATCAATAATAGTTAACGAACGAATATCCATCATACTTCCTGGCTGAAATGCATTAAAGTATAAGTGATAAAATACTTTGTCTAATTCATCAGGAGAATCATTAGTATAAACTAGTTTTTGTTTTCCTTTAAATTGATGCTTTACATCATCAAAATTAATGTCCATTTTGTAATCCACTTTTTGTTGCCAATAAGATTGAGAAAATAGAGTAGAGGAAATTGCTAAAAATAGTATTGAGAATAGGTGCTTCATAGGTTTAAATTTTGAAATACCAAAGTACCAAAAAATCTGTCAAAAAAGAAGGGTTAGTTTCATTATTTCAAAGAAATAAATTCTTAACTTTGGGAAAACCATTCAACCTTATGAAACATTTAAAAGTAGGAGATAAAGCTCCTGATTTTAATACCGAAGATCAAGACGGAAACGCATTAAAACTTGCTGATTTTGAAGGAAGTAAAGTGATTTTGTATTTTTATCCTAAAGACAATACTCCTGGCTGCACAACACAAGCTTGTAACTTGACAGATAACTATGACATGTTATTGAAAAATGGATATAAAGTATTAGGTGTAAGTCCGGATTCGGCAAAATCGCACCAAAAATTTATTGCTAAATATAGTTTGCCTTTTCCATTATTAATGGATGAGGATAAAAAAATCATTCAGGATTACGGAGTTTGGGGAGAGAAAAAGTTCATGGGTAAAGTGTATGATGGAATTCACAGAACTACATTTGTAATTGACGAAAAAGGAGTGATAGCAGATATAATTGAAAAAGTAAAAACAAAAGACCACACGGCTCAGATAATAGGATAATATAATTTTAAAGAAACACACACACAATGGCAAAAGCAAAAGAAGTAAATAGTGATAAGTTAAAAGCATTACAGGCTACCATGGAAAGAATGGATAAGCAATACGGTAAAGGCGCAGTAATGAAATTAGGAGATAAAGCAATTGCAGATATAGACGTAATTCCATCTGGTTCTTTGACTTTAGATTTAGCTTTAGGAGTGAAAGGATATCCTAAAGGGAGAGTGGTTGAAATTTATGGACCTGAATCATCTGGAAAAACAACCTTAACTATTCATGCTATTGCCGAATGCCAGAAACAAGGAGGTATTTGTGCTTTTATTGATGCTGAGCATGCTTTTGATGCGATTTATGCTAAAAACTTAGGTGTAGATGTAGATAACTTGATTATTTCTCAGCCAGATAATGGAGAGCAAGCTCTTGAAATTGCAGACAACTTAATTCGTTCAGGTGCTATTGATTTAATTATTATTGATTCGGTTGCGGCACTTACGCCAAAAGCGGAGATTGAAGGTGAAATGGGAGATTCTCAAATGGGATTACAAGCAAGACTAATGTCTAAGGCATTAAGAAAGCTTACTGCTTCTATTAGTAAAGCAAATACATGTTGTATTTTCATTAATCAGTTAAGAGAGAAGATCGGAGTAATGTTCGGAAACCCAGAAACTACTTCGGGTGGAAATGCACTTAAATTTTATTCTTCAATAAGATTAGACATCAGAAGATCTACTCAGATTAAAGGAGGAGAAGATGTGATGGGTAACAGAACGAGAGTAAAAGTTGTAAAAAACAAAGTTGCTCCACCATTCCGTAAAGCTGAGTTTGATATTATGTATGGTTTAGGTATTTCTAAAACTGGAGAGATTTTGGATATTGCAGTGGACAAAAACATTGTGAAAAAAAGTGGATCTTGGTTTAGCTATGGAGAAACAAAATTAGGGCAGGGGAGAGATGCAGTTAAAGAATTGATTGGAGATAACCCAGAATTAATGGATGAGTTGGAAACTAAAATTTATGAAATGTTGGCAGCTGAATCTGCTTAATTTTTTAAACTAAATAGGTATAAAAATGCTCCAAATTTTGGGGCATTTTATTTTCTATCAAGTTTGTAATCTATATATTCAATTATGAAAAATTTATTTATACTCTTCTCAGGTCTATTGTTACTAAATTGTAACGATACCCCACCAGCTTCTAATCCAGAAACTATTGATATAAAAGAGCTTACCATAAGTAAAAATGAAGAGCTTACTAAATTGGAGAAGTTTATTATTGCGAATCCAAATTCGGAAAAAGGATATTACGACCGAGCAAATTATTATTTGGGTACTGGTGACTATGAGTTGGCATTGAAGGATGCAAACAAAGCGCTAAAAGTAAAACCAAATGATGCGAACTTGAACTTTCTTAAGGGCTATACTTATGTAAAGTTGAGTGAAATGGACATGAATCAATTGGATAAAGCTTTTCCTTTTTTGGAAAGAACTCTAGAGATTGATAGTATGCATACTAATGGGAATTTAGAATTAGCTTACTATTTTATTGCGGGTAAAAACTACGAACCAGCTCTTACACTCATTAATAGAATAATTAAAAAAGATAAATTTTTAGCTCGTCCATATTATTTAAAAGGATTGTGGTACGAACAACAAGAAATGAATACTTTAGCTATTTCTTCTTTTCA
>CALLII010000018.1 GCA_938009745.1 uncultured Flavobacteriales bacterium
AAAAGTCTAAAATCAATTTACTTTATTTATTCCATTTAAACCTACAATAGCTCCATTTATCCTAAATAGAGCTAAAAGTGAAAAGGAATCCTTATTTTTAGTAAAACATTAAAAGAATGTCAGTAATACTAGAAATTAATAACCTATCTAAATACTACGGAGATTTTGCCGCAGTAGACGACCTCTCGTTAACTATATCTGCCGGGCAAGTATTTGGTATACTTGGACCTAACGGAAGTGGTAAAACAACTACACTAGGAATGATTCTGGATGTATTAAATCCATCCTCAGGTTCTTACTCTTGGTTTGGAGAACCACAAAATAAAAATAGCCGAAGAAGAATTGGTTCTATTTTAGAGCATCCAATTTTTTACCCAGAACTTACTGGATTTAAAAATCTAGAAATATCGGCTATGATAAAAAATGTAGATCCAGAAAGGATTGATGAGGTTTTAAAACGAGTGGAACTATTTGAAAGAAAAGATTCTGCTTTTAACACCTATTCGTTAGGAATGAAACAAAGACTTTCATTAGCAGCAGCACTCCTATCCAATCCTGAGGTTTTAGTTTTAGACGAACCTACTAATGGATTAGATCCTGAAGGAATAAAACAAATGAGAGAACTAATAATCTCTATTGCTCAAGAAGGAAAAACAATTATAATCTCTAGTCACATCCTAGATGAGATTCAGAAAATGTGCGACCATTATTGTATCCTTAAAAATGGTAAAAAATTAATGCAAGGAAGTATTTCGGATTTATCTACTTCTAAAAATGAATTTTTGGTCAGTGGAATTAATATCACTGAAATAGAAACTAGCATTAAAAACCATCCTCTTTTTAAAGAATCTAACAGAGAAACTGAGAAACTAAAAATATCCTTTTCTGGCGAAATCTCTGGGGCTGAACTAAATAAATACTTATTTGATAACAACATCATTTTATCGGAATTAGTAGAGCTTAAAACTTCATTAGAAGACGAATTTTTAGAAATTGTAAAAAACTAAACCATGAAATTATTACAAATAGAGTATAAAAAAATAGTAGGGAATAAATCTTTTAAAGTGTTCTCTCTTATGTTTTTAGTTTTTTTACCACTACTAATAATCTTAGTTCCTGCATTGGTTGGTGATACAATCAATGGAGTTGGATTTTATCCATTAGTACCTAGTAGTTACGAATTAACCTGGTATACTACATCAGTTATTTCTTCTTGGTTTTGCTTCTTTCTACTATCGTTTGTACTCATTTATCACATTACCAATGAATACTCTTACCGAACCGTAAGACAAAATGTAATAGATGGCTTTACAAGAATTGAATACCTTAAAGGTAAGCTGCTACTAATGTTAGCAATAACATTGATTGCAACAGCTTACGTGTTTATTGTAGGATTAATAGGTGGTTTGTATTTCTCTACAATCGAGCACACTAGTGCAACATTAATCAATATTATGTCGGGTACGGAAGGAGAAGTTGCTGTAATCGAAGATTTTGGAAGTGTGTTTGATGGAGTTTCCAATGTATTCAGGTTTTTTATTCAAACAGTTGGTGGGTTTTCATTTGCATTTTTTGTTGCATTTGCACTACGAAAAGGAATATTGGCAGTACTCATATTTTACTCTGCTTTTTTAGTAGAGCTAATTGCAAGAGCAATATTAAGAGGAAGAAACTTAGAGTTTATAAACGATTATTTACCGTTAAACTCAATTAAAAACACACTTAGATTCCCAAATTTTGTAGAAATATTTCAAGGGATATCTTCTCCAGATGCTATAGACTGGATAGCAGTTGTACTCACTTTAGTGTATTCGGCTCTATTTATTTATCTTGCAAAAGCATTATTTTTTAAGAGGGATATTAGTTAAATTTATCATCTTCAAGACTTAACTACAAGCAAAAAAGCACCAGTTTTCACTGGTGCTTTTTTTGTTTAACTATTTCTAAAATTTCAATCATCAATAATCTCAGTACTTCTTAGCTTGCTACTAGCTTTTTCTTTTTTTGCTGCTTTTCTAATTTCGGCAAAACCTGAAATTGATTTTTGAGTAAAATAATACCCACTAGAAGTTGAAGCTCCACCAATTAATAACGTAAGGATGGCTGGGCCGTAGACAACACAAATGGTTAACAATACTAATCCTATAATTAGCATTACAATACCAAAAGTTAGTTCTAATGCTCTTAACGTGAAATTATTAATGGTAAGGTCTCTTTTATTTTTTAAGGATGATAAATACTCGTCATCTATTTTATTTACCCAATAAAATACTTCTTCTTTAGCATATCCTTGAGTTTCAATTTCTTTTCTTACCTCAGAATTTGCACTACCTTCCCTCCTCTTCTGAACATAATATTGAATTTCAGAATCAGTCATTAGTACTATAAAAAGTTAACGGAATTTGGTCCTTCGTTAAATAGTAAATCAAAAATAAATAGATTTGGGATGAATCCATATTTATCTTCAAAAACCTGATTATAAGGTTCTTTTGGAAACTCTAACGATTTTTGTTTTGGAGTAAAATAACCTCTGTAATTAGTAAAACCTTCAATCTCTTTGTGGTGTTCTTTGCTAAATGTTGAATTAATTTTAATTCCCAATGCTTCTAATATTTTATCTTGTAAAGCAAGATTAAACTCTACCAAAGTATCATATTTTGCCATGTAAATTGGCTCAAAATCATCTTCGAAAAACTCGAAATAAGGCGAAGAACGATATGCTGAAGCTATTGATTTCCAGTGGTGCTTTTGCCACAAATGATCGTAAGATACTTTTATATCTTTGAGAGCAGTATGGTTATTATGCTTCACCACAGGGATAATTAAATTTAATTTTCCATTGGCACCATACATTTCTGCTCGGTTCCTGAAGTTTTGTTTTAAATAGTGTCCATGTAAATCAAAAAACACTTCTTCAGCTTGGTTAAGTAAACTGTAATACTCAATATTTCCTAAAAAAACTACGGGTACTATTATTTTCATTCTTACTTATTTTGGCTTTCTACAGCTTTTCTTACACTTCCTTTGCTTAATAAAATAGCTTTAGCTTCTTCGTATTCCAAATCGGTTTGTTTCATCACCATTCGGGTTCCTCTATCCACCAATTTATTGTTACTCAGTTGCATGTCAACCATTTTATTTCCTTTTACTCTCCCCAACTGAATCATAACCGAAGTAGAAATCATATTAAGAACCAACTTTTGTGCTGTTCCTGATTTCATTCTGGTACTTCCTGTTACAAACTCTGGCCCTACTTCTATCTCTACAGGGAAATTAGCTACTTCTCCTATTTTACTTCCTTTGTTACAGGTAATGCAACCGGTTGCAATATTTCTGCTGTTACATTCATTTAGTGCTCCAATAACATACGGAGTACTTCCAGATGCTGCAATTCCAATTACGGTATCTAGTTCAGTAATCTTATATTCTTGCAAGTCTTTCCAGCCTTGTTCCAAATCGTCTTCGGCAAATTCTACGGCTTTTCGTATTGCCGAATCTCCACCTGCAATAAGTCCTACAACCCAGTCGTGAGGAACTCCAAATGTTGGCGGACACTCACTTGCATCAACTATTCCTAATCGCCCACTAGTTCCTGCGCCAAGGTAAAAAAGCCTACCTCCTTGCTTCATTTTAGGAACAATTTCAGAAACTAATGTCTCTATTTCCTTCAGTGATTTTTCGATTGCATCAGGAACAGTTTTATCCTCTTTATTCATGTTAGTTAGCAAATCTGCTACCGACATCTCCTCCAAAGAATTGTAATACGAATCCGATTCTGTTGCTTTAGTCATTAATTTATAATGTTTTAAAGATTCTTCCCCATCTCACTCCACCATCTGTCCAACCAAGTTCTTGATCTTTACTCATCCAAATAATTAATCCTTTTCCTACTACGTGATCTGCTGGCACAAACCCCCAAGATCTTGAATCTGCTGAGTTATGCCTGTTATCTCCTACCATGTAATAGTAGTTTTGCTTAAA
>CALLII010000019.1 GCA_938009745.1 uncultured Flavobacteriales bacterium
TAAAAATTAAAACCATTTGCAAATGAAAAACCAATTCCAACCTTTATTTGATTCTCAAAATAAACACTTTCATAATGAACTAAAAAACAGCTCAATAAATGAGAGAATAAAAAAACTAAAATCACTTAAAAATTGGATTAAACAAAATGAAAAATTAATCTGTGAGGAGATTTACAAAGATTTTGAAAAAGGAAAAGAAGAGGTTTTATTGAGCGAAATAAAACCAATTATTGATGAAATTAATCAAAATGTATCGCAATTAGGCATTTGGTCCAAACCTAAAAGAGTAGAAACTCCACTTGCATTTATAGGCACTAAATCGGAAATACGTTATGAACCAAAAGGAGTTACACTTATTATCGCACCTTGGAATTATCCTTTTAATTTATGTATTGGTCCTCTAGTATCAGCTATTGGCGCAGGTTGTTCAGTAATTATTAAACCAAGCGAACACACCCCAAACACAGCTAACTTAATAGAGAGGATGGTTACTGAGCTGTTCGACAAAAAGGAAATAGCAGTTATTCAAGGAAATGTAGAAGTAACAACCGAAATACTAAAGCTACCTTTTAATCACATTTTCTTTACTGGAAGTCCACAAGTTGGTAAAATAGTAATGAAAGCCGCATCAGAGAATTTAACTTCGGTAACGCTTGAACTTGGAGGTAGAAACCCTACCATTATTGATGAAACTGCAAACTTAAAAGATGCAGCACAAAAAATTGTATGGGGTAAATTCTTAAATTCTGGGCAAACTTGTATTGCACCAAATTATATTTATGTGCACGAGAACCAAGCTCAAAAATTAACAGAACAACTTATTGAACAGATTAAAATACAATATCCCAAATCAGACAGAACAAGAACCAAAATTGTAAATTCAAATCACTTTAGCAGGTTAACTGATTTATTAGACAAAACAATTTCGACAGGAGGAAAAATACTTTATGGTGGAGAAAAAGACGAAGAATTCAACTTCCTCTCTCCTACTTTAATTTCTGATATTACTATTGAATCACCTATATTTCAAGAAGAGATTTTTGGTCCTATTTTACCAATTCTTACTTACTCGAATCTAGAAGAAGTAATTGATACAATTAATAAAACAGAGAAACCATTAGCGCTTTATGTGTTTAGTAAATCACGAAAAAACCAAAATTACATTCTAGATAATACGAGCTCTGGAACAACTGCTATAAATGAAACCACTATTCAGTTTGCCCAAACTCATTTGCCTTTTGGTGGAGTAAACAATAGCGGAATTGGTAAAGCTCATGGTGAATTCGGATTTCATGAATTCTCTAATCTTAAATCAGTTTTAAAACAAAGAGTTGGGCTTACAACTTTAAAAATGATTTATCCGCATTATACGAACTTCAAAAAGAAACTGATTCGATTTATTAGTTTTAGGCTTTAATAAAAATTTGTTATATTTATTAGTATTCAACAATATAGCCATGAAATACTTTTATCAAATATTAGTTTTATTTCTTCTAAATCAAGCCTCTTTGTCTCAAACTTACCATCCTATGGTTGTAGACAGTAGCTTACATGTTATTAAAACATATCATGCAGATATAAATTTTACTGAATATAAAATATATTTACATTTAGGAGATACGGTAATACAAGGTAAAAATTATATAAAGACTCATCAAGGTAGATCTCAATACCCGGACACAAGTTTCTCATCAATTTCAGGCTTCTATTATACTGGAGCTATCAGAGAGGTCAACAAAAGAGTTTATGTCATAGAGAGTAATGACACTATTGAAAGATTAATGTATGACTTCAATTTAAATATTTCGGATACACTAAAACAGCACTTATTCCCTGGATTTCATATTAATTTAGTCTTACAAAGAATAGATTCTACTCTTATTTATCCAGATTCTATTTATCGTAAGTCATATCACTATTTGGAAAACGGATTTAATAGATATACTGTTATTGAAGGTATCGGAATGATACAAAATGGTTCAAATGTAAGTAGAAGCACCTATTTTCTTTTAGAATGCGTTCAAATTAAATTTAAAACTGTTTATCAAGGTCAGCCAAACTGTTCATGTGCTTCTTTCTTTTACAAACTAGGTTTCGCTTCGTTAAACGAAAATTCTAATGACATAATTTTAAAAGTTTTTCCTAATCCAGCAACAGAATCGATAAGTTTAATGGTGAAAAACAATAATCAAGACATTAATTCGATAAAAATTCTCAATTTAAATGGAGTTTTGATTAAACAAATATCTCAACCAAAAATCATTAATAATCAAATTATTATTGAAACAACTAAAATTCCTCCAGGATTATATTTTATAGTTCTCAATTCAGGAACAATGGTTTCAACTAAGAAATTTATAAAACAATAGAAACATAAAAACTTTGTAAACTTCATAACTTAAAAAAATAAGCCGTATATTTGCATGCAATTACAGAAAAACAAAAGACTATGTCTCATTCTAAAATTGTACAAGAAGGACTCACCTATGATGATGTACTTCTAATCCCAGCTTATTCTAATGTATTGCCTAATGCAGTTACTCTAGAAAGCAAAGTAACCAAAAACATTTCGATCCAAACTCCTATACTATCCGCAGCAATGGATACAGTTACGGAATCTGAATTAGCAATTGCAATTGCTCAGCAAGGAGGAATTGGAATAATTCATAAAAACATGACTGCTAAACAGCAGGCTAAGGAGGTTCGTAAAGTAAAAAGAAGCGAAAGCGGAATGATTACTGATCCAGTAACTTTAAATGAAGATGCTACTGTGGGAGATGCATTAAACTTGATGGCTGAGTTTAAAATTGGAGGAATTCCAATTGTAGACAAAGACCTTACCTTAAAAGGAATTGTAACAAACCGTGATTTAAGATTCGAAAAAGAGAAAAGTAAAAAAATCACTGAAGTAATGACTTCTAAGGATTTAGTTACTGCTGTTAACGAAGTATCATTAACCAAAGCAGAAAAAATTCTACAACAACACAAAATCGAAAAACTACTAATAGTAAATGAATCCAATAAATTAACTGGATTAATTACTTACAGAGATATTATAAAAGTTAAAAAACATCCAAATTCTTGTAAAGATTCTCAAGGAAGATTGAGAGTTGGAGCAGCAGTTGGAGTAACAAACGATATTCTTGAAAGAACTACAGCTCTTGTAGAAGCTGGCGTAGATGCCATAGTAATTGATACAGCTCACGGTCATTCACAAAATGTGATAGACAAACTAGGAATGGTAAAAAAGGCTTACCCTACTCTTGAAGTAATAGTAGGAAATATTGCTACTGCCGAGGCAGCAAGAATGTTAGTTGATGCTGGTGCTGATGCTGTAAAAGTAGGAATTGGACCTGGTTCAATTTGTACAACTAGGATTATTGCTGGTGTTGGTGTACCTCAACTTTCTGCAATTATGAATGTTGCTGAAGAATTAAAAGGAACAGGAGTTCCGGTAATAGCAGATGGTGGAATACGATTTACTGGTGATATTGTAAAAGCTATTGCAGCTGGTGCAAGTTCAGTGATGTTAGGTTCTATGTTTGCAGGTGTAGCAGAATCTCCAGGAGAAACAGTAATTTACCAAGGACGTAAGTTTAAGACTTACAGAGGAATGGGATCCTTAGAAGCAATGAAAAAAGGGTCGAAAGATCGTTATTTCCAAGATTCTGAAAATGATGACAAGAAATTAGTTCCAGAAGGAATTTCAGGAAGAGTTCCTTTTAAAGGTTACTTGAGTGAAGTAATGCATCAATTGGTTGGTGGATTAAGATCTGGAATGGGATATTGTGGATCTAAAGATATTGAAGCACTTAAAGAAGCTAAGTTTATCAAGATTACTTCTGCAAGTATTCAGGAGAGTCATCCGCATGATGTAACCATCACAAGAGAAGCTCCTAACTATAGCCTAAAATAATTATTTCATTAATAGTTTAAAAAGATATAAATTAGCGTTCTAATTAAAAGAACTCAACAATAAAATATAAAAAATATGCTTAAAAGAATCGTGTTATTTACCCTAACAACAATCCTTTTCAATGTTATTTCTTGGGGACAAGATAATCCAGTTATTTTAACTGTAAATGGTGAAGAAATTAGAAAGAATGAATTCATTTACACTTACACCAAGAATGACCAAAATGCCAAATTTGATAAAGCTTCGCTTGACGAGTACATGAAACTATTTATCAATTATAAATTAAAAGTTGCAGAAGCAAGAGACTTAGGTTATGATACAATTCCTGAATTACAAAGAGAACTAGCAGGTTATAAAGCTAAATCTGCTGAAAAATACTTGATGGATTCTGTGGTAAACGAAGAATTAATTCGTGAAGCATATGAAAGAAAAAAATATGAGGTAAAAGCAAGTCACATCCTTTTTACTGGAAAAGATGCTTATAGCCAAGCTGTAGTTGCTCGAAAAGAAATTATGAATGGAGCTGATTTTGAAGAAGTTGCCAAAAAAAAATCTAAAGACCCTTCTGTAGTTGATAACGGAGGTAGTCTTGGTTATTTCTCTGCTTTTCAAATGGTATATGCATTTGAAGAGGCTGCATACAACATGAAGATTGGTGAAGTTTCGCAACCAGTTAAAACCCAATTTGGTTACCACTTACTAAAAGTTTACGACCGAAGAGAAAATCCTGGAACAATACAAGTAGCACATATTTATGCAAAAGTACCCAAAGAAGGAAGCGATAAAGAAGTGAAAGATGCTGAAAATAAAATAAATGAAATTTATCAATTATTAAAAGCAGAAAAAGGAAGTTTTGAAGAACTAGCAAAACAGTATTCTGACGATAACACATCAAACAAAAAGGGAGGAGAACTTGCTCCTTTTACTTCTGGAAGAATGGTTCCTGAATTCGAAAATGTTGCTTATTCATTAAAAAACAATGGGGATATCTCTGAGCCCTTCCGAACATCTTATGGATGGCATATTGTAAAAAAATTGAATCAAGAACCTATTGGCAGCCTTCAATCTATGAGAGCTGAATTAGAAAGTAAAATTCAAAAAGGCGAAGGAAACAAAAAATCTAAAGAGCTATTTGTAGAAAAACTTAAAAAGAAATATAGGTTTAAAAACAAATCAAAAAGATGGATAAATAACTCTTACAATGAAGAGGCCAAAGGAAAAATTAATGTTGACAACAACAAAAAAGCCTTTACTTATAAAAAGGAAAAAGGATTCTTTAAAAAGAAAACTATAGTTACTGCAGGAGAATTTAAAGACTATTTAGTGAGTGCTAATCCTAAATCTGATCTTGATATTCAAGAATTTTACAAAGATTTTGTAACGAACTATTTCTTGGATTATGAAAAATCTATGTTATACACTAACTATCCAGAATACAAAGCATTAATGCAAGAGTTTAGTGATGGAATTATTCTGTTTGCAATTGCTAATGATAAGCTTTGGAAAAAATCAAGTGAGGACACAACTGGATTAAAAGAATACTTTAAAGCTAACCAATCAAACTACCAATGGACTAAAAGACTTGACGTAGAAATTTATTCTTCAGCAAAAATTAACATCATTAAAGAAGCTATTGCAATGGCAAAAGACTCAAATAAAACTGCCCAAGAAATATTATCTTATAGCAACATAGAGTCTCAACTAAATATGAATGTTGAAAAAGGAAAGTATGAAATTTCTAAAAAAGAAATACTACAAAAATTTCCTATGCAAGTTGGTGTTTCTGAGTTTATTTTAAATGATGGTAAATTTATATTCATTAGAGTATTTGAAGTAATGGAACCACAAGCAAAATTATTAAAAGAAACAAGAGGTGCAGCTATTTCTGATTACCAAAATTATTTGGAATTAGAATGGATTCGAAACCTTAAGGCAACATATCCCGTAGTAATCAACCAAGATGCATTAAATGCATTAGTAAAATAAAAACCAAACAATAAAAAAATGACTAAAACTCTTAAACTTACATCAGTATTATTTGCAGCTATGCTAATTTTTGGAACCTCTTGTGGAAAATATCCAGATGGGCCTAGCATATCTTTTAGAACAAAAAAAGCTAGATTAGTAAATACATGGAAAGTAACTGAAGCAACAGATGCAGATGATGATATTACTGAAAATACTGCTGGAGAAACATTAACTATTGATAAAGATGGTAAATGGAAAAGAGCAGGGGAAACAAAAAATGGACCTGTTCAAGAATTTACTGGAACATGGGAATTAAGTAATGATAAAGATATTCTTATCCTTACTTATGATGATGCAACTATCGTAATTCCTCAACAATGGAAAATTAACAGATTAAAAAATGATGAATTGTGGTTAGAAAATGCTCAAGCAAATTCTACTTCTGCTACTAGAAAATATGAAGGACAAGATTAATTTCCTCTTAAATAATAAATAAAAAAAAGCCCTCTTGAACTTTCAAGAGGGCTTTTTTATTTGTTATAATTTTTATTAAAACCTAAAACCGGCTGTAACCATGAAGTTGCTTATTGCTGTTGTCATGTTTGTTTCTGGTACAAGAGCTGGGTCATACATAAACGACTGACTTCTTGTAGCCGACCTCAAGTAAGTAAAGTCTAAAGAAAAGTTTGCATTTCTATACCCAACACCTCCAGATACATTAGTCCTTGAAGCATCAACAGTATTAATATCTTCCTTAAAGGGAGACTCATAGAAAGCATAACCACCTCTTACAGTCCAATTGTTAGTTACTCTAAATTCTGCTCCTGCTTTAATTATAGAGGCTCCTCTATAAATAGATTCGCTAGTATTATTTTCTAAATCAAAATCATAAGCTCCAGCTGCAGCTGCAGCTGCCTCTCTTAAAGTAGAGTTCCCGTAATCAACATATTCATATTCAAGAGTTATGAACCCTCTCTTTTTATATAAAAATGCTGCACTGGCAGTTACTCTTCCTGGAGTAATTAGTCTATAATCAAAAGCTCCAACATCCGAAGTAAAGTCTTGGTCAAATGAGTCTGCAACAAATCTCGAAGAAATAGCTGTTGAATAACTATCATTCATAGAGTATCTTGTTGGAGTATGAAGTGAAAACCCTACTCTAAGCCATTGAACTGGTAAATAAATAAGTCCAATTTTAGCATTAATTCCATTACCCTCAGTTTTTAATTCTTCCGAAAAAGAAAATTCTTTCGTATCATAAACAGCATTTACATTAGAGTCTGTATTAAAAACCTCAGTATGAACCGAAGATGAATTGTAGCGGATTCTTGGAAATCCAACACTACCACCTACATAAAGTTTTCCATTGTAATTTCCGCTTAATGTTATATCAGTTTGGTACTGGGCTCCTCTAGTTACAGTTTCCTTTATATGTCTAATAGGAGTTGGATTGTCTGGATCATACCATCCAAAAAATTCATTTTCAGTATTATCATAACCTAATAGTTGTGCGTCATAAACTAGTCTTTCGTAAAAAGGAGAGGCGTTATCTATGCTATTCAAATCAAAACCTTGATTATTTAAAAATCCTGAAAAACCATCTAACATTGAATTAGAGTTATCACCTTCAATTCGTGTTCTTGAATGAAAATCATTTGTTCTACTACTTGTGATACCAACTTGATAAAATCTCCACAAAGTTGGTTGCTCCACACTAAATGGTTTAACAAATACAGCTCCAATATTACTGATATTAAAATTTCCTTTTAAATCTTGTTCTTGATTTCCATTAAAAGTTGCTCTAACTCTTGCAGCTGTTACATTACCAGTAAAACTAAAATCTGATCTGCTGTATCTTCCAGCTCCTGCAGGATTCATTGAGATTGCAGACATGTCTGCTCCCAATGCTCCCATTGCTCCTCCTAATCCACTGTACCTTGCAGTACCATTGTAGTTAAGATAACTATATCTAAGGGCGTCTGTCTCATTCTGGGAGTAGGCAAAATTTGCCAAAAGGATTCCCATAAAGATTATATATATTCTTTTCATTGTATTAAAATTATGTCTGATTACTAGCTATTATCTCCTTCCTCCACTTCTTGATGAAGAACCTCCTGAACTTCTTCCTGATGAAGAGCTACCTCCAGAGCTTCTACTAGGACTAGGACTTGAAGGTCTAGATGTACTCCTACTTGGAGATGATGGTCTAGATGTGCTTCTACTTGGAGAAGACGGTCTAGATGTTCTAGTTTGAGTAGGTCTAGTAGTACTTCTTGATGGAGTAAGTACTCTTGTAGGTCTTGAAGTAGAAGTACTTGGTCTAGTTGTTCTAGTTTGAGTAGAAGTTCTAGTTGGCGAAGTAGTCCTTGTGTTAACAGAAGGTCTACTAGTTGTACTTGGGCTAGTTGTTCTTCCTACAGTAGGTCTTGATGGTTGTCCAACAGTTGTTCTTGTAGCTGAAGTTCTAGGCGAAGTACTTACTGGTCTGGTTGTAGTAGGACGACTTGTTCCACTTGTACTAGTAGCAGTTCCTGTACTTGGCCTTGTAGTAGTTCTTGGTGAAGTACTTACAGGTCTTGTAGTTGCAGGACGACTTGTTCCATTTGTATTAGTTGCTGTTCCTGTGCTAGGTCTAGTAGTAGTTCTTGGCGAAGTACTCACAGGCCTTGTAGTTGCAGGACGGCTTGTTGTGTTTGTATTAGTTGCTGTTCCTGTACTTGGTCTAGTAGTTACTCTTGGTGATGTACTTTGAGTTCTTACACCAGATGGTCTTGATACTGGACCATTAGTCGAAACTTGACTTCTATTAGTGTTAGCTGTTGTTGAATTTGCTCTAGGCGTACTACTAGAAGGAGCATTACCAACTCTTCCCGAAGTTTGAGCTCCGTTAGTTGCAGCACCAGAAGGTTGTCTTGAAATAGTTCTTAATGAAGCTCCTTCAGATTGTGCCCCTGTGTATACACCAGTATTTGCTGCAATTTGTCCAGAACCAGTTCTTGAAGAAGTTCTTCTTCTATCACCATAAGTAGATGATACTGCTGAACCTGTTCCTCTACTTCCTCTTTGTCCGTAGTAAAATCCTCTACTTCCATTATCGTTTCCGTTTGAAGCCCATCCCCCATTGTTAAAACCTTGGTTAAACCCTTGGTTGAATCCTTGGTTATAAGCCCAGTTATTGTTCCATCCATTATTCCATCCGTTATTCCATCCATAAGGATTTCCCCATCCATTGTTCCAACCTCCGCCCCAAGCGTAAGGATTGTTCCAACCATTATTCCAACCGCCTCTCCATGCATAAGGATTGTTATAACCCCAGTTGTTTCCCCAACCATAGCCAACACCCCATCCATTCCATGAGTTCCATCCAACATTCCAACCAGGTCTGTTCCATGAATTCCATCCTCCACAATGTGGGTTAAAGAAAGGATCGTATCCTATATTATTGAATCTATTAAACCTATTTGAGTATTGATAATTACCGTAATAGTTATTAGTTACAAATGTATTTCCATTACCATCTTGAGTAGTAACTACATTTCCATCAGCAACTGTACTTCCATTATAGTTTGGATCGTAATATTCATCTTCTTCTATCCAAGTTCCAGGATCTTCTCCTGCTGTGTATTCCTCAGCAGAATTAGAAGAGCTAGTCTCTACTACTGCTTGTCTTGTGTTTTCTGAATAGATGTCATCAAAGTCTTCAAATCCCTCTTGTGCAAGAGAAGTAAAACTAGAGATAACCAGGGCAGTTAAAAGTAAGTTCTTGAATTTCATAGTCGTTTGTTTTAGTTGTATTTTCATTTCTTAATAAACCTCTACTAATTTACAATAATTTATCTAAATTTGAAGACGTTATTTAACGTTTAAATAACAAAGACTATGCCACAACTATAATTATGAGTAAAAAACTAACATCAAGGAGTGAAAACTATTCTGAATGGTACAATGAATTAGTCGTAAAGGCTGATTTAGCTGAGAATTCAGGTGTAAGAGGCTGTATGGTTATTAAGCCATATGGATATGCTATTTGGGAAAAAATGAAAGATGAATTGGATAAACAATTTAAAGAAACTGGGCACCAAAATGCTTATTTCCCAATTTTTGTACCAAAACACATGTTCGAAGCAGAAGAAAAAAATGCTGAAGGTTTTGCAAAAGAGGCTGCTATTGTAACTCACTACCGATTAAAAAACGATCCTGATAAGCCAGGAAAATTAATGGTTGATCCGAATGCTAAGTTAGAAGAAGAACTAATTGTAAGACCGACTTCTGAAGCAATTATATGGAGTACCTATAAAAAGTGGATACAATCGTACCGTGATTTACCTATTAAAATAAATCAATGGGCAAATGTTGTTAGATGGGAAATGAGAACAAGATTGTTTCTTAGAACTGCTGAATTCTTATGGCAAGAAGGACATACTGCTCATGCAACTAAACAAGAAGCAATAGCAGAAACTGAACAAATGCTTCATGTATATGCTAAATTTTCAGAAGAACATTTAGCTGTACCAGTATTAAGAGGAAGAAAAACTGATAGCGAACGATTTGCCGGAGCAGAAGATACTCTTTGTATTGAAGCACTTATGCAAGATGGTAAAGCTCTACAGGCAGGAACCTCACACTTTTTAGGTCAAAATTTTGCCGAAGCATTTGATGTAAAGTTTGCAACTAAGGAAGGAAAGCAAGAATTAGTTTGGGGAACTTCGTGGGGAGTATCTACAAGATTAATGGGAGCTTTAATAATGGCTCACTCAGATGATGCTGGATTGGTACTTCCACCAAAGTTAGCTCCAATACATGTTGTTATCGTTCCTATTTATAGAGATGATGAAGGACTTGCCAAAGTAATGGAAGTTGCCAAAAGAATTGAACAAGAATTAAAAGCTGAAGGAGTAACTGTGAAGCTTGATGATGATGACAATAGAAAGCCAGGTTGGAAATTTGCAGAATACGAAATGAAAGGGGTTCCTTTAAGAATTGCAATTGGACCGAGAGATGTAGAAAATAATGTTGTGGAACTTGCAAGAAGAGACATCCAAGAAAAGTCTTCAGTATCGCAAGACGGAATAGCAAAACATATTTCTTCATTATTGGATGAAATTCAAGAAGCTATTTATACTAAAGCTCTTAATTACAGAGACGAACATATTACTGAAGTAAACTCATACGAAGAGTTCAAATCTGTACTAGAAGAAAAAGGTGGCTTTATATCAGCTCACTGGGATGGAACCGAAGAAACTGAAAAAAGAATTAAAGACGAAACCAAAGCTACTATTAGATGTATATTACTCGATAATAAAAAAGAAGAAGGAAAATGTATTGTTACAGGAAATCCTTCGTCTGAAAGAGTAATATTTGCAAAAGCATATTAAAACAACACAATGGAAAAAACAGAATTAGACACAATAGCTGAAATACTATGTAGCAAAGCTACTCTCAAACAAGATATTTTTAAGAATACTGTTGAGCAGTTTCAGGAAATGAAAAAAGTGGCTTTTAATTTGGTCGATAAGCTTAAAGAGAAGGTAAAAGATAAAGACAATAGAATTGTAATCGATTATTTAGAAAAAAGTAAATACGAATTTCACATTACTTTAGCTGGAGACATTTTAGTATTCAATTTACATTCAAATGTTTTTAAATTTGACGAAAATCATTCTATTTGGAAGACTCCTTATCTTAATGAAGATGAAAAAAGAGGCTTTACAGGAATCATCAATGTATATAACTTTTTGGCCGACTCGTTTAGATTTAATCGTATAAATGATACTGGATACTTGGTTGGTAGAGTTTTTATTAATTCGGAGAACCATTTCATCACTGAAGGAAAAAGAAAAATGGGATTCTTATATACTGAATTTGAAAAATTAATTTTCAATCCAGAATACATGGAAGACATCATTGAAAACTTAATGGTACACATATTAGACTTTGATTTATACGCGCCACTATACGAGCATGTTAGCGAAGTTTCTGTTCATCAAGTTAAAACAACTGGAGACTCAATTCAGCTAAAAACTGGAAAGAGAATGGGGTTTCAGTTTTCAACAATTAACGAAGTGAAGTAAAAAGAGAAAAAAAAAGCACAATATTTTTTTGTAATTAAAAAATTGTTCTAAATTTGCAATCCCAAAACAACATTTGGGAGACATTTTGGCCCGTTCGTCTATCGGCTAGGACCCAGGATTTTCATTCCTGTAAGAGGGGTTCGATTCCCCTACGGGCTACTATAGTTTTAAACTAAATAAATAAACAAATTATGGCTAATCACAAGTCAACTAAGAAAAGAATCAGATCTACAGAAGTAAGAAGACTTAGAAATAAGTACTACCACAAATCTGCTAGAACTGCTATCAAGAAATTGAGAGGGATGGAAGATAAGAAAGAGGCAACTACTTTTTTACCTAAAGTTGTTAGTATTCTTGATAACTTGGTTAAGAGAAATATTATCCACAAAAACAAAGCGGCTAACTTGAAATCAAGCTTGACAATTAAAGTGAATAAACTGTAATTAGTTTTTAAATTATTTAAAAAACCATTAGCCGATAGCTGATGGTTTTTTTTTGCTCTAAACTCTCGTAAATTCTTCAATCTCTCGTATCTTTATATCCTATAAAACCAAAGACTTTTATACCCAATGAAAATTTCTTACAACTGGCTAAACGACTACCTAAACCTAACTACTTCTCCTGAGCAAACTTCAGAGATACTTACCGACATTGGTTTGGAAGTAGAAAAAGTGGAAACTGTAGAAGCCATAAAAGGTGGACTACAAGGATTAGTTATTGGCGAAGTACTAGAAGCTGTTAAGCATCCTGGTGCTGATACTCTAAAATTAACTAAAGTAAATATTGGCTCAGAAACACTTTCAATTGTTTGTGGAGCACCAAATGTAAGAGAAGGATTAAAGGTTGTTGTTGCAACTGTAGGAACGATTTTAAATACTGATGACGGAGGGACTTTTAAGATTAAAAAATCTAAAATAAGAGGAGAGGAATCATTTGGGATGATTTGTGGAGAAGATGAAATTGGACTTGGAAAAGATGGAAGCGGAATAATGGAATTAGATTCCAATGCTAAAGTTGGAACTGCTGCTGCCGATTTCTTTGATTTGAAAAATGATATAGTTTTTGAAATTGGATTAACACCAAACAGAGCGGATGCAATGAGCCATTATGGAGTTGCAAGAGACTTAATGGTTGCATTAAAGCACAAAGAAATTCTTCCAAAAGAAGCTGAGTGTTGTTCACCATCAATAAGAGAATGGAAAATTGATAATACGGATTTACCAATTTCTATAGAGATTAAAAATACTGATGCCTGCCCTAGATATGCAGGAGTAACTCTTTCTGGGATTACAATTAGTGATTCGCCAGAATGGTTGCAAAAAAGATTACAATCGATTGGGCTAGCTCCTATCAACAATGTGGTAGATGCTACTAATTATGTATTACACGAATTAGGGCAACCGCTTCACGCATTTGATGCTGCTAAGATTAAAGGCAATAAAGTAATCGTACAAACAGCTACAGACAAACAAAAGTTTACAACCCTAGATGAGGCAGAAAGAGAACTGCACAAAGAAGATTTAATGATTTGCAATGCCGAAGAACCAATGTGTATCGCAGGGGTTTTTGGAGGATTAAAATCTGGAGTAAGTGATTCAACTACTTCTATCTTTTTAGAAAGTGCTTATTTCAATCCAGTTTCGGTTCGTAAAACGGCTAAGCGACATGGATTAAACACAGATGCTTCTTTCCGATTTGAAAGGGGAATTGACCCAGAGACAGTAGTTTATGCATTGAAAAGAGCTGCTTTACTGATTAAAGAAATTGCTGGAGGAACTATTTCTTCAGAAATTCAAGAGAGCTACCCTACTCCTATTGAAAACCACAAAGTGGAATTCAACTACGACAATTGCAACAGATTAATTGGAACTAAAATTCCTACCGAAACAATTGATTCTATTTTGAATGATTTAGGTATCAAAACGCTTTCTAAAAACGGAAGAGATTTGGTATTGGAAGTTCCAGCATTCAGAAATGATGTGATAAGAGAAGCTGACATTACAGAAGAAGTGCTAAGAATTTTCGGATTTAATAATGTACCAGTTCCAGAGAAACTGAATACATCTATCACTTACAGAGAAAAGAATGATTCGCGAGTTTTAATCAACTTAGTTTCGGATAGATTGAGTGATGTTGGTTTTACAGAAATCATGTCTAACTCATTATCTAAATCAGCTTATTTAGCCGAATTTGAATCGAAAAAGATAAATCCTGACTATGCTGTAAAAATGCTTAATCCATTGAGTAGCGAATTAGATACAATGCGTCAATCGTTATTATTTAATGGGATGGAGGCTATCATTTATAACATCAACAGAAAGAATAGTGACCTGAAGTTGTATGAATTTGGTAAAACATATTTCAAATACGAATCTGGATACGAAGAAAACCAAGTAATAAGTTTGTTTGTTACTGGTAAAGAAATCTCAGAAAGTTGGGACAATACTGCTAAAAAGGAGGTAGATTTTTTCTCTATCAAAAAAGAAGTGCTTAACACTTTGAACAGATTGGGAATTATGAAAAACTCTCACATCAATGCAACTAAAAACTCTTTATTAGCCGAAGGTTTAGCAATCTCTATCAATAAAAAGCCAGTAGCTGATTACGGAAGAGTAAGCAAAAAAGTATTGGCTCATTTTGGAATTAAACAACCTGTATATTATGCAGAAATTAATTGGGACAGTGTGTTGCAATTAATGATGATGAACAAAACTAAGTATAAGGAATTAGCAAAATTCCCTTCTTCGCGTAGAGATTTATCTTTACTGATTGATAAAAAAGTAAAGTTTGAAGAAATTGAAGAAATTGCTTCAAAAGTAGACAGAAAGATTTTGAAAGAAATTGGATTGTTCGATATCTACGAAGGAAAAAACTTAGACTCCAACAAAAAATCCTATGCTGTAAGTTTCTTATTTCAAGATGAGAATAAGACTTTGGTTGATAAGCAGATTGAAAAGATAATGACTAAAATTCAAGGGGAACTGGAGAGTAAATTGGGGGCTAGTTTGAGGTAAATTGAAAAATTGATATTATGGATGATAATGAATTAGAAAAAACCGATTCCAACTTAAAGAAAATTGAAGAACAGGGAATCAGAGATACTTTAAAGTATTTTGACAGACTTCATGATAAATTATTTACGTTTAATAATATTTTAATTGCTGGTTTTTTTACTCTATCGAAATTAGATGAATCAATTTCAGTTTCAACAATACTTTTTCCAATTGTAAACCTTATTATATTGATTTATATCGAATATCGAGGGATGAAAAAAAGTAGGCATGAAGCCGAAATTACTATTAAAATCAATGCTACAGAAACTCACAGAAAAATTATTCAAACAACAAATCTATATTCTCTTTTAACTATTGTTACAACTTTCATTGTAACCTCTTTATTCCTTTATTATTTAATATTTTAAAAAAAGCATGAAACTCCCATACTCCCATAACCTAAAAGCAATAGCAGAACTAATAGATTGTAAATTCATTGGTAATCCTGATTTTTTGGTGACAGGAATTAATGAAATTCATCAAGTGGAAGCAGGTGATTTGGTGTTTGTGGATAACGAAAAGTATTACGAAAAAGCACTTACTTCGTCAGCTACAACAATATTAATTGATAAAGAAGTAGAATGCCCAGAAGGAAAAGCATTAATCATTTCGGAGAATCCTTTTAGAGATTTTAATAGATTGACTGAGTATTTTAGCCCAGTAGAAATGTGGAGCGGAAAGAACCAAGAAATTCACGAATCGGTCATGTTATTTCCTAATGTGACTTTAGGTGATAATGTGAAGATTGGTAAGAACTCAATTATATATCCTGGTGTGGTTATTTATAGCAATACTGTTATTGGCGAAAACGTAATTATCCATGCCAACACAGTAATTGGCGGAGATGCTTTTTACTTTCAAACTAAAGATGGTTCGCACAACAAACTACATTCTTGTGGTTCGGTACAAATTGATAATCATGTAGAAATTGGTGCTTCTTGTAGTATAGACAAAGGTGTAAGCGGAATTACAAAAATTGGTGAGGGAACCAAAATTGATGGACAAGTTCATGTAGGTCACGATACTGTAATTGGCAAACATTGCCGATTTGCTGCTCAAGTAGGAATTGCTGGTTGTGTTACTATTGAAGACAATGTTACCCTTTGGGGTCAAGTAGGAATTCCAGCTAATTTAACTCTACATAAGAATTCAACTGCACTTGGCCAAGCAGGGATTCTGAAGAACATGGAAGAAGGAAAAACCTATTTGGGAAGTCCAGCAAAAGAAGCTCGTGAAGAGTTTAAAGAAATGGCTTTGATTAGAAAATTACCTCAGATTTTGGGATTGAAGTAATCTAGTCCTTAGTAGTCAGTATTTAGTCTTCAATTTTTTTCATTTGTCATCCTCAACTTGATTGGGGATCTGGCAGAGAATATTTAACATTGAATTTCTTAGTTGGGCTTCGAGACATTTTTTCTATCGAAAAAACCCTCAGCCCGCAAATTCTGGTAAACCGAACCCTGAGAGTTTCAAACTTGTTTGAAATGTCTCGAAGGGTGACTTAAAGGTATTTCAATGAATAAGATTCCTGCCTTCGCAGGAATGACAATAAAAAAAAGTCAATCACTAGACATTATGAAACATCAATTGATTTAAACCTATCAATCTTCTCATACCAATCTACTTTCATTTCGAATGAGGTTTCCTCATTTTTAATCTTATCGGATTGAAGGTCTAGAATATTTAACATTCCATTCCAAAAAGATGGTTCTGATTCCCAAAAAACTGTGTCAGACCTTAACACTGTCATTAATAAATCGCCAGGATAAAAGTCTCCTTCAACCAAAATATCTTCATTTAATTTCTCTATTGCCAAAGGCATCAAAAATTTTAGTCCGATATTTTGTCCTATCATTATTCTTAGGTCTTCAATTTCAAAATCTT
>CALLII010000020.1 GCA_938009745.1 uncultured Flavobacteriales bacterium
CTTTTTGGAGAAGTACAAAGTAGAATTGTGGTAACTGTAACGGAAGATAATAAAGAAGCATTTATAGAATTTATGGCAGAAACAGAAACGCCATATAGCCTACTAGGAGAAACTTCAGGAAAAAATGTAACAGTAGACGGAGAAGACTGGGGAAGCCTGGAAGGAATGAAAAAAACATATAACGATTCATTAGGAAAACACTTAAATTAATAACTATGAAAATTAAAAATCTATTAGCAATATCTGGGATTGTAATTATCTCATCTTGTGTAGTAAGTAAAAAGAAATATGAAGCAATTGAAGCTGAAAATGCTGCTTTAATAGAAGCTAGTAAACCAACTACTGACCTAACTAATGAAGAAACCAAAGTAGGTTACAGCCTTGGACTTAACATTGCAAAAAGCCTTAAAGGAGAAGGATTAGAATCAATAGATACGGCTGCTTTTGCACAAGCTCTTGGAGATGTGTTTTCTGGCAGACCAGCATTAGTAACTGAGAAAGAAGCTCAGGATTTTTTACAGGCTTATTTCCAAAAATTACAAAACGAAGCAGTTGCAAAACAAACCGAAGCAGGAGGAAAATTCCTAGCAATGAATTCATTAAAGGCAGATGTGGTTTCTTTACCAAGTGGATTACAGTACAAAGTAATAAGACAAGGAACTGGAGCAATTCCTAAATCAACTGATAAAGTTAAAACACATTACAAAGGAACTTTGATTGATGGGACTAAATTTGATAGTTCATACGACAGAGGAAATCCTGCAGTATTTGGTGTAACACAAGTTATTCCGGGATGGGTAGAAGCATTACAATTAATGCCTGTGGGTAGTAAGTGGGAATTATACATCCCTCATTACTTAGCCTACGGAGAAAGAGGCCAAGGAACAATCCCGCCTTATGCTACTTTAGTATTTGAATTAGAATTATTAGCAATACAACAATAAAAAAACAATAAAAAACGAATGGATTTAACTAACGAAATCACCAAAATTAGCTACAGTTTAGGAGTAAACATAGGGCAAAGCTTGGCAGAACAAGGATTAAAAGAAGTAAACGGAGAGGCATTTGCGAAAGCTATTAGTGACTTTTTTGAAGGAAATGACTTAGACATTAAAAGTGATGAGGCTCAACAAAACTTGCAAGAGTTTTTTGGAAAACTACAAGCTGAAGCAGCTGGTGAACAAGCAAAAAAAGGATTAGAATTTTTAGAGGCTAATGCTAAAAAAGATGGAATCATAAGCTTACCAAGTGGATTGCAGTATGAAGTAATGACAATGGGTGATGGTGAAAAGCCATCTGCAGAAGACAAAGTTAATACTCATTATCACGGAACTTTAATTGACGGAACTGTATTTGATAGTTCGGTACAAAGAGGTGAACCAATCTCATTTCCATTAAATGGAGTTATAGCTGGTTGGACTGAAGCATTGCAATTAATGCCTGTAGGAAGTAAATGGAGATTATTTGTACCTTCGCATTTAGCATACGGAGAAAGAGGACAAGGAGCAATTCAGCCTCACTCAACATTAATATTTGAAGTAGAATTATTAGCAATAGAAAAATAAACACAAACAAACATGAAAAAATTAATAGGATTTGGAGCTGTAGCAGCACTAATGTTATCTGCATCTTGTGGAGACAAAGACGAGTCAGCTGTAACAGGATTTAATGGATTAGAAACTTTTAATGATAGTTTAAGTTACTGTATAGGAGCTAACATTGCTGGAAACTTTAAGCAAAATAGCTTAGATAAATCTTTTTCGACTAAAGCGTTTGACAAAGGAATGAAAGACGGATTAGAAGAAGGAACTGAACTTTTACTTGAAATGGAATCTATGGATGCCGTAATGAGACAACAAGTAATGCTTTTAAGAATGGACACAACTCCAATTAAATATAAGCCGGAAGCTATTGGAGGATTTACTTCAATAAGCTCAATCAAAGATTCTATGAGTTACTTTTTAGGAGTTAACGTATCTGGAAGTATGAAAGGTGGAGGAATAATTGATTATTACTCTGAGCCATCTTTTTACAAAGGAATGGAAGATATTTTGATGGGAAAAGATGCTAAGTTATCTGATTCTTTAGGTAAGATTTTATTCGAAAAAATTAACGCTATAGAAACGGCCAAAATTCAGGTAGAAGGAGAAGAATTCCTAAACGCTAAATCTGCTGAAGCAGACGTAGTAACTTTACCAAGTGGATTAAGATATAAAATACTGAAAGAAGGTAAAGGAGAGAAACCAACTGCAATGGATACGGTATTGGCTCATTACCATGGTACATTTATTGATGGAACAGTATTCGATAGTTCTGTTGAAAGAGGTGAACCAAGTAAGTTTGGTGTAACTCAAGTAATTCCAGGATGGATTGAAGCATTACAATTAATGCCATTAGGAAGTAAGTGGGAATTATACATTCCTTTTAACTTAGCTTATGGTGCTCAAGGAAGACCAGGAATACCTCCATATTCTCCTTTAGTATTTGAAGTAGAGCTTATCGAAATTATCAAAGCCAAATAATTAATATAAAAAAAACTGTATTTTTAAAGCATCAATTCAAAATTTGGATTGATGCTTTTTTATTTTAAATCAATAAATTATGAAGTATCTATTTCTTATAGTAATAAATCTCTTCCTCTATGTTTCTTGTACTACAAGTAAGAGTAGCTCTGTGGACATGACCAATCCAATTTCTGAACCAAAAATTGGTGAAACAGTAACGTTACCTAGTGGATTGAAATATAAAATCATACAATATGGTCTTGGAAATTCGCCCAGAGCTAACAGTAAGGTAAAAGCTCATTATCATGGAACACTTCAGAATGGAACCGTTTTTGATAGTTCATATGACCGTGGCCAACCTTTTATATTTAACTTAAATCAGGTAATAAAAGGATGGCAAGAAGGGCTTCAATTGATGAAAGAAGGAGCAATTTGGGAATTGAC
>CALLII010000021.1 GCA_938009745.1 uncultured Flavobacteriales bacterium
GCTATCATATTAGCTACAGTAGATTTTCCTGAGCCTGTTTCTCCAATAATTCCTAATGTTTTTCCTTCTGGCAGAGTAAATGAAATATTCTGCAAAGCTTTAATTCCAGAATCAGGATAAACAAAAGAAACATCATTAAAAACTATATCACCACCTTTCATTGGAACTGCATCATCTTTTGAAAACACAGAAGGCTCTTGCTCTAAAAACTCGTTAATTCTTCTTTGTGATGCGGCAGCTCTTTGCACCATAGATGTTACCCAACCTATTGAAGCAAAAGGCCAAGTAAGCATATTTACATAGATAACAAATGCGGCAATATCTCCATTAGAAATAATTCCCTCATTTGCTTTTAGCCCTCCAATATAAATAGTTAAAACAGTACTAATTCCAATCAACAATACTATTACCGGAAAGAAAAACGCATTGATTGTTGCCAACTGCATTGACTTAGTTTTATAGCCATTTACTCGTTTCAAAAAACTAGCGCTTAATGTTTTTTGCATGTTGTAGGCTTTCACAACCCTAATTCCCGAAAACGATTCTTGTACATAAGTAGACACCAAAGATTGTTCAACTTGAACTTCCTCACTTTTTTTATTCATCACTTTACTGATGTAATAAATCATAACAGTCATTATAGGAAGTGGAGCAAGTGTATAAAGTGTAAGTTCTAAGTTTACAATTACCATTTGATAAATTGTCAATCCGCTTAACACTAATAAATTAATAGAATACATAATTGCGGGTCCCAAGTACATACGTACTTTGCTCACATCCTCTGATATTCTGTTCATTAAATCTCCAGTATTGTTTTGCTTGTAAAAGGCTGGAGTTAATTTTTGATAATGAAAATAGATTTCATTCTTTAAATCATACTCTATCAATCGCGACATGATGATGATAGTTTGTCGTGTTAAAAAGAGAAAAAAACCTTTAATTAATGAATAAGCGATATAGAACAAAGCCAAATAAATCGCAGTTTCTAAAATAACACCATTATCAAAATTTTCGGTTCCATTATTTTTAAAAAAATCAATCTGACCTTCAAATTCATTCACAGCTTCACCAACAATACCAGGCATTTTAACACCAAAATAATTTGATGCAACAACAAATATAGCTCCTAAGATAAGGCGCCACTTATATTTTGCTAAATATTTATTGAGATATGATAATGATTTCATTCATGCAAAGATATTTATTTTTAAAGTTAAAAAGGCATAATCTTGACACCAATAAACTGGGTTTAGAAACATTAATAAATCCACTTTATTTAATACCAAAACACGAATAAAAAATAAATATTAATCGTAATTTTGATTTCTTATTTAAAATCTAACTTATTTAAATATCATATGGAAACTACGATAGCTGAAAAAGCAAAAGAAAACGGATTCTTGCTCAACAGAATGGAAATGATGGGTCACGAACAAGTAGTATTTTGTAACGACAAAGAATCAGGATTAAAAGCAATTATTGCTATACACAACACAACATTAGGGCCATCACTTGGTGGAACTAGAATGTGGAATTACGCAAGTGAAGCAGAAGCATTACAAGACGTTTTAAGACTTTCGAGAGGAATGACTTATAAATCTGCTATTTCTGGATTGAACTTAGGAGGAGGTAAAGCAGTTATTATTGCTGACCCTCATAATGATAAATCAGAAGCTCTTTTCCGTAGATTCGGGAAGTTTGTAAATAGCCTTGGAGGAAAATACATTACTGCAGAAGATGTAGGTGTATCTCCAAAAGAAATGATTTGGGTAAATATGGAAACAAATCACGTAAGTGGTTTACCAGGTAAAAGTGGAGATCCTTCACCTGTTACTGCTTATGGAGTATACATGGGAATGAAAGCTGCAGCAATGAAAGCTTTTGGGAGCGAATCATTAAAAGGGAAGAAAATATCTGTTCAAGGTGCAGGTCACGTAGGAGAATATTTAATTCAATTTCTTGAGAAAGAAGAAGCTGAAATATTTGTTACTGACATTTACAAACCAACCCTTGATAGAATTGAAAAAGACTACAAAGTAACCATTGTAAGCCCAGAAGATATTTATGATTTAGATGTAGATATTTATTCACCTTGTGCCCTTGGTGCAACTGTAAATGACGATACATTAAGCAGGTTAAAATGTAAAGTAATTGCAGGTGCTGCCAACAACCAATTACAAGATGAAGTAAAGCATGGTAAAATGTGTATGGATATGGGAATTACTTATGCTCCAGACTATTTGATAAATGCAGGTGGTGTAATTAACTGCTTTTTCGAAGTTACAGGATATGATAAAGAAAGAGTAATGGATCTTACTAAAGACATTTACAACACTACTTTAGCTATCTTTGATAAAGCAGAACAAGAAAACATCCCAACTTATTTGGCTGCAAATAAAATGGCTGAAGAAAGAATTGAAAAAATCGGTAAAATAAAACTATCACTTTAATGCTATCAAGAAGACACATACGAATTAAAACCTTCTTGGCTCTATACGCCTATATTTTTTCTAATAACAAAGAATTGGATAAAGGAGAACGCGAGTTACTTTTTAGCTTAAATAAAGTGTATGAATTATACATCACTTTTTTATCTGTTTTTAATGAGATAAAAACTTTAGCAGACGAGAAAATCGAAAATGCTAAAACTAAAAATCGCCCAACTGAGGACGATTTAAATCCGAACCTGAAGTTTGTAAACAATAGAGTTTTTGCACTACTTAATCAAAATAGCCAGTTGCAAAAGGACATTAGCAACATGAAGGTTATGTGGAGTACTGATGGAGCTTTTACTGTAATTAGCCAAATATACCAAGAGATTAAAAAATCTGACGAATACCAAGCTTACATGAACTCTGGTGCAGACTCTTTTGGTGAGGACAAAAACTTTTTGGTTTCAATCTTCAAAGAAAACATTGTGAATAATGAATTACTTCATGATGTGTTGGAAGACAACAGTATTTTTTGGAATGATGACCTGGATATCGTAGCAATTGCAGCTATCAAAACGATAGAAAACATGAGCGAAAATGACTCTGGATTTGAAACTCTTACTCCTTTATTTAAGGATGAAGATGATGAAAAATATGCTAAACTACTTTTTAGAAACGCCATTTTAAAAGAAGCCGAATGTCAGAAACTAATTAGTGCCCAAACTAAAAACTGGGATGTGGACAGGCTTGCTAAAACTGATGTTATATTAATGAATATGGCAATTGTAGAAGCTTTAGATTTCCCTTCTATACCAGTAAAAGTTACTATGAATGAGTATATAGAAATATCAAAATTCTATAGCACTCCTAAGAGTAAAGGATTTATTAATGGTATTTTAGATAAAATTTTCAATCAATTAAAAAGTGATGGGAAAATAAATAAAATGGGAAGAGGGTTAATAAATAAATCAATTCAAAAATAAACCAATGAGAGCTTTTATAATTTTTCTTTTAACGATTAGTGTTTTCATCTCTTGTGATGAAGTAATAACTGAAGAAAACTATACTGACATCATTGAGCTTAAAAACCCACCAATACTTACTTTCGAAAACGAGACTTTTGATTTTGGAACTATTATAGACGGAGATATAGTAACACACAAATTTAAATTTACAAATACTGGTAAAGGACCGTTATTAATATCTGCGGTTAATTCTGGATGTGGATGTACCGTAACTAGAAATTGGCCGAAAACAACAATAGCTTCTGGAGAATCTTCATATATTGAAGTAGAATTTAATTCGGAAGGAAAAGCAGGACAAAAAACCAAAACAATAAATTTATCGGCTAACACAAAACCTAGCTCAACAAAACTGAGATTAATAGGAGAAATAGTAGGCCCAACAGACACAAACAAAAATAACTAAAACAATGAACACAATTTTATTACAAGCAGCAGCAGGAGGAAGTTTAAACATGATACTAATGTTAGTTATGATGTTTGGAGTATTTTACTTCTTCATGATTCGTCCACAGATGAAAAAGCAGAAAGAATTAAAAAACTTTAGAGAAGCTTTAGAAAAAGGTGCTCAAATCGTTACCATTGGAGGGATTCATGGTAAAGTACATTCTATTCAAGAAACTACTGTGAATATTAAAATTGAAGATGGAACTTTGATTAAAGTAGAAAAATCTGCATTAATTACTGATTTTGCTGCTCACCAACAACAAAGCGGAAGAAAATAATCGCTCAAAATAAACCATGAAAATCATTGGAATAACTGGAGGAATAGGATCTGGCAAATCAACAATTGCCAAGGTATTTATTTCTATGGGTTTCCCTGTGTACAATTCTGATGTTAGAGCTAAAGAATTAATTAATTCTGATGAAGATGTAATTAATTCAATTAAGCAGGAGTTTGGGAGCAACATATACTCTTCTAAAGGCCTTGATCGAAAGAAAATGGCTAGTATTGTTTTTACTGATTCTGATAAATTACAGAAACTAAATAACATTGTTCATCCTGCTGTTGGCAAAGATTTTGAAAACTGGTGCTCAACCAAGAATTCTACTTTCGTACTGAAAGAAGCTGCAATATTATTTGAAACAGGTATCTATAAAAATTTAGACAAAACAATTTTGGTTACTTGTCCTAAGGAAGAAAGGATTAATCGAGTAATGAAGAGAGATTCAGCTACTAAAGAAGCTATTGAAGCAAGAATGAATAACCAATGGAGTGAGGAAAAGAAAAAAGAATTAGCTGATTACATTATAGATAATTCTGGTGAAGAAATGGTTATTCCTCAAGTAATTTCATTGATTAAAACTTTATCCTAATGAGGTTATTTACTCTATTGGTTATCTTTTTTATATCATGTAATTCTATCGAAAACAAAACCTACGTATTTTCTGATTTTATTGAGGTAAATGAAATCGAAAAAGTGATAATGAATAATTACTCGGGGAGTTTTGAGCTAAACGAAACTCAGCTTACTAAGTTTAAAAAAGAAATCTCTACTCTTACTTACAATTCTTCTTCTGTTAAGCTAGGAGCAATCAGTTTCGAGATTTTTATTAATTCAAAATCTTACTTTTTATATTCAGACTCTAAAAGCACGATTGTTGAGATTCCTAAATCTATATTTACTAAGAATATAAGCAAGCTAAATCTAAAGTTTGGAGAAGCCTATTTTAATACTAATGGGATCAATTTCCAAAATTACTCTCAATCTAAATAGATTGTAAACAAAGGGTTATATAGGTAATATATGCAGCCAACAATATTATTCCGTGAACTCTTCCCATTTTTTTACCGATAAACATCATAGGGAATAGCGCTAAAGCAATTCCAAGCATCCAATACATATCAAAACTCATAACACTCTCAGCAACCTTAATAGGCTTTATAATGGAGGTTATCCCAAGTACTATAAGAATATTGAAAATATTAGAACCTACTAGGTTTCCCAGAGATATATCTGTTTGTTTTCTATATGCTGCAACACCAGATGCGACTAACTCGGGCACTGACGTACCAAAAGCTACAATGGTTACTCCAATTACTGCTTCGGACATACCAAATGAGCTTGCTACACCTTTTGCACCTTCTACAAACCAATCAGCACCAAACTTTAATCCTATTAATCCTCCTATTAAATAAACAAGCGTTAAAGGCATATTAGTTGGCACTTCTTCTACATCAACTTCCTCCTTTAAATTCAGTTTTCTTGAATTACGAATTAAAAGTACAGTAAACACGATAAGAATAGAGAACATAATTATTCCTTCGAGTGAACTAATTTCATTATCCATAGAAAATACAAAAAACAGAATACTGGAAAACATCATCATTGGCCAGTCAATTATTTTGGAGTTTCTATCAACTACAATGGGAAAAATCAATACTGTGATAGAAAGGACCAGTGCAATATTTGCAATGTTAGATCCTATTACATTTCCAATTGCTAAATCTGGTGAACCGTCCAAAGCTGCTTTTATACTTACAAATAATTCTGGAGCAGAGGTTCCAAAAGAAACTACTGTCATACCAATTACCAATGGTGAAATTTTGAATTTTTCGGCAATTCCTACAGCTCCTTTCACAAGAAAATCACCACTGAACACCAAAATCGCTAAACCTAATACAAGCCAAAAAACATCCATTCCCATAATTATAAGTTTATGTCTTTAACAGAATTATCGATATCAGACTTAAGTTCTTTTATAGGATTCGAAATCCCAGAATCTTCGGTTAATTCATTTTTTATGTCCTTAATTGGATTGGAAATATCTGCTTGATCCATGATATCTTTTTTAATGTTATCAGTAGATACTCGAATATCATTTTTAATATCATCCGTAGCATTTTTTATTTGATACATAATTTTACCAAACGAACGAGCAATAGTTGGAATGCTTTCTGCTCCAAAAAATATAAGGACAAACAAAAAGATTATAGCTACTTCTCCCCCACTAAGGTTCAAAAAAAGAAATACAGAAGTTAAATTTACTGATATCATAAAAAAGGAATTTATTTCCCGAATTAGAATACTAAGGTAAGAAATAATGAAGAATTATTTTGAGATATTCTACTCTAGAAAATGAACATTTATTTCAAAAAAAAAGTCCTTTCAAAATTAATCGAAAGGACTTTAAAGTATATTTTAATAAAGCTTATGCTTTATCTTTCTTATTAAGATCAAATGATTTAGTAAAATCTACAACTGATGGAGTTGCGATACATAGTGAAGAATAAGTTCCCACTACTACACCAATCATCAATGCGAATGTCATTCCTTTAATAGAATCACCTCCAAATAAGAAGATTACTAATAATACTAAGAACGTAGTTACAGAAGTATTTACCGTTCTACTTAAGGTAGAGTTAAGTGCTTTGTTTATCACTTCACTTGCCTCACCTCTTCTCTTCTCAGAAAGGAATTCTCTTATTCTATCGAATACTACCACTGTATCATTAATAGAGTAACCTACTACTGTTAATATTGCAGCAATAAACGCTTGGTTTATTTCCATTGCAAATGGGAATATACCCCAACCAATAGAGAATAATGATAACACAATTAACACATCATGTGCCATTGCTATTAATGCTCCTAATCCGAATTGCCATTTCTTAAATCTTAATAAGATATATAAGAAGATAATCAATAATGAGAATCCAATAGCATAAAGAGAAGATGTTTTAAATCCAGCAGAGATATTAGAATCTACTTGACGTGACTCTAAAGTTATAAATTTACTCAAAGGATCAAGTCCTCTTTTCAATGCAGCTTCTACCTTTTTAGAACCATCTGGAGTCTTATCAGCTAATAAGTATTGAGTAGTAATTAAAGCCTTAAACTTATTATCAATCATCTTTACTTCTGGCTCTTTGCCACCAAATTCTAATTTCAAGTTATTTCTTACTTCTTGGAAATTTACTTCTTTGTCAAACTGTACTTTGTAAGTTCTACCTCCAGTAAATTCTACTCCGTAATCTAAAGAACGAGTAACTAAAGAGAAGATACCTCCTGCAATAATTAATCCTGAAATTACGTAAAAGATTTTTCTCTTTTTTATAAAAGGAATATTCAAGTTCAAGAACAAGTTCTTAGTTATTGAAGTAGAGAATGTAATTTCTCTTTTTCTTTCGCTCATGTAACTGAATATTAATCTTGAAATGATTAATGCAGAGAACAATGAAGTAAAAATACCAATAATCAATGTTACTGCGAATCCTTGAATTGCTCCAGTTCCAAAATATCCAAGAACAATAGCAGTAAGTAAAGTAGTAATGTTTGCATCTAAAATTGCTGAAAGTGCTTTAGCATACCCTTCGTCAATTGCTTGACGTTTACCTTTACCGTTTCTAAGTTCTTCTCTAATTCTTTCAAATACAAGTACGTTCGCATCTACCGACATACCAATTGTAAGAACAATACCTGCAATACCAGGTAAAGTTAATGCTGCACCTAAAGAAGCTAACGTTCCAAAGATGAAGAATATGTTCGCTATCAAAGCAACATCAGCTACAGCTCCTGCCTTAGCATAATAAAATATCATGTAAATAAGAACCAATAATAAAGCTGCTGCAAAAGACCAAAGTCCTGATTGCACATTTTCGGCTCCAAGAGTTGGACCTACAACAGACTCATCTACAATTTTAGATGGTGCTGGTAAAGCTCCTGCCTTTAATATATTTGCTAAATCTGCTGCTTCTGCAATTCCATTTGTTCCAGTAAAACTTCCTCCAGTAATTTGAGTTCTTCCACCTTCAATTTTTCCAGATGCACCTGGCGCAGAAAATACTTTGTTATCCAATGTAATTGCTATTCCAGTTTCGTCATTTGCACTTTGCTCTGTCATTGCTGCCCATGCAATTGCACCAGCACTCTTAAACTGCAAAGAAACCATTGGTGATTTAGTAGCAGGATCAAAATCTTGTCTTGCAGTCTCTACTTCTTCTCCGTCTATTTCTGGTACACCACTTTTAGTTTTCTTAACTAAGTATAAATAAAATAATTCTGGAGAACCTTCTTCAGTATTATCTATTGGCTTAGCATCCCACATGAACATAATGTCTCTTGTAGGCAATACATTTTGTACGTAATCCTTAGTCAAAAACTCAATTACTTTAGCAGTATCAGACCACTTAGCATATCCTAAAATTGGACCTTCGTTCCATTGGCTTTCACCATTTGCATTAGGATATAAATAAGCCGATAAAGGATTAGATTTTCTAAACGCATTTAACTGTTCTTCTTCTGTTGCAGTTAATTCAGTATCTCCAAATTCATCATCTTCAGTTAAAGAATCAAAACTTTCAGCTATTGAAGTTGTATCATCACCTTCAGCTGCTTCAGCAGTTTCGTTATCAACATTTGTTGAATCTGTTGATGTTAAATTAGAAGTATCGTTTGCTTTTTCTATTGAATCCAAAAATCCAGGATACATAGTTCTACTTAAGATATCGTTTACTTTTTCGAAAATTTCGTTACCTATGTCAGTGTTTTTATATGTATGCCAAAATTCAAGTTTTGCAGTACTCTGCAGTAATTTTCTTGCTCTTTCTTTATCTTTTACACCAGGTAATTCAACAGTAATTGTTCCTTTACTAGCATTTTTTTGGATAGATGGTTGAGAAAGTCCTAAACCGGAAACCCTTGAGTTAATTACAGTTTCTGTCTTATCCAATGCACCAAGAGATTTCTCTCTTAACACAGCAAAAACTTCTTCGTTAGAGATATCAATCATTTTATCTCCGTTCTCATCTTTAAATTTAAATACTGAAGCCAAATTTTCATCTGGAGACATTTCTTTACATTTTTCCTCAAAAATATCTACGAATTCTCTTTCATTCCCTTCTGACTCAAACACTGCATTGGCAGCATTAAATGGTTCAGAAAACATTGCTCTTTTAGCATATCTTCCAGCTAATTCACTAACCATATCTGGAATAGAAACCTGAAGCGTTACACTCATTCCTCCTTCAAGGTCAAGCCCTTTAGCTAACTCATTATCTTTACAATACTTGTAATCATGTCCTAATAAAGGATATACAGACTCGTTTCCTTTTTCAACCAAAAAGTTTTCCGTTTCTGCTTTTGCATACTCAGATCTTTGGATTGCAGTCGCAACAGGATATTTTCCATTTGCTACTTCCACAAGACTCGTATCTCCGTCTTGGTAAGATGCTGCTTGGCTTTTACCAAAGGCTTCTGCCTCGCTTTCAACACCACTAGTTACCCAAGAAAATGATAATTGGTATAGACAAGCTAACGTTAATAATATGGTAAACACCCATATAATATTTCTATTTTGCATAGTTTATTTGTTTAATTTACTTACTTTTTTAGGGGTGCAAATATAAAAGAACCATAGTTATAAAACAATTTTACCCCTATTTATTTTAAAGGTATTTAATGTCACTAAAATCAAGCGATTTATTTATTAAAATAACATTTGTGAAATTACTCAGCTATTTCACCTCTATGAGGGATTAAAGCATCTCTCACAATTTTCATTTGTGGCTCTGGAACAGTTATATAAGCCAAAGAAAACAGTTCCGTTTCGTGATCAACACCTGTTTCAATAACTTCAATATTCTCTTTTTGGGCAAATTGCTTCAAATGAATTTCATGATGAATGGCAGTTTTTTCTGCATCCTCACCTCTAAAATCCCATATCAAGCGGATATTTCGTGTTTTGTTTTCCATATTTACAAAATTAAAAATTCCTTTGTATATCTTTGTTTTTTAAAGCAATAATAACTTGGATAAAGCAATAGAAATTTTAAGAAATGGTGGGGTAATTTTATATCCATCAGATACGATTTGGGGAATTGGTTGTGATGCCACCAACCCTGAGGCCGTAGATAAATTACTTAAATTGAAACAAATAGCTTCTTCTAAAAGCTTAATTACACTTCTAGATTCGGACATAAAACTGAATAGATTTGTGAAACAAATTCCTGAAATAGCTTGGGATATAGTTGAGTTTGCTGATAAACCAACTACAATTATTTACCCAGAAGGCTATAACTTAGCTCACAATGTAATGGCAGAAGACAAATCGGTTGGTGTACGAATTGTAAAAGAAGGTTTTTGTCACGATTTGATAAGAAAATTCGGAAAACCACTAGTTTCTACCTCTGCAAACATAAGTAAAAAGCCAACACCACTGAGCTTTAAGGATATTGACAAGCTAATTTTGGATGGAGTAGATTATATTGTAAATTTGCCATCCAATGTAAAATTAAAAACAAAAGCTTCCACCATTATGAAAATTGATATGGATGGAACCTTTACGTTAATAAGAAAATAATTTAGTTTTTTTTGATGCAAGAAACACAATTAGCCAACCAACTTAATCACCCAATATTTGAGGTAATTAGAGATACCGTTCCTAACGAGAGAGTATTTGTAATTGGCGGTTTTGTGCGCGATTTACTCTTGGGGCGCCCTTGTAAAGATATTGATATTGTAATAGAAGGAAGTGGAATAGAACTTGCTGAGCAAATTGCCATGAAAGTTAAAGCTACCAAAGTTTCGGTATTTAAGAATTTTGGTACTGCAATGATAAAACTTGAAGATGGTTATGAAATTGAGTTTGTAGGAGCTCGTAAAGAATCCTATGACAGAAATTCAAGAAAGCCTACTGTAGAAGACGGAACAATTGAAGACGACCAAAAAAGAAGAGACTTCAGAATAAATGCATTGGCTATAAGTTTGAATAAATCTACTTACGGAGATCTTATTGATCCATTTGGTGGTGTAGCTGATTTAAAAAATAAATTAATTAAAACTCCTCTTGAGCCAGGAGTTACTTTTTCAGATGATCCATTAAGGATGATGAGAGCGATTCGTTTTGCAAGTCAATTAGGTTTTAACATTCATCATACTAGCTTAGCTGCAATTCGTGAACACAGAGAACGAATTGATATTATTTCTCAAGAACGGATAACCTCAGAACTTAATAAAATTATTCTTTCAGAAGTTCCATCAGTAGGATTTAAATTACTGTATAACACAGGTTTATTAGAACTTATTTTTCCTGAAATGGTTGCTCTTTATGGTGTTGAATTTATTGATGGAAAAGGACACAAGGATAACTTTTATCATACGCTTGAGGTTTTGGATAATATAGCGCCAAACACAGATAATTTATGGCTTAGATGGGCAGCAATACTACATGACATTGCAAAACCACCAACAAAACGTTTCGACAAAAAAGTAGGATGGACTTTCCATAGCCATGAAGTAGTTGGTTCTAAAATGGTAAAACCAATTTTTAAACGAATGAAGCTTCCACTAGATTCTAGCATGCAATATGTGCGAAAACTTGTTTTCCTTCACCTCCGCCCTATTGCACTAACTAATCCCAATACCAAAGATGCTGCTTACCGCAGAATGTTGTTTGAAGCAGGAGAAGATATTGATGATTTATTAAAACTTTGCAGAGCAGATATTACTTCAAAAAACGAGAATAAAGTTCAGAGGTATTTGCAAAAGTTTGATAAAGTAGAAGAACGAATCATTGAAATTGAAGAAAACGACCGAATTAGAAATTGGCAACCTCCTATTTCAGGAGAAGTTATCATGAAAACCTTTGGAATAAAGCCTTGTTTCGAAGTTGGTAAAATTAAAACCGACATTAAAGACGCTATTCTAGAAGGAACTATTAAAAATGATTTTGATGAAGCTTTTGAATACATGGTATCACTTGGTGACAAACTTGGGATGAAAGTGGTTTCGAATTAATATGTTTTTTTTGTAAATTCAAATCTAACTATTTGATTTTTAATTCACAGGAATATTTTTTTATATTGGTATTAACAAAATCTATGAATTAACTTAGCAAATGAAAAATACACTAATTATAACAATACTAATAGTTCTTAATCTATCTGTATTGGGTCAACATAACTTTGGATTAAAATTAAATGGAGGAATTTCAAGATTATCAAGTAATCTTGTAGGCACTAATGCTACTTCTAAAATCCGCTCAGCTCCATCTGGTCTTGGGGGTGCATTCTATAATTATGAATTAGGTGAAAAATCCATTCTAGGAGTAGAATTATTATTCTCTCATATTCAAAGTAAAGAAACAATGTCATTTTCTTTAATAAATAGTGATGGAGTTAATGTTGGATATACTACTAGTGATATATATCGAAATATCTCTTATTTGAGTTTACCAATTTACTATGGTTTTAAAAAGAATAGGTTCACTTTTAATGCCGGATTTAGAGTTTCTTATGCTTTAAAGACTGGTGGGAGTCAAAAAGGTGAAACAGTTTTAAACGGAAGGACTGAACAAATCGACTACGAATATGATGAACTAAATATTGATGATTTTGATTTTGGGGCTAGAGCTGGATTAACTTATAATTTAACAGATAAAATAGATCTAGAAGCGACCTACTATTATGGAACAAATAACATTTTAACCAATAACAATAATAATTGGACTTGGAGAATTCAACAAGCTACAATTGGAGTTAAATACACTTTGTTCTCAAAAGAAAAAAATATTAACTAACTATCTACTAGCTCTAGAAAAAACATTAAAACTTAAAAACTAACAAGTTACTAAGCTAAATGAAAAAACTACTCTCATTTCTAATACTAACAATCGTTTTAATAGGTTGTAGTCCAAAAGGTAAACTCTCTCTTACAGAAGTTTCTCTTTTGGGAACAACATGGAAATATTCGGATAAAGACAAAAGCTATAAGGTAGAATTTGGTAAAAAAGGAAAGTTAAAAAGCACTCATCCAAACGACATAACTCCAGATAATGATTTTTGGAAACAATCTGGTAATAGGCTACATTTTGAATTGAATGATGGTTATGCAAAATATGATGGCAAAATAGAATCTAGCAACCTAATAAAAGGTACTGCCAAAAACTCAGCCAAAAAAAGCTGGAAATGGACAATGAAAAGAATAAAATAAATTGACTGAAACTAGCAAACACATAGTTTTAAACGACAGTCGAAAGCTTGGCTATGAAGAGTTTGGCGACACTAATGGTTTTCCTATCATCTATTGTCATGGTTCACAAAGCTCAAGATTGGAGATGCATTATGATGTTTCATTTGCAACTGATAATAACTTAAGAATTATTACAATCGATCGTCCAGGACATGGAACTTCTGATTTTAATCCTAAAGGGACTATTCTTGATTTTGCAAAGGATGTGAAACAACTAACTGAGTATTTAAGAATTGATAAATTTTCTGTTATTGGTATGTCTGCTGGATCACCATTTGCACTTGCAATAGCCTACTTATTTCCTGAAAATATTCACAAAACATCTATAATAAGTGGATTTGCACCTTACAATAGCAAAAGTAAAAAACATCTATCAAAAGAGGTTAGAACTATGCTTAGCCTTGCTAAATCATTTCCTTTTTTATTAAAACTATTACTGAATTTACAAGCCAAACAGCTTAAAAAGAAACCCAAAAAGGCACTTAAAGGATTTTTGAAAATTATGAGTGAGCCTGACCAAAAAATTCTTAAAAATGAAGCTGTAACGCAAGTTATTGAGAATATGTTTGTGGAAGCCTTTAGAAATGGCAGCAAAGGAGTTGCACACGAAATAGCTAAATTATTGGTAAACGATTGGGAATTCGAATTGAGTGAAATTAAAGTGCCAGTTTCTTTTTGGCAAGGAACAAAAGATAATAATGTACCATGTGAATGGGCAGAATTAATGAAAAATGAGATTAAAGATGCCGAGTTGACTTTATTCCCAGACGAAGGACATTTAATCATCTTTGAGCATGCTCAAGAGATATTTTTAAATTTAAAATAAGTCTGAATTTTATATCTTTATTAAAGATCAATAATGTAACTACCTTAAAATGAAAAAATTAATTCTACTTTCAATTTTTATTGGATTCATATTTTCTAACAGCTTGTGTCAAGACACCCTTATACTTGATGGTGGAAATAGAAATTTAGCTATTGAATTAACCAATAAAGCAATTACTAATCTTGAAAAAAAGAAACCAGTAATTGCCTATAACCTTTTGCTTAAAGCTATAGAAGCTGATAAAACCCACAGAGGTTCTTACGTTCAATTATATCAGGTTGGTATAACTAACCAAGTAGACTTAGACGAAATAATTAAGCTTATTGATGGTGCAAAAAGTTTGTTTAAAGAAGATGATGAACTCTACTATTATGTAGGAGATATGTATAGAATGAAATACAATTACAAAAAAGCTATTTCCGAATACTCCATGGCTATCAAGCTATCTAAAACTAATGGAGAAGATTTCTTTTTAGTTCCATTCTATTATTTCAATAGGGCTAATTGCTACCTAAAAACAAGTGAGTATCAAAAAGCAATTAACGATTACAATTATACTCTTAAACTAAATCCATACTTCTACGCATGCCTTTCTAACAAAGGAATTACGTTATACCAAATGGGCAAAAAAGAAGAGGCTTGCAAATGCTGGAGAGAAGGTTTTGAAAATGGACAAAAAGCTTCAAAAAAATATTTTGATAAATACTGTGAGTATTAATAAACTAAAAGATAAGGATTAACAAAATATATTCTCTGATGAAACTAAGCCTAACCTACCACATTACCTTGTTCATACTTAAATTAAAAGGATTAAAGAAAGACTTCAGTAAAGATCCTATTGATTATAAAAAGATAAGAAAAGAAGATGTACATCATCCAAAAGCAAATCTTTTTAGAAAATACGAAGTAAGGAATTTCAATATTTTAAATTCACTTATTACTGAAATAAAGCCAAAGAAAGAGTCTAATAAACTTGTGTTGTTTGTTCATGGAGGTGCATTTATTTCTGGCCCTACAAAGATTCATTGGGATAGTATTAAAGCCATAGCAAAACAAACCAGCCAAACTGTTTGGATGTGCGATTATCCGAAAGCTCCTGAGAATAAAATCACAGAGATATCTAACAACATAGATGCGGTTTACAAATCAGCTTTAGAGGCTTTTTCAGCCAACAATATAACCTTGATTGGTGATTCTGTAGGAGCAACATTAATAACAGCCTTAACCCAAAGATTAATTCAAAAATCTATGGAGCTACCTAATAAAATTATTCTTGTTTCCCCAGTTATGGATGCTACAATGACTAACCCAGAAATTGACCCTATTGACAAAACAGACCCAATATTAGGTAAGGCTGGAGTATTAAGTGCAAAAAAAATGTGTACAGAGAATAACGATTTAAGTAACCCAATGATTTCTCCAATAAATGGAAGTTTTGTAGGGTTCCCTAATACAATTCTATTTTTAGCAACAAATGATATTATGTATCCTGATCAAAAGCTTACGGTTGAAAAATTAACAAAATCTAATGCTGAAATTGAAGTAATATTAGGGGAAAACATGCCTCACATTTGGCCTTTTCTTCCTGTTATGAAAGAAGCTAAATTGGCTTTGTATGAAATAATAAATACGATCAATTGATAATCTAAATTATCTAAAAATTTAAGTTAAATTTACACTCAAATTAATTTCCAATGAAAAGCATCTTTAAAACAACAATTTTATTAATCTTGATAAGCAGCTTAAATGCAACAGGACAAAATGAAATTAAACTTTCTGAATTACCTTATAACATTAGCTTTTACGGAGACAATGTTATACATCCTGGATTAAAAATTGGGACGAGCTACATCTTTAAAACTAAAGACAAAACGAAGATTAGAAAATTTAAAGGCCTAGAAAATAAATGGGGAAGTAAGTTGAAAACAATAGATTTTTCTGCCGATTTGAACCTAGGATTTTATAATCACCCTAACAATCATTTAGGAACATTTTTGGGAATAGGTGTAACAAGACTAAGAACTAAAGCAAGAAAAAATAGAGTGTTAGGTTTTAGTTTCGAAATCAATTATTTAAGGAAGTTTTATAATTTGCCAACCTATATTTTGAATGAGAACAATGAAGTAGAACGAAAAAGATTCTCTGGAACAAACGAAGTAATGTTTGTTTTCGCTCCAACTTTTGGGAAAAATATTTTGACAAAAAAAGAGTTTGGAGGAGTAAGAATATTCGCAAAACCATCAATTCAATTAATTAGTTACAACCATTCATTTTTGCCAAACTTTGCTTTGGAGCTAGGATGTACTTTAAACATTAATAAATAATTATATGAAATATTTATCGATAGCATTATTTGCACTTACAATAACTCTAAGCTCATGTACCAAAAAAGCTACTGAGACTTACGAACGTTTTTATTTTAGAAGTGATGGAGCCGACATTGCTGTGGAGGTTAATGGAAATATGGCTTCTAAAACATTTATACTTTTATTACACGGAGGCCCAGGTGGCGGAGGAGCTGCTTACAATGCAGGTTGGTATTCTGATCAGTTAGAAGAAGACTATGCAATGGTTTATATGGACCAAAGAGGAAACGGAGCATCACAGGGTAGTTATGACAAACAAGCTTTGACAATTGCTCAAAACTCGAAAGATGTATATGCGTTAGCTAAGTTTCTTAAAGCGAAATATGGAACTGACATCAGCTTATTTTTAGCTGGTCACAGTTGGGGTGGTTTAACAACTTGCCATGCATTAGTAGAAACTGATATCCAACAAGAGCTAAAAGGGTGGATAGAAATAGATGGTGCTCATGATTTTGTAAAAAATGATATTGAGGCTATCAAATTATTCTTGGTATTGGCTAATGAAAACATTACTGCAAACAAAAGTCTTGATTTTTGGAATCCTGTGCTCGAAAAAGTCTCTGCAATGGACACCAATAACATAACTGATGAGGATAGAGGGTACTTAAACTCAACTGCTTTTTCTGCCGAATCACATCTTCCATTGTTAAGTTCAAGTCTTTCGGGTACATCTAGTAGTCATGGTTTATTAACAAATCCTGATTTAGGATTAGCCGTTAAGTTAGCCAACTCATTTGTAAACCCTATTCTTAATGAAGATTCACAGAAAAACCCTTTAACAAGTAGATTGGGAGAAATTACTATTCCAAGTCAATTTTTATGGGGGAAATATGATTTAGTTGTTCCGCCAGCCTTAGGTGTTTCGGCTTATAATTTGGTAAACACTCCATTTAAAGAAATACATATTTTTGATGGATCGGGTCATTCGCCAATGAATAATGAACCAGAGGCTTTTGTTAAAGTAATGAAGGAATTTATAGAAAAGTATAAGTAAGAATACTGAAATTTAAGTCATTCCTTACTACCTCATTCTTCGTTCATCTTGGTCAATTCGCGAGTCTCCACCTCCTACTCTCATATTTACAAAGGCTTTCCAGTCTCTATTAAAGATTTCTCCTTGCATGGTAGAATGAATTAGCTCAAAATCTTGGTTAACAGCTGTTGAATTATAAAACACAAACATTACGTTAGATTGATTATTAGCTTGATAGTAATGCCAAATAACATAAGGATAAGTTGCCTGCTCGTTCAATCGTTCTTCTATATCATTGGGCTTGCCATATTTAATAAAAACACGACCCATATCAGTTTCGTAACCTCTTCTTATTTTGGTTCCGTATTTTTTTTCAGCTTCATAAACTAGTGCTCTGTATTTATTCCACTGAGCAATAGCATCTACTCCGTATCTTGACTGCCAAAAGCTAGCAAAGTAATTTTGCTTCATTTCATAGGTCAGTTTAGACTTATCTCCCTTAAGCACATTAAACTCAAAGCTATTACCAATTATAGACATTGACTCAAGAAAATAATCTATAGAATCTTCAAAAACTAAATAACTATTTTGCTGTTCTTCGCTTATTATTTTAGATGCTACTTGAATTTGGATATTGGTATTAACCCTTTGGATAAAAACCTTGTCCTTAGCAATTATTTTATTCGAAGAATCTCTTACTTCTACAACTAAATTATAATTTCCTGTTGGTAACTTACTAATATTAAAAACGCCCATTACAGGAGTGATTTGATTAAGCATTTTTACAGAGCGTTTAAGATAATTAGGTAATATTTTGTTTCCGTAATACGTCTCAACATATTGTTTTACAAGCACTTTAGGTTTAGATTGTTGGTTGTTATAAACCTCAAAATAATAGGCTAATTTTTCTACATCAGTTGGTAAATAGTTAGAAATCATTGGGTAGATATCGAATCCAGACTTAGAGAACTCATTCTTGTTTTCCTTATCAGTTTTCTTAAAATAATCTATTAATTCAATATCCGAAACATTAATCTTATTGTCGTAACTATCTATATTTATAGTTCTTGAGGTTAATGTTGGAATCCTTAAACTATCGTTTAAATCTACCACCTCAATTTCTACTTGGTAATATCCTGGTTTCAAAACAAATCTTTGTTGATCTTTAAAATCAACAGCAATACTATCTTTTAATTCAGGACCAAGAACCTTATATTTCTTAAAATCAAGAATTTCACCTCCTTGCTTAATGTACTGTGTCACAAGCAATCTTGCTTGTAAAACTGGATTTTCAGCACTTTTATATTTTAAAGAGGATGAAACAAAAGATAAATAACTCTCAATATAAATCTCTTTGCTTGGAGCCATAAACTGCTTGTAATTAAATATAGCTTGCACTCCAGAAACTCCTTTGAAAGAGATAAACAGAAATAATATTAGGGCAGTTATTTTAAAAGTTTTAGTCATTGGTAAGCGTTACAATTTTTTCTATTACTTCATTCAGTACACTATCAGGGCAAGATGCACCACAGGTAATGATTACACGTAATTTTCTATTATCGAATTTAGAAATAAAATCTGTAGTTTTCTCTACATTCTCGTGAATATCAAAGTGATTTATACAAGTCCTACTTTCTATTCTGGAGGCATTTTGAACAAAAAAGGTGTCGAATTTTTGCTCCAACAGCTCTACTAAATGCATGGTGTTAGAACTATTATACCCTCCAACAACTACTGCAAAGTCACCCTCTTCCTTCATTAGCTCCAAAGTAGCAGACTGATTGTCGTTAGTTGCATAACACAATGTGTCACGGGTATCGGCAAAATGATTTTTAATATTTTCCTCTCCATGTATTTCAATCATTTTATCTTTAAAATACTGCGAAATAGCATGTGTTTCTGAAGCTAACATAGTAGTTTGGTTCACCACTCCTACCTTTTTCAAATCCTCAAAAGGATTAAAGCCTTCAGAATATTTTCCTTCAAAAAAAGAATAAAAGTCTTTCTCCGGCAATTGCTTATCAATGAACTTAGCTAATAATTTAGCCTCCTCCATATTTTTTACAATTATCGTTTTTCCATTTGCACTACTGTGCGAAAAAGTAGCTCTAGTCTCTTCATGACTTGCTTTTCCGTGAACAATAATGGTATAATCATCTTGCCCCAATTTCTCAGAACGGTTCCAAACTTTTTCTACAAACGGGCAAGTCGTATCAAATGCTTTTCCAATTATATTCTTGGATTTAAGAATAGCTTCAATTTCTAGTGTAGTCCCAAAAGCAGGAATCAAAACAATGTCATCACTAGTTATCGTATCCCAAGGAATTAGTTGAGAACCATGGGTATCCATTATAAATCTAATCCCTCTTTCTTGCAAATCTGCATTTACATTAGGATTATGAATCATTTGGCTAAGTAGATAAATATTTTTATCGGGATATTGATCCAGAACTGTATATACTTTCTCTACTGCATTCTCTACACCAAAACAAAAGCCAAAATGACGAGCAAGAACAAAATCTACTTTATCAAACTCAAGCACAGAAGGAGAAAAGTCTTTTTTCATTCTATCTGCAAGCCTTCTTTTTTCTTTTATTTCGCCAATAATACCTGATTTATATTGAGCGGGAATATCAAATTTTTTCAATGGTCAATCTATTTTTTATGGTAAAACAGCTTTTCTTACGTACTTTTAAGAATCACTGTTAAATTCAAGTATGAAATTACAAAAAATTGGTCTGATATTCTTTATTATATTCTGCATAATTGCACTGCTGATAATAGCAAAAGGAATCATTCTTCCTTTAATACTAGCTATATTTTTATGGTTTATTATTAAGGAAATAAGAGAGTTTATGGATAAAGCCAGTTGGGTAGAAACAAAAATTCCTCGTTGGATTAAAACTGTACTTGCCTCAGTTACCATACTTTTTATAATAGGATTAATCTCCAATTTAATCATTTCTAATGTACAAGGATTGTATGATGAAATACCAAAATACCAAGTTAATTTGGAAAAAGTATCGGCTAAAATTGAAACAAAATTTGGTCTAAACATTGGCGAAAACATCAATAATTTTATTGGAGAAATAAACCTTACTTCTATCGGTAAAAATTTATTAGATTCCTTTTCTGAGCTGTTTTCTAGCACATTTATGATATTGCTTTATCTTATTTTTATTTTGATGGAAGAAACCAGTTTTTTGAATAAATTGAAAGCAGTTTATGAAAAACCAAATGAATTTGAAGAAGTAAATACCTTACTTATCGAAATTGATAAATCACTAAGTAAATACATCTCTATCAAAACATTACTAAGTATTATCACAGCAGTATTGAGTTATATTGTGCTAAAACTAATAGGAATTGACTTTGCCTTTTTCTGGGCAGCTTGTATTTTTATACTCAACTTTATTCCTTCTATTGGCTCGCTCATTGCTACCCTATTCCCAGCAATTATGGCATTGGTACAATATGGCGGAACAGATTTTACTCCTTTTATATTGGTGGTAGTTTTTGTTGGGGCAATTCAGCTATTAGTAGGTAATTTTTTAGAGCCAAAAATGATGGGAAATTCATTAAATATAAGCTCGCTAGTTGTAATTTTATCACTAAGTATTTGGGGAGCAATTTGGGGAATAATAGGCATGGTACTTTCGGTTCCAATTACAGTTATGATGATTTTAATTTTTTCTAAAATTAAAGGAACAAGAGATGTAGCGATTTTACTCTCAGAAAAAGGAACAATTAACAATATAAATCCTGACGAAAATGAATAAAGCTTTTGTACTTATCCTTTCATTTTTTTTCATTGCTTCGATATTTTTAGGAAATAAACTCCACCAAGATATCGAAAAATTTCAGAGATACAAGTTAGCTTACACCAGTGAACTAAACTTTGAGAACAGCCTACTTGATGTTGCTGGATATTTAGATTCGAGTTCTTGGAATAAGGCACAAGAGAACGCCAAAGAAGCAAGAAAAAAATCAATCCTTGCAAAACAATCAGCTAACTTTTATGGAGCAATCACTGGAGTTTTCATCCTGATATTTGGTTTATTTTTCTTTTTTATTTATCAAAAAAATAAAATATATTTTACCCAATTTGGAGTAGTAATTTTATCTTGCTCATTAGTTTTATTAGGAATAGGAATAACAATGCCTTTCATTGAAATTGGTGCTTACATGCGTGATTTAAATGTTGGTGGGATTAAAACTTTTGATGGAAAAATGTACTTCTTTTACCAATGTAAATCGGTTCTAGGTCTTATTTCTACTTTATTTCAAAGTAATAATTTAATCGTGGGAATAGCTATTCTCTTATTTAGTGTTCTTAACCCACTTTTAAAGCTCAGCTTATATTTCATCTATCTAATTTCTAACTCTTTAAGTAAACAAGAGAGATTAATTAAGGTGATAACATTTATAGGAAAATACAGCATGGCAGATGTATATGTAGCTGCCTGTTTCCTTGCTTTTTTATCCTTTAGTAATCTTAATACGGGTGTAAAAACTGAAAGCTCTACTCTTTTGGGGCTTTATTTCTTTTTAGGATACTGTATTTTATCAATTGCTTCGCATTACTTTATAGTTAAAAAACAGAGTTTCTTAAACCATGATGAAGGATCAATTCTGGATAAAAAATAACGTAAACTTAACTTAAAACTCTTCTAAATAAGGAGCTATGAGACTAAGAGAGTTTTTTTATCTCATTTTTTTTCTTACCTTGAAGTCAATAATTTTTATAAAACACATACATGAAAAAAGTAATTTTAATCGCCCTAACATTTGCATTTCTTTTGGTGTCCTCAATCTCTTTTGGACAAACAAGTAAAAAGACCAAACTTATACAAGAAGGAATAGCACTTCATGATGCTAAAAAGTACAAACAAGCCATCAAAAAATATGATGCATCATTAAAAATTGATGATGAAAATATTAGCGCTTGGTATGAAAAGGCATTAAGTTATTATGCTTGGGGAAAATACCAAGAGGCAATTGATGCATGTAAACAAGCCAAAAAAGTAGATCCTGAGTCGGAAACTATGAAACAAGTTTATATGATTGAAGCCAATTGCTGGGATGATATGGGTGAACCAGACAAAGCGATTGATATCTACGAAAAAGGAATTGATGCTTTCCCTGATTATCACATGCTATATTTCAATAAAGGAATTACAGAAATACAAAATGATAAGTTAGATGATTGCAATGAAAGTTTTAAAAAAGCAATAGAACTAGAACCCGATCACTCTGGTTCATACAATGGATTAGCAGTATTCAATAGCATTAGAGGAAACAAAATTCCTAAAATATTTATGCTATCAAGATATTTAATTATTTCACCTACAAGCTCTCGTGCCCCAGATAACTTGATAAAATTAGAAGAAATAACTACTAAAGCTGCTACAAAAACTGGAAGAAATTCTGTGTCTATATCTTTAGAGAGTTTTTCTGTAGAGGATGAAGATTCTACAGTTGTAAAGGAAGATGACTTTTCGTCAATGGAACTTACATTGGCTTTAACAAGTGCCATGAACCTCACTGATAAAAGCAGAAAAGAAACTGATGCTGATAGAATGGCAACATTGTTTGGAAAACTTTGTGACATGCTAAAAGAAAACCAAGAAGGACAAATTGGTTACTATTGGGAAAGATATGTTCCCTATTTCTTAGAAATGCAAGAAGAAGGAATGCTTGAGACTTTTGCTTATATCGCTTATGCATCTAGCACAAACAAAAAAATCCAGAAATGGCTTAAAAACAATGGAGATAAAATTAAAAAGTTTTACAATTGGGATGATGCCTACGAATGGAAAAACGTTTAGATTTTAATTCTTTATTAATCATATTCTAATATTGTCTAACTTAGATTTATGAAACTAGACATTTTAGCCTTTGCCGCTCACCCAGATGATATTGAACTTGCTTGTAGCGGAACTCTTATTAAACAAATTAAAAATGGAAGTAAAGTCGGTATTATCGACCTTACTGAAGGAGAATTGGGTTCCAGAGGAAGCCGAGAACTTAGGTATAAAGAAGCTGCTAATGCAACTAAAGTAATTGGAAATGTAGTTAGAGAAAACCTGAATCTTGGTGATGGATTTTTTGAAGTAGATGAGAAATCAATGATGAAGGTTATTGAAATGATTCGAAAATACCAACCAGAAATTATTCTTTGTAATGCAATAAGCGATCGCCACCCTGATCATGCAAGAGGAAGCGAACTAGTTAAAAGAGCAGCTTTCCTTTCTGGATTAGTAAAGATTGAAACTTGTGTTGACGGTAAGCCTCAAGAAAAGTGGAGACCAAAACAAGTATTCCATTACATACAAGACGAATACATTGAACCTGATTTTGTAATTGATATTACAGATGAAATGGAAAGCAAAATGAAATCAATTTTAGCTTACTCTTCACAATTTTTTAATCCTGAAAGTAAAGAACCTCAAACACCTATTTCATCTCAGGAGTTTATGGATTTTTTGGATGGAAGAGCTCGTCAATTTGGACGAACCATTGGAGCAAAATATGGAGAAGGGTTTACGAGTTCTAATCCAATTTCTGTGAAATCATTGAATGATATTATATAAACTATGCCTCAAGAAATTGAAAGAAAATTCTTAGTTAAAAATGATTCTTGGAAAGCTGAAGCTTATAAATCAATTACAATTAAACAAGGATATTTAAATTCAAATCCAGACCGAACTGTAAGGGTAAGAATTACTAACGAAAAAGCTTACCTCACTATTAAAAGTAAATCCCAAGGAATATCAAGGCAGGAATTTGAATACGAAATCCCTTTGGATGAAGCCAAAGAACTAATTAATCTTTGCGAAAAGCCATTAATTGAAAAGACCAGACATAAAGTAAAACAAGGAATTCACACCTGGGAAGTTGATGTTTTTGATGGAAAAAACAAAGGATTAATTATAGCTGAGATAGAATTATCTGACGAGGAAGAAAGCTTTGACAAACCCAATTGGATTGGAAAAGAAGTGAGTGATGATAACCGATACTTTAATTCGAATTTGATTGCAAAGCCATTTATTTATTGGGAGTAATAACCCTTAAAACCAATCTAATTCTTGGCTAAATAGCCTATCAATTCTTATCTTGTTCTTTTAATAGATTCTAAAACCGAATTATGATAAAAGAATACGTTATTTCCCCATTCCAAAAATTTGTAAAAATTGAAAGCTTTAGTGGAATACTCCTTTTTAGCGCAACAATCCTTGCCATGATTTGGGCAAACTCGGCTTGGGCAGAAAGCTATACCGATTTATGGAATTATAAAGTTGGTATTACCTCAGAAGGTTTTGAACTAAAAAAACCACTTATCCTTTGGATTAATGATGGATTAATGGCTTTATTTTTCCTGCTTATTGGTCTCGAAATCAAGAGAGAACTAATGATAGGAGAACTTAACTCTATTCGTAAAGCTACATTCCCTCTGTTTGCTGCAATTGGTGGTATGTTTGCTCCATTAGCTGTATTTCTTTTACTTAATAGTAATCCTGAAACAGAAGCTGGATGGGGAATTCCTATGGCTACTGATATCGCATTTACGCTTGCAATAATTAAGTTATTAGGAAAAAGCGTTCCTCTTAGTCTTAAAATATTCCTAACTGCTTTTGCCATTGTAGATGATTTAGGTGCAATTCTGGTTATAGCCATTTTCTATAGCGGAGGAATTGAATGGACTCTTATTATGTATGCACTAGCTTTATTTGCATTCTTAATGTTGTTATCTTGGAGGGGATATTATTTTAAATATATAACTCTAGTAATAGGTGTTATTGTTTGGTATTTATTCTTGAAAGCAGGAATACACCCAACTATTGCTGGAGTTTTAATTGCATTTACAATACCTATCAGAAGAAAAGTACAAACCATAAATTTTGAAACAGAACTAAAAAGAATATCTGATAAAATAGTAAAAGAAGACAATCCTGAAAATCCTATTCTTACAAAGTATCAATTGGAGGAAATTGATAATTTGGATGAATTAACAGAGAGTTTCAATTCTCCCCTACAACACATGGAGCATAAATTACATAGCTTTTCTGCTTATTTCATCATGCCAGTTTTTGCCTTAGCTAATGCTGGAGTTGCATTTAGTATGGATATGTATCTTGACTGGTCGTTAATTTTAAATATTGTATTAGCACTATTTGTAGGAAAATTGATTGGTATTACAGCTCTATCATGGCTAAGTATAAAACTAAAACTTGCCGAACTTCCAGATAACGTTAATTTCACTCAAATTGCAGGAGTTGCAATACTAGCTGGAGTAGGTTTTACCATGTCAATTTTTATTGCCAACTTAGCATTTTTCGAAAACTTTGAATGTATTGATTCTGCAAAAGTTGGAATTATTATTGGCTCGCTTATTTCTGGAATTGTTGGCTTTTTAATTTTAAAATATAGCGGAGAAAAAGAATATCCTCAGTAATCTAAAACCCAAAAATAATGAAAGCACCTAACCTAAAAAGAGAGACTCGATATGGAGTTCCTGCTGCAGATCAAGTTCTATACAACAGAAACTATGTACTAGGATATTCCTATTATTTTAGACAAGCTAAATGGGCATTAGAAATTGTAGATTCAACAAAATCAGATACGGTCAGAGCAGATAATTTTCGGCCAGATTATAGAATACCAGAAAGATTTAGAGCAGATTTAGCAGATTACTCCAGTACTGGATTTGATAGAGGTCATTTGGTTTCTAGTGCAAATCAAATTGGTAGTGACATCCAAAATAGCGAAACTTTTTTATTGAGTAACATGTCACCTCAGCATCCTAAATTCAACAGAAAAGTATGGAAAGAACTTGAAGGTGAAACCAGAAGGCTTAATCTTGGTAAGAAAGTACTTGAAACCTATGTTATCTCTGGTCCTCTTTTCTTTTTTGATCAAGAAGTATTTATGATTGGCTCTAAGAATGATAATGGAGTTACTCTCCCAATTCCTCATGCATTTTTTAAATCTATTCTAGTTGAAACAAATACTGGAGCTCTTAAAATGTGGTCGTTTATTATTCCAAATGAAGACATAAAAGACTCAATACCATTGGATTCCTTCCAAGTAAAAACTAGCACAATAGAAAAAATATCTGGACTATTTCTCTGGGAAAGCCTTGTTGGAACAAAAATAAAAAGAGAAAAAGGAAGAATTAGAAAAATGTGGTAACTAAAATTCTTATTATGAGTATAAAAGTCATTACATCTATATACTATTAAAGAATCATGAAAAAATCATTTCTTCTTACTATTGTTACTTTTTACTTTTCATTATCTATATACAGCCAATCGAATTATTACATCAATCAACAAACTGGTTCGGATTTAAACAATGGATTAACTTCATCAACACCTTTTAAAACGGTAAAACATTACACCAAAACTAGTAATGGATTTATCACTGCTGGTGATTCAATTTTTTTAATGGGTGAATTTTCTAACGATAGTTATAATGCTTCTTATTCGTACTCAGGAATACTTGACGCACATTTATGGCATGCAGAAAACACTATTTATATCAATAATGTTAATGGAAATGCAAGTAATTACATTACTTTTTTACCTTATGATGCAACTACTAAACTAAAAGGAGATGGCGCTAATATTTTTAGAGTTCAAAATTCATCTTACATAAATATAGTAGGTTTTGAAATAGAAGGAGAAGTTACTCGAATTCCTCTATCTACAGCTTTTGCAGTTCAGTTCATTTATCAAGAGTCAACTTCTATTGACCCTCTTAATCCGTTAGCAGGAGAGGTGATTTACAGAGTACAACCAGGAACTCCTAAATCAGTAATTGATACTTCAACATATCCTTTATTGAATAATATTAAAAGACCTTCTTATACTGATACTAGAGGAATGTATTTGAGTAATGTAAATCATATAAATATTAAACAAAATAATATTCACCACATGCCAGGAGGCGGGCTACGAGTTTCGGAGTGTGAATATATCACGATAGAAGAAAATGAAGTTCATTATAACTCATTACGCTCTTATTCAGGAACTCATGGACTTGTGGTCACAAAAGCCACAAGCACTGATACTTTATCTGGATATAAAATATGGATAGTAAGAAACAAAGTACATCACAACTACAATGAAGTATTTTCTTGGGCTCCAACAAAAACAATTATTACTCCTCATTTGGATGAAGGAAAAGGAATTTCTATGCAAAGAAATCAAGTAAGTAACGGTTGGGTAAATGGTAGAATATTAATTGCAAACAACCTTTGCTACTGGAATGGATTTAGCGGAGTACATAGTAATGATGGGGATAGAATGGATTTTATTAATAATACGTGTTACATGAATTCATACACAGGTACTGTTACCGATACTTTTGAAAACGCCAATAATATTGGAATTAGCAGTAGTGATGGTGATGGCATGAGAATGATAAATAATATTATTGTTGTAGATAATAATGTTGGTGGATATGCACTTTCATCTAAAAACAATCCTGGGCTTGTGGTAAGAAACAATTTAGTATTGGGATTAAATGGAGGGACTTTAAGAGCAGATCCTGATGTGACCACAGTTGAAGTAAATACATTAAATTCAGATCCTCAATTCAATAATCCAGTCGGTTTTGATTTCTCATTAAAATCTACTTCACCTGCCATTGGGTATGCTGATACTACTTTTGCTCAAGCAAAGGATTATTTAAACTTTATAAGAGATAACAACCCAGATGCTGGAGCACTAGAATTTGGTGCAACTACCTCATTATTAAAGTTAGTAGAAACAAATTTCGTAGCTTATCCTAATCCATTTAACTATCAATTATTTATCGAAACTGAAGTAAAAATAAACTCTATTGAAGTTTATGACTTAATGGGTAAAAAGGCAAATGTAAGCTGGAATAAAATAAACGAAAATGAAGTTAAAATAAATACAGAGAATTTAATCTCTGGAATATATTTAATATTGATAAATAATTCTGCTCGAATTGTTGTTAAAAATTAAGCACTTCAGCTAACACTTCTTCATTCCAGAGCATTCGATAATGCCCAATGTTTATAAAGGAAATTAATTTAGAATTAGGAAATTTCTTGTGTAATTCTGCAGATTTTTCGAAAGGAATAATCTTGTCATTTTCGTCATGAATTAATAACAATTCATTGAATTGTACTTTTTCTAACCTATTGTCAACCCTCATTTCTTTTAGCGTATGTCCTGCTAGTTTTTGGATGTAATTCTCCAATAATTTAAATACTCGTTTATTAAACCCAACTAGTTTTTGAAAATCTATGAACACTTGTTCAATGTCGTTATTTGCTGAAAGAAATACTAATTTATCTACTTTGTATTCCATTTCTGACAAAGCAAATGCAGTGATTGCAGATCCCATGGAATGGCCTACAACATGAAAAGATTTAGTAGGTTTTATGAAGTCAATAACCGCTTTAAATGCATCTTTCCCTTGATACATATTGGTGTGTGTTTCTTTATTCTGTGCATGAGCTGGCAAAGTAAAAGCGATAATGCGATACTGTGCTAAGTGAGGTAAAAACTGAGTAAAGCATCCAGGATTACTTTCCCAACCATGAACTAAAAACAGTAATTCACCCTCTGGATTACCCAATTCATAACACGAAATGTTTTCTCCTTCTCTAGCTACTTGAAAATTTTTGGCTTGGTCAAAAAAGGCTTGCTCTTTAGTTCTTATTGTCTTTTTACGGACTTTAGAAAAAATATTGACAGCTCTTTTTCCCGCTAATTTTGGCGCTACAAACGACAAAATGTTCAGCCAATATCTATTGAGTAATAAAATGTATTTCATAATTATTGTTTCAGTTCTTTTAATATCAAATTATCTAAATGCTTCATCATAATCTTTAGGTACAACTCATTTTTCATTGTCATTGCAGTAAAAATTCCTCCCTCAATCAAAGAAAAAATTATGGAAGCGTATTCATTTGGATTTGTCTCTTTTTTAATTTCTTTCTTGTCAATTCCATCTTCCAAAATAACCGAAATACTTTCTTGAATTTTAATCACCACTTGCTTTACAGCTTTGTATAATTTAGGATTGGTATTGTTAGCATCTACACCTACATTTAAAATAGGACAGCCACCCAATTCTACTTTCGCCAAGTAATGATTTTTGTAAAAATTAGAAATGGCCAGTAACTTTTCCACCGAAGAATCTTCGGTTGCTATAATACTTCCTATTGTTTCCAACACATAGGATACATTGAAATAAAAAGCATAGTACGCCAAGTCTTCCTTGTTCTTAAAGTTGCCATAAATAGCTCCTTTGGTAAGTCCCGTAGCTTTTGTAATATCCGACAGACTTGTACCAAAGTAGCCGTTTTTATTAAAAACTGGAGCTACTTTTTGTAGTATAAATTGCTTAGTTCTATCCGATTTTGTAGTCATTTATCTTATAATGGAATACAAATATAGCTAAAAATATACCGATTGGTATATTTTTAATCAAAATAAAATGGAACCCAAAGATTCCATCTCAATATCAAGTATCTAAAACAAAGATGCTTGCCCAGCCTCATCAATACTTTTTGGTGGCGGTGGCGGATCATTATCGTCTCCAGTTTCTGTATCAGCTTTTGGAGCTTCTTCTTTAGCTTCCCCTTTAATCTCCTCATCTACAACTTCTTCCTTTACTTCTGTTTCAAGAGTTGGTTCTGGTTCATAAGGAATTGAATCCAACACATCAATAGATTTTACTTTGTAAGTTGTAAGCCTATTCCCTAAAGCTTTCATACCCTTCACAGCTATAAAATCTTCTAGCAATACTTCTTCGTCTTCGCGCTTATTGGCTCTTCCATCAAACTGAAGATTAATTACTGGTTTCCAATCGGTAGAAGCAATTTCTAAATGAGATTTTGGATGCTCCGAAATAAAAATTACTGGCTTATCCGAGTCTTCCAATAAGAATCTTTTCACGTAAAAATATTCTTTCTCTCCATCCCAATAAACAACCGACATTGGTTTCTCTGGATTCCATTTTTCGATATGAATCATGTCATCAGCAAAGTGAATATTCAAATCAAAAGGATACAATCTGTATTCACCAGCTTGGGTAATTACTAATATTCTATCATCTCCTTTAAACGCACCTAAATACTCTCCTCTTTCCTCAACATTCAGTTTTCTTACAATGTCGTCATACCACAATTTACGTGCAGATAAGGTAGAGTCTCCTTGCTCTTTTTGGGTAACTTTACTTATTAAATTTTTGGTAACTCTATTTCCTTTACTGGCTCTTCCTTTCACGATTAGCTCAGCAAAATCTATGTCTATTTTAAGTTTCTTAATACTTGGCCTTGGTCTCAAAGCAACTTGAACAACCTCACCTTCTCCGTTAGGATTAGCAGTAAAATAATGCACTTTAGAGCCTTTAGTTCCCTTAGTCATATCGTACTCCTTGTCCCTAGTAATACTCGTTACATTAAATCGCTTCATGTAAGATGCGCCTGTACTACCATCTTGATAAATCATGTGATAAATAGTACGCTTGTCCCCTTTTTTCCATACCGCAATATGAAGAATATCTTTTCCAAAAAAGTGCTTATCAGAAGCCTTACTCACTAGCATTACTCCGTCTCTTCTAAAAACAATAATGTCACTAATCTCTGAGCAATCTTGTACAAACTCATCTTTCTTAAGTCCGTAACCAGCAAAACCTTCTGCTCTATTTACATAAAGCTTTTTGTTGGATACAATTACTTTGGTTTTATCTACCTGATCAAAAGTTCGTATCTCTGTTCTTCTCTCCTTCCCAGCTCCGTATTTCTTTTTTAAGTTCTTGAAATACTCTATTGCATACTCAATCAAGTTATTCAACTTGTCTTTTACCTCTTTAATTTGATCTTCTAAAGACGAGATATAATTATCGGCTTTGTCACCATCATGCTTTGTAATCCTTCTCATTTTAATCTCAAGAAGTCTTATTACATCATCATTAGTAACTTCTCTCAATAGATGCTTAATATGTGGCTTAAGTAATTTATGAGTTACCTCAATTGCCTCCTCATAGGTTTTACCGTCAAAGTCAATATATATCTTATTCTCAATAAATATTTTTTCTAAAGAAGAATAATGCCATTGCTCATTAAGCTCAGCAAGCTTTATATCAAGCTCCATTTTCAATAACCTCACAGTATCGTCAGTGTTATTTTTAAGCATTTCGTTTACCCCAATAAACTTAGGCGTGTTATCTTCAATAATACATGCATTTGGAGATACCGATATTTGGCAATCTGTAAATGCATACAAGGCATCAATCGTTTTATCAGGAGATATTCCTGAGGGCAAATGGATTACAATTTCAACCTCTGCGGCCGTGTTATCTTCTACCTTTTTAATCTTGATTTTTCCTTTATCATTCGCCTTTACAATCGAATCAATTAAATTAGATGTATTGGTTCCAAAAGGAATTTCATGAATAATTAATGTTTTGGCATCTTCTTTTCTGATTTTAGCTCTTACTCGGATTTTACCTCCTCGCATTCCTTCGTTATAATCAGTAAAATCGGCCATTCCTCCATTTAAAAAATCAGGAAGAATATTTGTTTTTTTACCTTGCAACACTCTTATCGAAGCATCAATTAGTTCAATAAAATTGTGAGGTAATATTTTGGTAGAAAGTCCTACGGCAATTCCTTCAGCTCCTTGTGCCAATAGTAGTGGGAATTTAACTGGTAAATTTACTGGCTCATTATTTCTACCATCATAAGATTTAACCCATTCGGTCGTTTTACCATTAAACACTACTTCTAATCCAAATTTAGAAAGTCGTGCTTCAATATATCTTGCGGCTGCAGCTCGGTCACCAGTTAAGGTGTTTCCCCAGTTACCCTGCATATCAATCAATAATTCTTTTTGCCCTAGCTGAACCAAAGCATCTCCAATTGAAGCATCTCCGTGTGGGTGATATTTCATGGTGTTACCAATAATGTTAGCTACTTTGTTGTAACGCCCATCATCCATTTCCTTCATGGAGTGTAATATCCTTCTCTGAACTGGTTTTAATCCATCTTCAAGTGAGGGAACAGCTCTTTCCAAAATAACATACGAAGCATAATCCAAGAACCAATCCTTATACATTCCGCTTACCGAAATGATGTTGTTGTTTTGGTTCGAAGTATTCTCCCCTTCTGGGTTGTTTTCTTCTGGATTTATATTTTCTAATTCTTCTTCTGCCATTTATTCTTCTTTATCTTTTAAATAAATTGTATCCAATGGTAAGTCTAATCCATCATAAATTACAAAATATTTTGCCTTCATCATTTTAATCAAATCTTCTTTAGTCAACCATTCGTCAGAACTTTTCAGCTCATTCTCTAGGCTATCAATTATTGCAACACTATTCTGAGTAGACACATACTCACCAACAAGTATACCCATAGTCATATCATTACTGTCTTTATAATTCAATTTAGACTCCCCAGTTACCCCATCAGAAATCCAAACCTCATCTTTTTTAATATCCGCAGAGCAAGAAAATAAAAACGTCATCAAAATAAAAGAAACGAAACTTACTTTTTTCACTTTTTATAAATTACTTTTTACTTGTCAGACACTTTATAAACCTCTGATTTCCCTTTGTAAATAGAATAGGGTTTCTGGTTAATATTCCACAAATACACCACTATTTCTACCTCTTTAAATTTAGGTAAATTCTGTAAATATAGCGAGTTCACCCAAGGTTTTTTACTCACAACTTTATTTGATAACCAATCTAATTGAAAATACTGATAATTATAAACCTCACCCGTTTCTTTATCTCTTGCTTCAGCTACAACTCTACTTGTAAAAGGATGTCGTAGAGATTGTATTTCTAGGTTCACTCCTATCATTACAGCATCTACTCCAAGTGAATCATATGTTTGGTGAAGAATCTCGAAAAACTCTTGACTAGTTTCTCCATCCAAATGATTTTCTTTTGAATCTAATAATTGTTTAACTGAGGGCTGTTTTCTCTTAAATAAAGCATGTCCACTCATTCGCGACACATCTACCGAATCAAACAAATGAACTATATCTTTTATGTAAGGAGAGTTAGTAATTAAATAATCGTAGTACTTCCCAGGATGTGTCTCTGGAATTAAATTCATGTTAGAATCGAAAATAGTTTTATTCCAAAACTGAAGTTGATTTGACTTTATACTGTCTCGATATATTTTCTCCGTATAAACAAATATCCTTTGTTCGTCCCCACCAACTGAGGCTGGATAACCAGTATCTGTGGTCGTATTTTTTACTGTTTCATAAAATCTATCTGGCTGATATCCTGTTTTCCATATAGAAGTGTGATCCATATTAAAAGCCAATACAAAATGAATAGGCATAATAAATAATAGCATTGGCAAATATCTCAATAAAGACTTTTGGGTATCGGCAAGGAAACAAACTGCACCAATAAATAATGGATACAAATACATTCCCACTCTATCTTCGGGATAATTAATTCCCATTATTTTAGCCATCAATATTATTCCGATAACGATTCCTATTAGTAAATAGAAAAATAAGTATTCTGATTTAAAAATTGATTTCAATCTATCTTTTAATAAACTAACTAAGAATAAAGCCAAAGCGATAAGCAGTACAAAACCTAATGCAAACTGAATCCAGACTTCTTGATTCTCGAAAAGCATAAGCAGTTGAGACTTGATAGTAATTGCCCAAAATCCATCTAACTCTCCGTAATAAAGCGATCCTTCATTTTTCATTTTGAAAGAAATAATGACAGCAAAATAAGTGAATAAAAGAGTAACTAAAGCTGTTGAACCAAGAACAATAATCGACTTTAAATCTGAATAAAATTCTTTGTTTTTAAACACTAAAATTAGCATTACCAAAAACAAAAGAAGCGCCAATGGCAACAAAGACATGTTGGCATACATTGCTAATAATAAAGAGATTGAACCCAATATGATACTCCAAAGTGATTTTTTATTGTACAATTGAAATGCAAAATAAATTCCTCCCATAAAAAATGGTATTGACAATCCATATCCCCTAGAAATAGAGAAAAATTGAACAAAATAAAACCCAAATAACAGGCTTAAATAAAAACCCCATTTGCTGATTTTAGTTGATAGTTGTTGCCCTATTTTAAAAACAAAAAAAGCATAAGGAATAAATGCCAAAAGATTAACCAAGCGAATATGAAACACAGAATATCCAAAAAATTTATGGACAATACCCGAAAGCAAAGAGTTTAAAATATGGTTGTTAGCATCTGGATGAGCTCCAGTTAACGGATTAAACGAAAATGGCTGGATATAATAGTAAAATGTAGCTATTTCATCATGAGTTACAGGAACGTATATTGCTCTTAAAATCAATATAACAAACACCAAAAAGGCTAATATGGAGTAAATTAATTTATTCAATTACTTGATGGATTTTTACCTTACTACTATGTACAATATAAGGCTGTTTTTCTCTTGCCCAAATATAAACCAATATATCCACTTTTCTATCCTTGGGTATTTGATGTAAATATCCTCCGTGCATAAAAGGCTCTTCGGGAATCCATTGCTGCTTGGTATCCAGCTCAATTGTCCGGTATCCGTATTTTTCTTTTGTCTCATTGTCTTCGGCAACAATTACCACTGCACTTACAAAAGGATAACTTTGATAATCTAATTCGATTTTAGTTTCTATAAATAACGAAGAACTATAAAACGTGTCTAGCGACATCCTCACTAATTCATGAAATTCAGTAGTTTTTTCATGATATGAGGAATCTGTTATTTCAAAGATCAATTTCCTTTCTGTTGGCTTTTTTCTCTTATAAAGAACCAAAGGCCCGCTTTCATTAATCGCTAAAGTATCAAATAAAGGGAGTAATTGGGTCATATTCTCTCCTCTATCAATAAGGTAATCGTAATACTCTTTTTTAGTTTCTCGTACCATGACAGTTCTTGGAATTAGCGGATTAAAATCATTCCACAAATAGTAATCCCAACTCGAATGAGTAGTTCCCTCTATAAATATGCTTGAAACATAGTCATTTTTACTCTTCTCCTCTATCAATTTTACTTTTTCAAAATAGTCTTTTGGTAAATTATCTTCCGACCAATATATTATTTCGCTCACGTTAAATGAAAGGATAAAATGAATTGGAATAAGTAATGTAGGTAAACTTAGAAACACTCGCATCCATTTTATTGAAATGGAATCAATAACAAATGAGAAGCTTAAAATAAAGAATAAATAAAGGTGTAATCCTGTTCTTTGATAAGGATAATTAACTTCAAATGCATTAGCCAAAACTATAATCCCTATTGCATTTAAAAACAGAATCCAGGTTGCAAGTTGTTTTTTGGCAATTCTAAATTTGTTTAATAAAAACACAAAACCTATAACTCCAACATAGGTCAAAACCAGTGACCAAACAATTAAATTCTCGGTAGTAAACTGAAATAATAAATACACTAAAGAATTTAATGTAATGGATCTAAAACCATCTAAACCTCCCCACCAAAGTAAACCCGAATCCTTGTAATAAAAGAGAATATCTAATGCAAATCCAAAAACCAGCAAGTAAACAATTATTGCCAAACTTGTTTTCCACCAAGTAGAAACCGAGAAATAAAACTCCTTTTGCCTAAAAGTTAAAAGCAAAATAATTCCCCCAGAAATAAGATAAAAAAGAAGCAATGAAAAGTTCGAAAACAATGCCAATCCTAAAAATAATAAAGCAAGAAATACCCTTGAGACACTATTGTTTTCGAAAAGCTTGTACACATAATAAAAAGAAGCTAAACCAAATGCAAACGATAATCCATAACCTCTGCCAACTGCAAAAAAAGCTATAAAATAAAGGGATAATAATATTCCAAAATACAAAGTCCACCTAGCTATTTTTGTTTTTAACAAACCTCCTATTTTAAATAAATAAAAAGAGAACAAAATAAATGCAAGTATGTTAGGAAGCCTAAGCGCTAAAGAAGAATTGCCGAAAATTTCAAAAGAAAAATAACTAAGTACGGTATTTACAAGGTGGTTATTTGCCTGAGAATATGGACTAACTGGACCAAAATATCCAGTTCTTATGTAATGATCGTAAGTATAAATTTCATCAATAAATAATGGAATTTGGATAGCGCGTATGACTAAAACAACAAGAATAATAAGAACCAAACCAATAAAAAGCAAACTGCTTATTCGATTTGGATTAGTGTTATTTTGCCAGAATGAAGCTTTCATTAAACGTCAGCTTCTATCACTTTCAAGTTTTCGATAATGAACTTCTGTCTATCTGGAGTATTTTTCCCCATATAAAACTCTAGTAAATCTGCTACTGTAGCTTCTTTATTTATCAGTACTGGCTCAAGTCTGATGTCTTCACCAATAAAGTATTTAAACTCATTAGGGGAAATCTCCCCTAAACCTTTAAACCTTGTGATTTCTGGATTTTTACCCAAATTACTCATAGCATCTTGCCTCTCCTCTTCGGAGTAACAATACCTTGTTTCCTTTTTATTCCTAACCCTAAACAATGGAGTCTGAAGAATATAAACATGTCCATTCCTTATCAAATCAGGAAAAAACTGAAGAAAAAATGTCAATAATAACAACCTAATGTGCATTCCATCAACATCAGCATCAGTCGCAATAATTACTTTGTTATACCTAAGTGATTCTAATCCGTCTTCTATATCTAAAGCTGCTTGAACAAGGTTAAACTCCTCATTTTCATAAACTACTTTCTTAGTCAAACCATAGGAATTCAGTGGCTTTCCTTTCAAACTAAAAACAGCTTGCGTATTTACGTTACGTGATTTAGTAATAGATCCACTTGCCGAATCTCCCTCAGTAATAAAAATTGAAGTATCTAAATGTCTTTCGTCTTTTTTATCCGTTAAGTGAACTCTACAATCTCTTAATTTTTTATTATGAAGATTTGCTTTTTTAGCTCTATCCTTAGCTAATTTTCTTATTCCCGAAAGTTCTTTTCTTTCCTTTTCAGATTGCTTTATTTTTTTCTCAAGGGACTCAGCAACATCAGGGTTTTTATGCAAAAAATTATCCAATTTCTCTTTCAAGAAATCATTTACAAAAGCATTCATTGATTTTCCTTCTGGTTCAATCTCGTTAGAACCAAGCTTAGTTTTTGTTTGAGATTCAAATACAGGCTCCATAACCTTAACCGCAATTGCAGCAACTATAGATGCTCTTATATCAACAGCCTCATAGTTCTTATTAAAATAATCTCTAACTACCTTAACATAAGCAGCCCTAAAAGCATTTTGATGTGTCCCACCTTGAGTTGTATGTTGTCCGTTTACAAAAGAATAATACTCTTCTCCATATTGCCTTGCGTGTGTTATGGCAACTTCAATATCCTCACCTTTTAGATGAATAATTGGATACAAAGGTTCTGCATCCATGTTGTTCTCCAGTAAATCGAGTAATCCATTTTTAGATAAAAACTTATTACCATTAAAGTAAATTGCCAATCCAGGATTCAGATAACAATAGTTCCAAATCATTTTTTCAATGAAAGGAAATCTAAAATTATAATTTTTAAAAACAGTTGCATCAGCTTCAAACTCTACATAAGTTCCGTTAGTCTCTTCGGTATCCCCAATTGGTAGATCTTCATCCAGAACTCCAGTTCTAAAAACGGCACTCTTTACTTTACCTTCTCTATATGCTTCAATCTTAAAAGTAGATGACAATGCATTTACTGCTTTTGTTCCAACTCCATTAAGTCCTACAGATTTTTTAAATGCTTTTGAATCGTATTTTGCTCCTGTGTTTATTTTAGAAACACTATCAATCATTTTACCTAAAGGAATTCCACGACCATAATCCCTAATCGAAACCTTAGTATCCTTTACTTTAATCACGACTTTCTTCCCGTAACCCATGACATATTCATCAATACAGTTATCCACTACCTCTTTAATAAGAATATAGATTCCATCATCAGCCGAAGAACCATCACCCAGTTTTCCAATATACATTCCAGGTCTTAACCTAATATGTTCTTTCCAATCAAGGGTTCTTATGCTATCTTCATTATAACTATCTGCTTGTGCCATAGAGATTAAAACGGAATTATTTTTGATTTTATTATAAGGTTAAAATACTACTATAATCTAGTCTATACAAGAAGTTTAAAATAAAATAAATAACAATGTTTTAAACAATTAAGAGATTATTATATCTAACAATCACCCAAATTTCTGAACAACTAATTACTTATATTTACGTTATAAATAGACCAATACCAATTATAATTAGTAAGATAATTCAAATAGCTTTAGTCCTGATTATTTTAGGATTAGGAAAAACTGCTTTAAGTAGCCTTCCTGCTCCTAAAGTCAATTGCGTTTCAGTATCTCCTTCCGGAGAAGTTACAATTACTTGGGAAGCTGTTACCGATCCATCAGGAATATTTAGCTCTTACGAAATTTATAATTTAGCCGGAGGTGTATCTACTTTAATTGGTTCTATTTTAAATAGAAATCAAACATCATTTATACATACTGGGATAAACGCAAATTCAATTTCATTCAGTTACATTATAGGAACAACTTGTTCTGCAGGTGTTTCAAACTTTTCAGATACGGTTTCTAGCATAAAATTAAGAGTAAGTAATCCTAATAATGGTTTAGCAGTACTTAATTGGAATAGAATCTTTAGTCCTAATAGTCCAACTGCAAGTAATCAATATTATATCTACCAAGAATATCCATTAGGTACATGGACATTGATAGATTCTGTTACATACGGTAATGAATTTTATAGAGATACAATAACAATTTGTAATGATACAGTTAATTACAAAGTAACTACTTCAAATACAAATTGTATTTCAGAATCAAGTATAGATGGAGATAAATTCAGTGACGTACTTCCTCCAAAACCTCCTACAATAAAATCTGTATCAGTAGACACTAGCAATAACCTAGTAAATATTTCATGGTCCAAGGGGTATCCCGAAGACACAGAAGCTTATATAATTCTTAAGTTAATGGGTGGCTCATGGGTACCAATAGATACCGTTTATGGAATAAATAACATTACATATTCAAACATTAATTCCAGAGCTACAAACGAATCAGAATGTTACGGAATAGCAGCTTTTGACTCTTGTAGATATGGAAATCCACTATCTGCAAACACAAGCCCTATGAGTATTTCTCATTGCACCATTTTTCTTGAAACTCAACATGATATGTGTAATCAAACTATTACATTAAATTGGAATAATTACTCAACATGGAGATCAGGAGTATTAAACTATGAGGTTTTTTACAATGAAAATGGAGGGAACTTCATTTCTCATTCGATAGTTACAGGAAATACTCAATCTATCAATAATATTAATCCTAATTCATTGTATTGTTTTTTTGTAAAGGCAGTTTCAATTAATTTACTTGACACTTCTTTTTCTAATCAAACATGTATTTTCACAACTTATCCATTTATTTCAGATACAAATTATCTTCAAAATGTATCAGTAACAGCCGAAACTCAAATAGAAGTGAAGATATACACTCCTTCCCATAATACAATAAATGGATATAAAATAAATCGATCAGAAGACGGAGTTTCTTTCAATGAAATTGGATCAATAACTAAAACTCCGAATCCTATTATTTATATAGATAATAATGTAACACCAAGTTCAAATTCTTATATATACAATGTTGTTCCTTTTGATAGTTGTAATAATGTTACTAATAAAATCTCAAATATTGGAGGTAATATCTTGTTAGTAGTAGATGACCAAGGAGGTAGTTATTTAAATAAACTTTCATGGAAACCATATCTAAATTGGAATGGTGGAGTAACAAATTACAATATTTACAGAGTACTTGGTAATAACGCACCCATACTCATTACAACAGTTGCATCAAATATATTTGAATATGAAGATGACATATCTCTTTTTTTCGCATCAAGTTCTGATGGTAAATTCTGTTATTACATAGAAGCACAAGAAGCAACAAATCAATTTGGGATATCAGAGATTAGTAAGTCAAATATAGTGTGTACAAAACCACAAGAAATTATATATATCCCAAACAGTTTTACACCTGACAATAATGGTCTTAACGATATATTTAAACCAATTATTGGATTTGCAAATTATAACAAATATTCATTAAAAATATTTAATAGACTTGGTCAAGTAATATTTGAAACAGATAATATTAATCTTGGTTGGGATGGCAAATATAAAGGCATATTATTATTAAATGAAGTTCTAATATATGAAGTTCTAATTGAAACTACTGAAGGACGTCCAATTAAGAAAACAGGTCATCTAACGATATTTTAAATAAATTACTCTAAAACCTTTGGGATATGTTAATATATGAATATAATTTGTATTCAAGTATTAATAGAAACTCATTTAAATCAATATGAATTTAAAATATATTTACTAGTACAATCAGTCTTGCAATCTTATAATAACTCATTGAATATTTAATCAAATCTAATGATTAAAAGAACATTAACAAGATTAAATAACAACTAGAAAGACTGTGTAATAAATTAATACATATACACAAGAAATGTAATTTAAAATATCATTTCAGAAGAATTGAAAATTAAAAATATTCTAAAAAGAACAATAAAACATACTATTCTTATCATCTTAGAAAATAAAATAATAAACTCCAATAAAATTAAACCCAAATTTAAATAATCATTATTATTTAATATTTTTTAAATCACAGATTATTAATTTGAATTTAAAGGGATTATAGAGAGATGAATAATAAGTTATAATAAAGAATCTTAAAAAAGGCAAAAAAAAAGGCAACCTATAAAGGTTGCCTAAAATTAGCGATTACATACTCTCCCACAATGTAGTACCATCTGCGCAAGTGGTCTTAACTTCTCTGTTCGAAATGGTAAGAGGTGTTCACCACCGCAATAATCACTAAAAAAGAAGATTTAATGTAGTTTTGTTTAATTTATTAAGTTTACGGATAATTAGTATTGCTCGACTCATACATTACTGTATTTACATCTGCAACCTATCAACGTCATAGTCTTTGACGATCCTTAAAAGAAATCTCATCTCGAGAAGAGTTTCGCGCTTAGATGCTTTCAGCGCTTATCTCAACCGAACGTAGCTACTTTGCAATGCAGCTGGCGCCACAACAAATACACCAGAGGTTCGTCCATCCCGGTCCTCTCGTACTAGGGACAGGTTCTCTCAAATTTCTAACGCCCACAACAGATAGGGACCGAACTGTCTCACGACGTTCTGAACCCAGCTCGCGTGCCACTTTAATGGGCGAACAGCCCAACCCTTGGGACCTTCTCCAGCCCCAGGATGTGACGAGCC
>CALLII010000022.1 GCA_938009745.1 uncultured Flavobacteriales bacterium
GATTCCCAAAAGTGGCTTTACTACATAAGTTATAATCATTCCAGGGTACATTTTTTTGTCACTGTCTTTTGAAGTGATGTCAAAACCCATATACTCTGGCGTGATTTCCTTTAAGTTTTTTGGCGAAGAAATAAAATCCCACACCTCTTCCATAGTGGCAGGTACTTTTTGTTCTTGTATGAATTGGTAAAATGCCATTTTTTAGTTTTTTAAAGCGTCTATTTTCTTCAAAACTTCTTCTGCTTCTGCAGTTTTGGCATCACTTTGTTTTCTATCAGATTTCGATAGGACAAAAGCTTCTTTCATCAGTTTTGCGTATTCCTCTTGAAGTTTTTCAGCTTCATTTTTCTTTTTAAATAATCCGAACATAGTTTGTTGTATTAATTTATTTAAGCCATAATTTTAGCCTAAAACAGTCTTATAAATTTTTGTAATTATTGATTTTGATATCAGAAGCTTGTAGTATATTCATCAAGCTATAAAGCCCAAAAAATGTTCTATTTACATAAATAAAGTGAGTAGATCCTCTGTTTGCATCCATTTTCCTTAATTCTGTGTTCTTGGTGTATTGCTCTCCCAATTCACCAATTTTATTAAAGAATTCTTCGTTACTAAAATCAAAGTTTTCTTCTTGTAGAGGTTTTCCAAACCAGCTTAATAGTTCGTGAAACATTTCAGAGAAAAAGGCTACATCTTCAGGAGAATCAGTTGGCTTAAGGATTTCTAAGTCGTACATTTTTGCTTGAAATAACTTCTCGTCAGCCAATGTTTCTTTTTGTATTAAATCAAAATAGGGAGCGTGAAAGTCTTCTGGTATAATTTTCATACAACCAAAATCTAACGCTATAAGGTCTTCGTTATCAGAAACTAAAAAGTTACCAGGATGTGGGTCTGCATGTACTTTTTTCAATATATGCATTTGATACATATAGAAATCCCATAATGCTTGGCCTATTTTTTTACCACTTTCTGGTGTTGGAGTGTATTCAGATAAATGCTTTCCAGTCATCCAATCCATTGTAATAATTCTCTCCGAAGAATACTCTGAATAATACTCTGGAAACAATAAGTTTGGAATGTTTTTACATGCTTCAGAAATCTCTTTACTTTGTTCTAATTCAAGTATGTAATTTGTTTCTTCCATCAATTTATCCTCTACTTCTTTAAAGTACTTAACCGAATCCTTGGCCGAAATATTAAGAATACGAAGTGCTACAGGTTTTACCAATTTCAAATCGGAACTAATACTATCAGAGACTCCTGGATACTGTATTTTTACAGCTAATTCTTTTCCGTCTTTCTTAGCTTTATGCACTTGCCCAATACTTGCTGCATTAGTTGATTCCGTATTAAATTTGTCAAAAACTTCATTAGGTGTTTTACCAAAATATTTTTTGAATGTTTTGTTTACTAATGGTGGGGAAAGTGGTGGCACAGAAAACTGAGACAGAGAGAATTTTTCCACATAAGCAGCAGGCATGAGAGATTTCTCCATACTTAGCATTTGTGCAACTTTCAAGGCACTTCCTTTTAGTTGTTTCAGGCTGTTGTATATGTCTTCTGCATTGTCTTTGTTCAGTTGTTCACGAGCGTCTTCTTCAGATTTAACGAGTTTACTTCCGTAATACTTCAGGTAATTTACTCCAACTTTTGCTCCCGTTCCAACAAGTTTACTTGCTCGTTTTATTTTGGAAATAGGAATACTGTCAATAGTTTCCATAATTTATTTTCTTAGTTCTTTCAATAAAAATTTACCTAAATCAAGTACACTTTCCAGTGGTTTGATGTCTTGCAATTGAAATCCTGTATTCACTAATTTCTCAATCAACACATCTGTTTTTTCAAAACTTGGAGAACTGTCTCTTTCCCAGTAAGCTATTATAAATGCAAACTGACCCCAATAGGCTTCCGCAATGCTTTTGTCTTTAAAAGAATTGAGTCTATCCTCAGGAATTGTCATTGTTTCAATGTCAATTGAGTGAATAAATTGTTTGAAGTGTTTACCAAGTCTTTTGGTTACACCCAATCCTTTCATTTTGTCAGTTTTTATGGCTTGCAACACATAACTTCTGTTTTTGGTAAGAATCTCAAAAAAGGTATAGTAAAAGCTCAGTAATTTGTTTTGAGCATCAAACGTTTGGTATTCTTCGTTCTTTTCAAGAAGGGTAAGAGTTTGAGTAAAAAACTCACAAAATATTTCTTTTTCCAACTCTTCAAAAGTTGGGAAGTGTGCGTAAAAATCGCTTTCGCTCTTTTCATTTTCTTTGGCAAATTTAAAAACGTTATGTGGTTTTTTTCCGTGCTCTAGCACATAGTGCATATAGTTTGTAATGATTGCTTCTCTGTGGTTTACTGCTGTTTCTTCCATAGATTAAATGTGGTGTTTATTTGTTATCCTTTTATCGAAGACATTCCTCCATCTGCGTGAATTACTTGTCCTGTTATCCAAGCCGATTTGTCTGACAATAGAAACGCTCCTAATTGCGCAATATTTTCTGGATTACCAATTGTTTTTAATGGATGTCTTTGTGCGTTTGCTTCTTTCTTTTCGTCAGTACTCAGTAGTTTTCCTGCTAAAGGCGTATCTGTAAGAGAAGGGGCAATGGTATTTACTCTAATTGATGGAGCAAATTCTGCGGCAAGTGATCTAGTAAGTCCTTCAATAGCTCCTTTTGATGCAGCTACTTGCGCATGGAAATTAAATCCATTTTGTACGGCAACTGTAGAGAAAAATAGGATAGAAGAGTTTCCTGCAGCTTTCAGGTTTGGCAATACTTTTTGTATCACTTTTACCGCTCCATTTACTTGTAATTCAAAATCTTCGGCAAATTGTGCAGGTTTTATTCTCTTGAAAGGCATTAGGTTAATGCTTCCTGGGCAGTAAGCCACTCCGTGAATCTCGTCTGGTAAATCTTCAAATTCCAATTCATCAGCTGTTACATCCAAGTGGTAATAATTTACACTAGGGATTATGCTGTCAATTTCATTTTTGTTGTACGTAGCGTAAACGTCACCTTCCAATGCCATTTGCTCAGTCAATGCTTTCCCGATTCCCGAGGAACCTCCAATAATTAAATAATTCTTCATTTTTGTCTAACTTATTTTAAGTAAAGTTAAACAAAAATGAAGAACAATGTCTAAATTATGGTTAGAATTTTAGATTCAACCCAACTAAAAAATTGGTAGTTGCTTGTGGATAGAATCCTATTAACTGCTGGAACTCTCCTCCAGATGTATAGCGGTACGACCAAGCATTGGCCGAATACAATTGGTTTGTTAGGTTGTAAATTGATCCAAATAATGTGATTTTGTCTAGACCAGTTCGAAATTTAATGTCATAATTAATTCTTAAATCATGAACAAAATAAGCTTCCAACATTCTATCTTTACTTGCTGTGTTGTCCACAAATTGTTCGCCTACATATTTGCTTATCAATGCAATACTTAGGTTATCAATTCTATTTGCCATTCTTGGTCCATCAAATTGTTTGTAAGGAAAAAATTCGAAAATACTACTGGCAATTATGCTTGGAGAAAATGCTAAAGTAGAATTGGTATGAACAACTGTATCTTTTCCCCAAGTATCCCAATTATCGACATATTCTGTCCAGTTTTGGATTCTATTCTGGCTTAAGGTTATGTTTCCGCTCCATTTTAATCCTTTAGTGATTTGAACTCCACCTTCAATTTCAATTCCCATTCTATATGAATCTTCAATGTTTGTTCTTACAGATGCACCCACATCATTGATTGCTCCTGTAGCTACCAACTGATTTTTGTACAACATGTAATACCCATTTACACTTAATGCATATTTAGATTTAGATCTCTTGAAACCAAGTTCCAAATCATATAATGTCTCAGATTGTGGACGGGAAGTAGGAGAGGACTCAGTTAAATCATCTCTATTTGGCTCTTTGTTGGCTACTGCAAATAAGGTGTAAAACTTTGTACTTGAGTTTATTGCAATTGACGCTCCTATTTTTGGATTAAAAAATATAAAATTAGCATCCTGCTCTACATTTCTTAGTTGATTATCAAACCCTAAAAAGTTATAATTAATTTGTCTTACTTGTAAATCTAAAAAGGTATTCACTTTTTTTGATACTTGAAGGTTTGTTTTTAAATAAATGTTCCCATCCGTTTTAGTAGCGTTATTGTCGTAATATCTGTCTCTAATGTCAAGGTTGTTTGAGTATCTTGCCCAAATTACTTCTCCAAAGTGGTCTCCATCATAAATATTGTAACCACCACCAAGAATTGCTTTGATTTTTGTGTTAGGGGTGTATTTTAAAGTAAAAATCCCACCATAATAATCATTGTCCAGCCACCTTCTTCTTATTAAATCAGTAGTGGTAAGAGTTACATTTGTGCTATCATTAATGTATTTTGTAAAAGGATCAATTCCATAAGTCGCCATGTCGTCATCTTCGCGATATTGCTCGAAGTATCCTTGTCCTTTTGTATAGTGCAAGGCTGTATTCAAAAACCATTTATTATTTATTTTTCTATCATAAAACAATTGATAATGAGCTTGTTGGTAGTTGTCAACTTCATTTTCATAGGTGTAAGGATTGTAAGTTCTGTTTGTTTTTAATGAATCCCTTGGTATTCCTGCCCAAGCCTGGTAGGTGATATTTTTACCTGAGAATGTAATGAATTTAAGACTGTTTTTTCCTGAAGCATATTGACCTGAAAAGAAATAGGATTTCAAATCCGAAGAAGCTCTGTCTACAAAACCATCTGATTGAATATTTGACAATCTTCCTTCAAACGAGAATTTTCTATTCATTATTCCTGTTCCGAATTTCACAGTATTTCTAATCGTACCAAAAGAACCAACAGAGTTGTTTACTTCGGCATAAGGAGTTTCGCTACGAAAATTGGTATATAAGTTAACTGAGGCTCCAAAAGCTCCAACTCCATTCGTAGAAGTTCCTGCACCTCTTTGTATATCAACACTCTCGATAGAAGAAGCAAAGTCGGGCATATTTACAAAGAATACTCCATGAGATTCGGCATCATTTACTGGGATTCCATTAATGGTTACATTTATTCGAGAGGCATCAGTTCCTCTAATTCTCATATACGTGTAACCAACTCCTGCTCCAGCATCTGAGGTTACCACCATGGATGGTGATTGTTGAAGCAAGTAGGGAATATCTTGTCCTAAATTATTCTTTTCAATCTCTTCTTTGTCAATGGTTGTGTAGGTAGTTGGTGTATTTTCTTCAATTCTAGTTCCACTTACAGTAACTTCATCTATTATTAATCTTCTCTGATATAATGCAACCGATACTTCAAAATCTTTATCTACAATGACATAACCATTTCTATAACTTTTAAATCCTACGTATTTGAAGTTAAGATAGTATGTTCCTGGCTTTAGGTTTGTAAACTCAAAATAACCCTCTCCATTTGTGGTGGCAACATATTTAGAGTTTTCTATCTGAATTGTTGCCCAAGGAAGGGGTTCTTTTTCTTGATTAGTAACTATTCCAGATATTTTGAATTGGGAATAAGAGATTACTGAAAGTAAAACTGTAGTGAAAATTAGGGTAATTTTTCTCATGGAATTGTTTAAAAAGTTTAATTAAATTATCCAAGAGATGCACCTAATTTAACGGGTAAGCATAGCTCACCTTTAAAATCCCTTCTATGAATTACCACAGCAGGTTCGATGGGTATAATCTCAGCCCGAAATTTGGGCACCCCTTAGTTGGGACAAAGGTATATTATTTTTAGTTAATGTAAAAAATTATATCTTTGAATTGAACAATAAATATCTTCATATGAAACTTAAATTTATCCTTTTTATACTACTAGCAGTAGGTTTGTCTAGTTGTGGTTTAAAAAAGCAAGTATCCGATTTATCTACAAAAAACAAAGAATTGACAACTCAGGTTAGTGAATTAACACAATTGAAAAAAGACAAGGAGCTAGAAGTTAGTTACCTATTAGATAGAGTTCAAGAATTAGAAACTAATCCTGATGAGTTAGATTTTCAAGGAGAGGTAATTGTAAATACTGCTGAAATAATGCCTATTTACCCAGGTGAACAACCACTTTTAGATTTTTTGGATATGACCTTAGCTAATATGGGAGCAAATGGAAATGGACAAACTGTTTATGTAGAAATGATAGTTCTTGAAAACGGAGATTTATCTAGTATGAAGCCTGTGGTTAGTGTTTCTTCTACACTTGATTCTCAAGCTATAACTGCTCTTAAAAAATCATCACCTTGGACACCAGGATTAATAAATGGAAATAAAGTAAAAGTAAGAATGGTAATTCCAGTAACCTTTAAATAAAAACTATGTACGGAAAATTAAAAGATCATCTTCAAACAGAATTGGAGGAAATTAAAAATGCTGGTTTATACAAATCAGAAAGAATTATTGTTAATCCACAATCTGCTGAAATTGAAGTTAGTACGGGTGACAATGTACTTAACTTTTGCGCAAATAACTACCTTGGTTTATCCTCACACCCAGATGTGATAAAAGCTGCTAAGGACACTCTAGATTCTCATGGATTTGGAATGTCATCAGTTCGTTTTATTTGTGGAACTCAAGATATTCATAAACAATTGGAGAAAAATATTTCTGATTTTTACGGAACTGAAGACACTATCTTATATGCTGCCGCTTTTGATGCAAATGGAGGTGTTTTCGAACCTCTTTTTGGAAAAGAAGATGCGATAATTTCAGATGCTTTGAATCATGCTTCTATTATTGATGGGGTAAGATTATGTAAAGCTGCTAGGTATAGATACGCACACTCTGACATGGCAGATTTGGAAGAGCAATTGATTAAAGCGCAAGAACAAAGACACAGAATTATTGTTACTGACGGAGTTTTTTCTATGGATGGTGATTTGGCTAAAATGGATGAAATATGTGCCTTGGCAGATAAATATGATGCTTTGGTAATGACAGATGAATGTCACTCAGCAGGATTTATCGGAAAAACAGGAAGAGGAGTGCCAGAACACTTTGGCGTTATGGATAAAGTAGATATTGTAACAGGAACTTTAGGAAAAGCTTTAGGTGGTGCAATGGGAGGTTATACAACTGGTAAAAAAGAAATTATAGATATGCTGAGACAAAGATCTCGTCCGTATTTATTTTCAAATTCACTAGCTCCTTCTATAGTTGGTGCTTCTAACAAAGTATTTGAAATATTATCGAAAAGTACTGATTTACGTGATAAATTAGAATCGAATAAAGATTATTTTAAAGCTAAAATAAAAGCAGCAGGATTTGATATTAAAGAGGGGGACTCACCAATCGTTCCTATTATGTTGTATGATGCTAAACTATCACAAGACTTTAGTAATGAATTACTTAATGAAGGAATTTATGTAATTGGATTTTATTACCCAGTAGTTCCAAAAGGTGCTGCCAGAATTAGAGTTCAGATTTCTGCAGGACACGAAATGGAACATTTGGATAAAGCGATTGAGGCTTTTACAAAAGTAGGGAAGAAGTTGGGAGTGATATAAATTAATGACTCCACAGGATAGAAATACTAAAATTGAAGAAGTAATTTCTTGGATGGAAAACGGTCTGTCTAAAGAAGAGGTTTTCTCCAAACTGAGAGATGAAGGTATTGGCTTAGTGACTGCAGATGCTATAGCAAATAAATCATATAGTATTCTTGTAAAGGCCTTTACCAAAGAAGTGGTGGTAATCCTTAAGAAGGATAGTTCTGAAAATATAGACACTATTCTTGAGGGTAAAATCCCTACTCATTTTATTGAAGACGTTCAACCAATTATCGAAGAAAAGTATACTAGAGCGATAAGGGAAGAGGTTATTGCTAAACTTCATTCAGAAGAACCCATCAAACATATTATCAATAAATTTCAGAATAATCGAATTTCTAGAGATCAGATTAAAAAATGGATTATTTCATTTTATGATAACTTAAATAGTCGTGAAAGGAGAGTGAAAAAATCTATAATTATAAGTGGATTTTTTCTTTTATTACTGGGAGGTATTTTCTTTCTTCTGCTTGAGTTTGCACCCTACAGAAAAATGGGAATAAGGCTTTCAGTTTATGCAATATGTTTTGCTGTGGCTGGAGTATGCATGTTCCTATATGGTTTGTTTAAGCCAGTATCCGATTATCCCAAAATATAAAAGTATTGAGCATAAAAAAAGCCATTAACTAAAAGTTAATGGCTTTTTTTTTGTTCGAAATGAACTAATTATTTTGGAGCGTTCTTGCTGTATTTAGCTACAACTTTTACTGCTTTTTCTACTTGTCCTTTGTTATAGTTTAAGTTTTCTTGGTTCTTAACTATTTTCTTTGCTACTCTAATTTTCATAATGCTTGTTTTTTTATCGGATTGCAAATATATAAATAAATTATTTATCCAACTCTTTTTAGCTCATTTTTTGAACTATTTATTGTTTAATAATCTTTTTTGTTACTGAATTAGTGTCAGTTTCTACTTTTAAAAAATAAATACCGCTTGGTAAATCGGCTAAATCAATTTTCGTTTTATTAGATTTTAATAGGTATTCAGTTATTAGTTTTCCTTCTTTTGAATACAAAAAAGCTGATTTTACTTGTGAATTTTTTGATTCGAGGATTATGAAGTTATTAGTTGGGTTTGGATACATTGAAATATCTATATCGCTTTTTTCTTCATTTAAAGAAACAGTTACATAGTCCAGTTTCCATACTTTATTCGTTACTTCTTGGTTTCCTATCATTCCTCCTACTATGTACTTGGTATTCCCAAAATCAGCAATTCCTCTTAAATCCATTGGTAAGGAGTCTCCATAAATAAATTTATAGCTTAAAGTAGAATCTTGTGGATTGTAATAAATATTCCTATTTGTTGCAGAAACTCCACCACTTCCATTGTAAGCTATTCCATTGTAATTGTAGGTTACTTGTGACCCTCCAATCCAATTTATACCTCTTGGGTTTCCAATACAAGCAGACCTGTAACAAGTAATAGCTGGATTTAAAGTAGAATCTCGCCAGTTAATTTGTGCAGGATTTAATGGGTTTATTACTCCAACTCTTAACAAGTTTTGAATAGGAAATCCAAATCCACTTGATGCTCCTCCATAATAATAAATGGTATTACCTACAATTGTTCCCGAAGCTCCAAAAGACTTAAATCTATTGTTGTTTGGAACTGGGTTTCCAGTACTCCAAGTGTCTGTTATTGGATTGTATATTTGCACATTAGGAATATTTCCAGAATTACTCCATCCAGTAATTACATAAATCAAACTATCCTTCCATACTGCCTGAACGTGATCGTCTGTAGCAACTGGAATAGTTGCTCCATCAGATAAATAGCTATTTGTATTGATGTTAAACCTATGAATATCATCTGAGGAAATTTCTGACCCATTTTGAAATACATAGTATCCTCCAATTATATATATAATACTATCTATGATACTTGCTCCGGCTGCTACTTTTCCTCTTGTATCTGGTAAATCCGGTATCGTGTCCCAAATTTGAGTTTGAGTATTATATCTAAACGATTTTAAATGAATCCCAGTAAAAACTTTAGTAGAGTCAATCCCTCCAAAAGAATAAACATGTGGAATGCCATTTAATAGTCCACCTGCTACAGCATTGTTGGCTGTTTTCATTGGAGCTGAGGGCTCTAAATTGGAGTTAAAATCTTGACTGAAATTAGTTAACCCAATAAGAAATAAAGCTATTGAAAGAAATAAAATTTTGAATTTCATTTGATTGTGATTTTCTCTAATATCTATTTCCTGAATTTTTGACTTTCGTCATAAACGTGCTTCAGGATGTCCAAATCATCTTCCGTAAGTGCAATACTTCTCCTGTCCATTACTCGTTTTGCAGTATCCATTGCTTTATCAAACTTATATTCCAGAGGTTTTCTTCCTCCCCAAGAGTAGGATGGAATAAACTTACTTGGAAAATCTGCTCCATAGATATTTGCACTAACTCCAACCACAGTTCCTGTGTTAAACATGGTGTTAATTGCTGATTTAGAATGATCTCCCATGATTAATCCGCAAAATTGTAACTCAGTATCTACGTATTTTTCTTCCTGATAATTATAAATATCAACCGATTGATAATTGTTTTTAAGATTTGAATTATTAGTGTCAGCACCTAAATTACACCATTCGCCAAGTACTGCATTTCCCAAAAATCCATCATGACCTTTGTTGGAATATCCCTGAATCATACAATTATTAACTTCTCCGCCAACTTTGGAATATGGCCCAATAGTAGTTGCTCCATAAATTTTAGCTCCCATTTTTACAACACCATTTTCACAAACAGCAATTGGTCCTCTCAGGATACTTCCTTCCATTACTTCGGCTCCTTTAGCAATGTAAATTGGTCCAGAAGTAGTGTTTAGAATAGCGCATTCAACTTTAGCACCTTCTTCTATGTATATGTCTTCTCCTAATATTTGGTTAGTTGAAGAAGCTTCTATAAATGTTTTTTCAGATTTAATTAATTCAATATCACTTCGGATAGCTTCATCATTTAGTTTAAATAAATCCCAAACATTCTCAATTTGAAGAAACGTAGCTTTCGTTTCCACCATTTTGTATTCGCTTAGTTCTTCCTCTATATTCTCGGAGTTAAGTGGAAGAGGATTAATAGCAATTACTTTTCCTTTAGAAGTAAGGATTTGTTTGTTTTTCAAATCTAACAAGCTGCTCATTAAATCATCAGATGGTAAAATAGACCCATTGATTCCAATAGAATTTTCTTCGGTTGCTGAACCGAATTTTTTCGCTAAATAATCCTGAGTCTTTACTTGAATAGGATTTTCAATATACTGTTCCCATTTTTCTTTAATGGTTAGTATTCCTATTCTTAACTCACAAACTGGACGAGTGTAGGTAAGCGGAAGTAAATTTTTGTGATAGATTCCATCAAATAAAATAATATTCATAAGGTTTTTTTTAAGACATTAAACTTGCCATTTCTTCTTGAATAGACTTGGCTTTCTCTCCTGCTTTTTGAGCAAAATCTTCTCCGTTTCCGGCATAGATAATTCCTCTTGAAGAATTTACTAATAACCCGATATCATCTGTAATTCCATACTTTACAACTTCAGATAAACTTCCGCCTTGTGCTCCGACTCCTGGGACTAAAAGAAAGTGATTTGGAATTATTTTTCTTATATCTGCTAACATTTCCGGGCGAGTTGCTCCAACAACATACATCATGTTTGTTTTGCTTCCCCATTCTTTGGATGTAGAAAGTACTTTTTCGAAAACATACTCACCACTTTCTAATTTTTGTAATTCAAAATCGTCTGCCCCTTTGTTAGAAGTTAATGCCAAAACGATTGCCCATTTATCCTTATGTTGTAAATAAGGTGTAACCGAATCGCTTCCCATATAAGGTGCAACTGTTACCGAGTCAAAATCATAAGTATCGAAAAAAGTATTTGCATAATACAAACTTGTATTACCAATATCTCCTCTCTTTGCGTCAGCAATAGTAAAAATATCTTTAGGTATGTAGTCAATCGTTTTTTGTAAACTTTCCCAACCTTTGGTTCCTAACATTTCGTAGAAAGCAATGTTTGGTTTATAGGCAACACAATAGTCTTTTGTTGCATCAATAATCTGTTTATTGAATTCAAAAACAGGATCTTCTGTATTTAATAAATATTTAGGAATTTTGTTCAAATCAGTATCTAATCCCACACATAGAAAGGATTTTTTCTTTTTGATTTGAGTTACTAATTCTTGGTAGTTCATTGTTTGTAATTATATTCTGTAAAAGCTTGGTTTATTTTGTGTTTGCGTCCAAAATATTAGTCACTATATAGTCAGATTTCTCTTGTAATTCATTTATACTTTTCTTACCATCATAATCTATGTAATAAGCCATCCAAACAAGTCTTTCGTTTAATAATAAGCCATTTATTGTCATTGCTTTAGTGAATGGTTCAGAGCCTTCCAATTGATATTTAACAAGTAAGACATATGTAAATGAATTTTCATTCAATTGGTAATTCTTAATGATTGTTGGCTTTCCTATTTCAATATCAAAGTCATTTTCAATCTCATTCATTTCTTTCTTAATCTCATCCCAATTTTTTGAAATAAAGTTTCCTGATAAAACTTCTTCCATATTTGTAAGGATTTTTTTATCTGCTTTTAAGTCTTTTATTTGCTTTGTTGCATATATCTTAAAGTAATCGTCAAATCCTATAAAACCTAGACTGTCAATTTTATTATGAGTTTGATTGTTCAAATAAAATCCTAAAACTTCATTACTAGGGGATTCAGACTCATCTGCTAGTTTTTTTACTGCAGAGTTGGTATAACATTCTTGATAGCCATCTAAAACAGGTAAACAGATTTCCACTTCTCCAAATAAAGCAGTTCTTGAGCACTCAATATCTTGTGTAAATATCCAGTTGCTAGTTAAAAAAAGGATTATAAATATTTTTATAATTTTCATCATAAATGTCTATTAGCTAATAATTAATGTTTTAATTGTTAGAATAACTTGCCTCTTTAATTTTACTCTCAAAAGGAAAGATTATCGGTTATTTTTCATTACTCTTATATTTTACATCTAAAAACGAAGCAGTCTTAAGTCTTTTTTTAAGCTTCAGCTCCTTCTTGCATTCTTTCTGCCATATCAGCCATTTTCAATGCTTCAGAAATATCAGAAATATCTCCGTCAATAATATTTGAAAGGTTGTACAGTGTTAAATTAATTCTGTGATCTGTAACTCTACCTTGCGCATAGTTGTAAGTTCTGATTTTTGCCGATCTATCACTCGAAGAAACTAATGATTTACGAGTAGAAGCATCACTAGCTAGTTTCTTTTGAAGCTCAATTTCATATACTCTTGAACGAAGTACAGAAAGTGCTTTGTCGTAGTTTTTTAGTTTAGATTTTTGATCCTGACATTGAGCAACAACTCCTGTAGGTATGTGAGTTAATCTAATGGCAGAATAAGTTGTGTTTACTGATTGTCCTCCAGGTCCTGACGAACAATAAGAATCAACTCTCAAGTCAGCTTTTTTAATTTCTATATCAAATTCTTCTGCTTCTGGTAACACAATTACTGAGGCTGCTGAAGTATGAACTCTCCCTTGAGTCTCAGTTTGAGGTACTCTTTGTACCCTATGAACTCCAGATTCATATTTCATTTCTCCGTAAACATTTGCTCCAGAAATTTCGAATATAACTTCTTTATATCCTCCGTTTGTTCCGTCAGCTGTATCTACAATTTCAACTTGCCATTTTTTTGTAGATGCATATTTTGTGTACATTCTGTATAAATCTCCAGCAAATATACTTGCTTCATCTCCTCCAGCTCCAGCTCTTATTTCAACAACTACATTTTTAGCATCTTCAGGATCTTTTGGTATTAAAAGAAGTTTTATCTCTTCGTTCAATACTTCCAATTGGCTTTCGCAATCAGATAATTCTTCTTTTGCCATTTCAACAAAATCAGGGTCTGTCTCATTTTTAATGATGTCTCTGTTTCCCTCAATGTTGGAGTTCAGGCTTTTTAATTTATCCAATGCTTTTACCACATCTTCCAAATCACTATATTCCTTAGTAAGTTTCACATACTGCTTCATGTCAGAAATAATCTCAGGATCAATTATCTTCTTCCCAATCTCTTCCCATCTTTCCTTTATTAATTCTAATTTTCCAATTATGTTAGACATACTTCTGTTTTATTTATTGTAAATAAATTCTCCAAACTGTGATTTTATAGTCAGCTGTTTTGAGTTATCGTTTGAATTGAATTCCTCAACTCTTCCTACTATTTTTGCCTCGACTCCAAAGGAAGTAGAAATATCAATAATAGATTGCGCTATCTCCTCAGGAACGTATAGTTCCATTCTGTGCCCCATATTGAATACTTTGTACATTTCTTCCCAAGCAGTTCCGGATTCGGCTTGTATAAGCTTAAATAAAGGTGGTAAATCAAACATATTATCTTTAACAACATGAACGTTATCACAAAAGTGCAATACTTTGGTTTGTGCTCCACCACTACAATGAATCATTCCATTTATTTGGTTTCTGTGAGAATCCAAAATCTTTTTAATTATTGGAGCGTAGGTTCGGGTAGGGGATAGGACTAATTTTCCTGCGTTTATTGGACTTCCATCCACAGAATCGGTTAGTTTTTTACTTCCTACATATACTAAGTCACTTGGGACTTTTGGGTCAAAACTTTCAGGATATTTCTCAACTAAATACTTATTAAATACATCATGACGGGCAGATGTTAATCCGTTACTCCCCATACCTCCATTGTACTCTGTTTCGTAGTTTGCTTTTCCAAAAGAGCTTAAACCAACAATTACATTTCCCGGTTGGATATTGTTTTCAATCACATCCGATTTTTTCATTCTGCAAGTAACAGTAGAGTCAACTATTATTGTTCTTACTAAATCACCTACGTCCGCAGTTTCTCCTCCGGTTGAGTAGATGTTTACTCCCCATTTTTTTAGGTCTTGAAGTAATTCTTCGGTTCCGTTAATAATTTGAGAAAGTACTTCTCCAGTTATTAAATTCTTATTTCTACCAATGGTAGAAGAAAGTAAAATGTTATCTGTTGCTCCAATACACAACAAATCGTCAATATTCATTATTAATGCATCTTGTGCTATTCCTTTCCAAACTCTTACGTCACCAGTTTCTTTCCAATACATGTAAGCTAAAGCAGATTTTGTTCCTGCTCCATCTGCGTGCATAACAATACAATAGTCATCATCATTTCCAAGATAATCTGGGACAACTTTACAAAAGGCATTTGGAAATACTCCTTTGTCAATATTTTTTATTGCAGCATGTACATCTTCTTTAGATGCAGATACTCCTCTTTGGTTGTATTTTACGTCTGACATTCTTTTGGTTCAGTGGTTAAAATCTGTACAAAAGTACGGATAATTCGGGAATCCTTTTCTTTCGATTTATATAAATAAAAAAGCATCCCAAACATATGTTCGGGATGCTTCAAAATTAAATTATTTTCTCTAATCTTCAATCACAGAGAAAGTAGTTCTTCTGTTTAATTGGTGGTATCTATCGAATGCAGCTGGATTAGATGTTTTAAGTGCTGTAATCATATCGCAACCTAAAGTTTTATCAGCACCATTTTCTTGGATAACTCTTGGTTGAGATTCTCCAAATCCTTTTGCAACTAATCTACTTCTGTCAATTCCTTTACTAATTAAGTAATCTACACAAGCTTGAGCTCTTCTTTGCGATAAAGCTTGGTTAGCAGCATCACTTCCTCTACAATCTGTGTGAGCTTCTAGTTGCACCCTAATAGTTGGATTATCTTTCATTACATTATATAAGAATAATAATGAATCCTTAGAGTTAATAGTAGAGTTTACTTGTAGTTCGGCAGTACCAAATACGTATTGTACTTCTGGCATTAGAATTGGCTTACAGTTAAAGCAAAGTAGTTTTATGTCTTCGTAAAACGTTTCATTACAATAGTCTTGAGATACTACTCTCTTAGTTTTTTTATTCAGGTGGTTTTCTGCTTCGAATACTAAGTTGTAATTAACTCCTTTGTTAATGTATCTTCCTTTTCCTTTTTTACCAAATTCAAAGTTACCTTCAGAATCAGTTTTAATAGTAGCTGTACTTCCATCAGAACCAGTTAAAGTAACTGTTGCTCCAGCAAGTGGAGTTAATGAATCTTGATCTCTAACTCTACCTTTTAGTGTAAGTGCACAACCTGGTAAATCAAACGAAAATATATCAGAGTATAAGTCCATTTCATTTTTTCCTAATCTAGAAGAAGAAAAATAACCTGAGTTTGGGTTAGATGAATTAAAAATAATACCGTGATCATCTTTTGAAGAGTTAAGAGGTGTCCCCATGTTTGTAGGGTTGTCCCATTTTTTAAGTACACCTTCTACAGCTTCTGCTCTGTACATATCTAGTCCACCTAATCCTATGAGTCCATCCGAAGAATAATATAAAGTTCCATCACTTGCAATGGTTGGAAACTTCTCGTCTCCTGCAGTATTAATTTTAGAACCTAAATTTCTTGGCGTTCCCCAGCTCTTTTCTCTTTTGTTATATTCAGAAATCCAAAGATCTTTACCTCCAAGTCCTCCTGGCATATCAGAAGAAAAAATGATGAACGATCCTTTTCTATCAGTTGCAGGGTGACCTGCAGTCATAAATACACTGTCAACTAATTCCAAAAGTTCTGGATTAGACCAGTTTTTTCCTTTTTTGTCTGCAGTGTATATTTGACAACCTAAATTTTGGTTTTTTTCTGCATTACATCTTGTAAAAAACATGCTGTTACCATTGTTATATAAAACAGCTGAAGCCTCATGTTCTTTGGTATTTATTGATTCTCCAATTGAAGTAGGTTCTCCAAAATTTCCTTGTCTATCCATTGTAGTTACATACAAATCAGCTCTTTCTTGACCCATAATTGGTTCAGCTTCACTACCTGTTGATGCAGGTCTTGTTGAGGAGAAAATGTATTGTGTACCTCTTTTATCAAATTGTGCCATTGACCAATCGTACTCTTCAGAGCTTAATTCTTTTACTACTTCTACTTTATGTTTTGTAGGGTTAGCTAGGATTTTATTTACTTCTTTACATGATTGTAATCCTTTTTTTGCAAGCTCATCTTTTGGGTCTTTTTTAAGAGCCATTTCATAGTTCTTTCTTGCATCCTTATATTCTCCATCTTGCATTTGCATAGCTGCAAGTCTTGTAAAAATATCTGGTTGTTTATCATCATACTTTAATCTTAAAGCACGTTCAAAATATTGTTTGGCTTTTTTGTTTTCTCTAGTATACTCATAGCATAGTGCTAAATGATAAGTTATAAAACCTTTGTCTTTAGATGTTTTAGCTTTTTTGTATGCTTTGTCAAACAGTAAAATTGCTTCTTGATATTTGTCCTCTTCAAAAGCTTTTTCAGCAAGTTTTGTGTTTTTGCTGTAATATTTGCTTTTAGGTTTTTGTGCTGATACAGAAACTGCAAACATTAGTAAAAAGGCAAGTAGGATATTAATTTTCTTCATGAAAATGTTTTTTTTGATTTAAAGTAATACTGACGAAAATAGCAATAATTTTCTTTATTAAAAATTTAATTCGCTAATTCTAGAACTATTAAAGTCAGTTTGGTTACAAAACTTTAATTTAAAATATAGCAATTAGCTTTAAATTGATAACCCTAGAGGTTAATCTGTTTGGGATTGCGTACTGTCTCCCATTGGTTGCCTGAACAAAATTATAAGAAACCGTGTTGTCTACTCCTAACAAATTAAATACTTCTAAACTGATAGAAAATTGTTCAATATTTTTGAATCTGGAACCTTCTTTTGCTTTATAATCTTCAGATATAAAGTCTTTTATGAATCCTGCGTCTACTCTTAAGTATCTTGGTGTTCTTGGGATAAATGAATTGTTCTCGTAAGCAGGGTCTGTTAGTTGAGATTTTTTCAAATATGAGAACCCTGTATTGTAAATAAAACTTAAGTTGATTTTAAATTTATCCCATTTTACTTTTTCGGTATTCCATGTTTTTGGCATTTTATCTTGGAAAAATAACCCAAAAGAAACTCTTTGGTCTGTTGGTCGAGGTAAAAAACCTGGAGAATAAGCCAAAGAATCTACAGCAACATTATTATTTGTAAATCCAGGAATTATTGTGTCTCCGTCAGAATTTAAGTAGGTGTAGTAAACGTCATTGCCTAAATTAACTCTAGTTTGCATGACTGAAATTGTTCCCCAAGACTCTAGATCGTTAATGAATTTACCATTTAATTTTAAATCAATTCCAGTAGAATAGGCTGTTGCATTGTTGTCAGCAGAGTATCTAATTCTTACGTTATCTACGTCATAAGGAATAACTCTATCCAGGTATTTAACATAAACTTCTGAGGTAAGTTTAAAATCTCTTCCCCACTTATTAAAAATATAGTCACTTCCCAATATTAAATGAATAGATCTTTGTGCTTGGATATTTTGATTTAAACTACCGTCAAGCCTTCTGTACTCTCTGTAAAATGCAGGTTGTTGGTAAACTCCAGTAGCTATTCTTAATGCTAAGTTTCGTCTAGTAATTTCTCC
>CALLII010000023.1 GCA_938009745.1 uncultured Flavobacteriales bacterium
GGAACTAAACCTCTTTCTTCATAAAAAACAGAAGGATCGTAAACATTCCAGTTTATAAGTGCTCTGTTATATCCGTAATCTAGATTGTTATTTAAAGCAGCTTCAGGAAATAAGTCTGGTTGCCCTTGAGGTACACTTGCAAGTACCCAACTGTTAAATGACCTAATGTCAATGGTTGATTGACTTCCTTCAAAATCATCAATAAATGATTGTCCTTCGTCAGTAATTGCCGGATTATGGCCTGGAATTAAATAGGCAGCTTCAAGTGATGCAGTAATTGTAGATTTCTCTTTTGTATTAATAAAAGGAATGTTATCTACTAATTTGGTTAAAAATGGAGCATCTTGTTGAAAGTTACCATTAATACCAAGCATGGTGTTTCTTACTGGTTCATCTCCAATATTTACTTTTTGAGTCAAAGGTTTTTCAGAAAGACGAAGCATTGTTGCGCCTAAATTAAAATTAGGATTAAACTGATAATCGAAATGAGTTCCGATCATAGTTTTTTGTATAGAAGTAAATAGTGAATTACTCTCCAAAGAAATTTTGATTGGTGTACCAGAATTCAATACTCCATCATTAGTAATTTTTACTCTACCAATGTTATAATCTACTGTATAATCTTGATTCTCAATTAATCTTACTCCACCAGCTGTAACTGTAACCGAACCTTGAGGGATATTAAAGGCATTTAACGATATTTCCGAACTATTGGCAGACTCATAAACTCCTTTAAGCGTAAATCTATTTAGTTCAGGAAATTGAAGCGCAATGGTTTGTGTACTATCATAAAGTTGTGGAAAAGCAATAGTGCTTATAACCGTAGGACTTACTCCTGCTGCTTTTAGCTGTTCTTCTAAATAAGCACCAAAAGGTTCAACTTTACTAAAAATTACCCTACCGTTCTGAGGGTTAATAGTCCCTCCATTTTCTACTCTATTTCCTATTCTGTTTAAAGGGATAAAATCAAAAACACCATCAGGATAGGGTTGTTGTTGTTGATTCACAATATCTGCACCTACAACCTGAAGAACAGTTTTGTCGTCAATACCAGATTGTGGAATATAATTTATATCAACTCCATCTTTAGGATTCGTATACCAAACATCTAATTTAAAATTCTCTTGGCTTACTTGATAAGCTCCAATAGAATAGATGTTTTTCATCATCAAATCCCAAGCTTTGTATATAGGAGTGTTAATTGTTCCTTTAAGTAGCTTAAGGAAAAGTGCATCATTCCCAGGAATTCCATCAGTAGAAAATTCACCAACTTGGTAAGTTTTACCTTGATAAGTATATTGATAAGAGATTCCTAAAATCTCATCATTATTTAGTGGTTGGTTTAGTGATATATAACCTAATATCGAGTTGTAGTTATACTCAGATTCTGAAAGTAATCTAGCGTTTTCTAGTTTTTCGTAATGTCTACTTTGAACAAAAGGCCCTGGGCTTGCTGTTGTATTGGCAAGGATTGTAGATACAGTAGTTAAATTTCTTGTCCCCGCAGTATTGTTCAAAAAACTATAAAGATTGTTGGTTCCATTAAAAGGAATACTATCTGGCAATGGAGTTACTTGTGGATTACCTTCTAGTACTCTTGTTTCACCTAAATCTGCAAAACCAATAATGTTTCTAGTATCATCAAAATCATTTACTCTGTTGGTTACCCAAACTTCCATTTTGGTAATTCTAACCTGTGATGATACGTTTGGTAACGAACTCATTGCTTGGTCAAAATTATCTCTGTGGTAATGATTTACAAAATAGTGACGGTTTTGTTCGTAGTTATTAATTGGTAACTCAAATTCTTTTTGTTGTGCTCCATTTTTAATGTTTATCTCTTTTCGTTCTCCTCTATTTTGCGAAACTACAGTAGAGATATTCAGTTTACCAAATTTCAAATCTGTTCTAAGTCCAAATAAACTTTGGCTTCCTTGTATTAATGTATTAGGTACAGGAAAATTTACATTACCAGCCTCAATTTTTTGAAGAATTTGATCTTCATTTCCTTCGTAAGCTAATTTAGTTTGGTTTTCAAAATCAAAAGTTGCCTCGGTATTATAGTTAAAGTTGATATTGAATTTATCACAAATACTTCCCTGAATGTTTAATTGTATTTGTTGACCAAAATCAAATGTAGTTAGTTGCCTTTGCTTAACAGGAATTGCTGGGTTATCCGTTCTTGTAGTATTAAGTCCAAATTGAAGTTCGGCAGCTCCCTGTGGAGTAATGTCGATTAGTTTTCCTTCGCAAATATCTCCAAACTCCCTGTTAGTTCTATCTAATTGAGGAACAAAATCACCAGAATTTGCACTGTTGTCTTCCTCTACTTTTGATTTCCAATAATCTTCTTCTGCCTTTTTTTCTTGATATTTTCTGAACTCCTCATAACTCATGTAATAAGGAATTTGATATTGGTTACTATCTCCAATAGTAGATACAAACTCATATTGTTGAGTCGTAGGATTGTACCTAATAGTTCTCTTGATATTAAGAGGTTCTTTCAATCCAACCAAACTAGTTTTAGGGTCACTTGGATTGTTAGTACCGGTATAAGGATATTTTAAAGTAATATCTGGAGAATCAATTTCAATATCTCTTTCAAGGTTTTCTTGTTCGTCTGAGTCGAAAAAATTTATGAAGTTAAATTCTCTTTTTTTGGAAAGTCCAAAGAAAAAGAAACCACAAAATCCAATGATTAGAATTGTTCTATATGATATTTTAGAAAGGTTTTTCAAATGTTAAAACGATTTCAAGCTCTTTTTAATTAATACTTCTAAATCTGTAATACTTGGCTCTTTAAGTAAAATAGTGTCTATTGCTTTTTCAGCTGCTTTTTTATCAAATCCTAATACTACAAGAGCAGATAACGCCTCATTTTTAATTGTATTGTTCATTAAGGCAGAATTGTTTGAGTCAGCATCTGCCGTCTTCAGAATTTTATCTTTTAAGTCCAAAATAATTCTTTGAGCAGTTTTTGCTCCAATACCTTTTATACTAGTGATAGATGTAACATTGCTAGATGCAATGGAAGATACTAATTCACTAGACGTCATAGAAGACAACATCATTCTGGCTGTGTTAGTTCCAACGCCAGAAACTGAAATCAATTGCTTAAACAACTCTCTTTCGGTAGTATCTTTAAAACCATAAAGTGTTTGAGAGTCTTCTTTTACAGAGAAATAAGTGAATAGTTTACAGTTTTCATTATTCCCTAGTTGAGAATATGTTTGTAGTGATATATGTATGAAATAACCTATGCCACCAGTTTCAATAACCACATAGCTAGGGTTTTTCTCCACTAATTTTCCAGAAACATACGTAATCATAAAACGAGTTGTAAATAGTGTGCTAAGATAATAATTTCATTTAGAATGCTTGACCACAAAGTGTAAAAAACAAAAAAGAGAGGCAGAACGCATCTACCTCTCTTTTAAAATTATTTAAACTTAAGTTTATTTAGTGATAATTACTTTTTCAGTTTTTATCGTTTTATCGTTAGCTAAAACCGATACAAAGTAAATTCCTGGTGTTAATCCAGAAGTGTTTACTCTCAATAATTCAGAATCTCTTGTTATTGATTTAGAGTATACTTTTCTACCTGTAATATCCATTATTTCAATGGCTTTATTTATTTCGTTAGAATTTAAGTTAATATTTAAAAAGTCAGAAGCAGGATTTGGATAAATACTTAGTTTAGTAACTTTTTCAATTTCATTTACGCTAGCTGTACCAATAACATTATACGTTACATCAACCCAAGTACTATCATTAGGGTTGTTTACATCAAACCAAATATACCTAAATGTAGAAGTTCCCCCTAAAGTTTGTGGATAAACGTGTCCTGAGTATATAGTAGGAGTTGTTGAAACAGGCATTGTTAATGGGTCACTTTCCAATACTGGTGATGTTCCCCAAGTTACACCAATAGTACAAAGGCCCCAACAAATAGCATTTTCTTGTAATGGCTGGTTTGTTGTAATTTCTCTTTTTCTTACTTTAATTGTTTTGGAAGTTGAATAGGTACTTACAACATCAATTTTGCTCTCCACATCTTGCAACATGTTAGTAGTAACTGGTTCAGTAATATTAATATTAGTTCCGTTAATAAGTGCTGTTTGATTATGAATTCTTAACTCTATGTTTTGAGCATAAGTTGCTCCAAATAAAGATATTAAAGAAATAGTAAGTAATTTTTTCATCATGTCTATTGGTTATCTAAATGTTAATCATAAATTTGAAAGAACATATGGCATACTATATGCTTACTTTCATATCGAGTAAAAATACTAAAAAAAAAATACAAATGACTAAAACAATTAAAATATCTATTATCACAGGATTAGCTATGTTAGCTGTGGCTTTCACTTCTCCTAACGAAAAAACAATTCCTACAGTAAACGTAAAAACCTTGCAGGGTAAAACTGTAAGCACTAACATGTTTAAGAATGATGGTAAACCTATGGTAATTAGTTTTTGGGCAACTTGGTGTAGTCCTTGTAAAAAAGAATTAAATAATATTGCCGAAGTTTATGAAGATTGGCAAGAAGAAACTGGTGTTAAATTAATTGCAGTATCTATTGATGATGCTAGAAATAAGCATAAAGTAAAGCCTTACGTAGATTCTAAAGGATGGGAATACGAAGTGTATATTGACGAGAACCAAGAGTTAAAGAGAGCAATGAATGTAAACAATGTTCCTTTTACTTTTTTAGTTGATGGGAACGGAAAAATAGTATACGAACACAATAATTATGTTCCAGGAGACGAAGATAATTTATACAAGAAAATTCAGATGTTATCTAAATAACAATTAGATTTTATAATTTTAAAAAAAGTGAAGTGAACTACTTCACTTTTTTTTTGTGCTTAGTTTGTTTCTTATTACTACATTTGTTAAATAAATAACTACAGATTATGAACACAGCTATTATATTAGGAGCAATTGGAACACCTCAAATCATTCTTGTGGTAGTGGTGGTATTACTTTTATTTGGAGGGAAAAAAATTCCAGAATTAATGAAAGGACTAGGTAGCGGAATCAAAGAATTTAAAGATGCCTCTAAGGGCGAAGGTGAAGAGAAAGCCAAAGATTCTGTTGATAATGTATTAGAAGATAAATAAACAAACTGCTTTGTACGCCAATTTTTCTGAATTCCAAGACCAATTACTAAGCGGGAAAACTTCCTGTGTAGAAACAGTAGAATACTATTTAAACCAAATTGAGGACAAAAAACATTTAAATGCTTTTTTGGAAACATTTGATGAAACTGCTTTGGTAAAAGCAAAGGAGGTTGATGAAAAAATAGCTCAAGGAAATGCTGGGAGACTAGCAGGATTTGTTATTGGAATAAAAGATAATATTTGCTACAAAGGCCATAAAGTTTCCTCCTCCTCACAAATTCTTGATGGTTTTGAATCTCTTTTTTCAGCAACTGCTGTTGAAAGATTGTTAGCAGAAGATGCTATAATCATTGGCCGATTAAACTGTGATGAATTTGCAATGGGAAGTTCCAATGAGAACTCCTCTTTTGGTAATGTACTCAACCCAATTCAAGAAGATAAAGTACCTGGAGGTTCTTCAGGAGGTTCGGCTGCAGCTGTTGCAGCAGGATTATGTTTAGCAACTTTAGGTTCAGATACCGGAGGTTCTATTAGGCAACCAGCATCATTTTGTGGCATAGTAGGTGTTAAACCTACTTATGGAAGAATTTCTAGATGGGGACTATTGGCTTACGCATCATCATTTGATCAAATTGGTCCACTTACAAATTCGGTTAAAGATGCAGCATTACTAACTGAAGTAATGTCAGGATCGGACGAATTTGATAGCACAGTATCTAAAAAAGAAGTCGAAAAATTCTCTGAAATAGATTCTTCAACAAAGAAATTAAAAATTGGAATAGCTAAAGAAGTAATCGAAAGTCCTGGTTTGAACCAAGAGATTAAAGATTACTTTTCTGCATTAATATTAAAATTAAAAGCCGAAGGGCACCAAGTTGATGAGTTTGAATTCCCATACATGGATTATATGGTTCCAACTTATTATGTCTTAACTACTGCTGAAGCTTCTTCAAATTTATCTCGTTATGATGGGGTTCATTTTGGCTACAGAAGCCCAAATGCAACTGATATAGAATCTACTTACGTACTTTCAAGAACAGAAGGTTTTGGTGAAGAGGTTAAAAGAAGAATTATGCTGGGTACTTTTGTTTTGAGTTCAGGATATTTTGATGCTTACTACACTAAAGCAATGAAAGTAAGACAGGTAATAAAACAAAAAACGGATGAAGTATTCAATGATTTCGATTTTGTAATAGGTCCAACAACACCAGATACAGCATTTAAAATTGGTGAGAACGTAAAGGATCCAATTACTATGTATTTACAAGATATTTTTACTGTTCACGCAAATATGTCAGGGAACCCTGCTATCTCTTTGCCACTTGGTAATCATTCAAATGGAATGCCTTTTGGATTACAAATAATGGCAGATAATTTTAAAGAAAAGGAGCTATTTGATTTCTCTGAAACTCTGATGAATTTATAAATCAGAATAGATAGATGAAGGAATAGTTTTTCCTTTGTACCAAAGTTGGTACCTAAGAGCAGTATCGCGCATTATTCCAATTTTATCACCTTTATATATATCAGATCCTATTGTAGGTTTAATCTCTGATAAGTCGTAATATGCAGATATTACATTATGTGGGTGCTGGATGAAAATTGAGTTTGAAGTTTTTGATATTACAACTCCCTCCATGGATGATTTTACTTGAGATTTGTACTTTGCTTTGTAAAAACTTTCATTTAAACCTTGGTTTTCTGTACTTGACATTTCACCTGGAAGAGGTTGTTCGAAGTTCATCAGATTCTTTAAAATATTTCTGACGAGCTTATCAGAACCATTTAGTTTTTGATTAGCTATTCTCTTTCTAAGAATTGAATCTTCTTGAGATCTTTCGAAAATAATATTTTTGTAATCAACAGTAGAATCAGACTTTATTAGTTCATCAATATCTAGTAAAGTAATAGTGTCTTTGTTGTTTAGTATTGATTGTAAGTTAGTTATCCACTTATTTCTACTAGCGGTCTTTTGTTCTAACAAAATTACTTTTTCCTGGTTTTCTTTATCAATTTCATATAATTCACTCGCATTTTTTGGAAATCCAGGGATAAAATTTCTAAGAGAAGTGTAAGAGATAACGAAATAAAAAATAGTTCCAATAATTAAAAATAAAGCTAAACCAACTAATAAAGTGCTGCTCTTGGTGAGAGTTAGCGAAAACTTTTGTTCAAAGCTAACAGGGTCTTGAAGAATAAATTTATTCTTAGACTTAAGGTACTTTTTTATTTTTGCTAGCTTTTCTTTCATCCGAGAGTTAGAGTCTATTTGAAATCAATAGTTGATTAAAGATAAAATATTTTAATTTATTATCAGTTATAGGGTCAGTTTATTGATTAATTTTTACATTTACTCTTTGATTCTTAGCCGAAAGGTTTAATTTTTATGTCTATAAAAGCATCATACATATTTTGGTTTTTAGTTGTAATTAGTTTTGCGAGTTGTTCTACTGAAAAGAACAAAAGGCTTAACAAGTTCTATCACAACACAACAGCCTATTATAACGGTTACTTTAATGCCCGTGAAATTATTAAACTCACTAAAAAGGATTTTAATAAAAACACTGTAGAAGATTTTTCGAATATTATTCCTGTTAATAGATATCCAGACGAAGAACAATCAAAAGCATTTTTCCCCGAAATGAACCGTGTTATCGATAAAACTTCTACGGTAATAAACAAGCATGCAATGCCAAATATTAAAAAAGGTAGAGATGCAAAAAAGGAATATGGGAAATGGATAGATGAGAATTGGTTAACAATGGGAGTTGGCTATTTTTATAAGCGTGAATATCCTGCAGCTATAGAAAAATTTGAATACATTATTAAAATGTATCCTAAAGATCCCTCAGTTTATTATGCCAAGTTATGGTTAATGAAAACCTATATTGAAATGGGTGATTACTCTATGGCTCTTAAATATTACAAGGAGATTGAAGTGCAAAAAGAGGCTTTTGAATTGAATGAGGCAAGGGAAAAGAAGAAAAAGGCTAGGGGCAAAAAGTATGAAAAGAAAACCAAGAAGAAAAAGAAGAAAAAGAGATCAAAGGTTAAGGTAACAAAGAAAAGAGAAGAGCTTAAAGAAGAAAAATCTTTTTTAGTTCAGTTTCCAGAAAAAATGAATGCTGATTATTACGCTACTATCGCAGATTTTTATTTGAGAAAACAAGAATACGCCAAAGTAGTTGATAATTTAGACAGTGCAATAAATTTTGAAAAGTCAAAACAGCTTAGGATAAGATATAGCTTTATTCAAGCTCAATTAAGCCAAGAGCTAGGTGATAATGCTAAGGCTTCTGAATTGTATTCCTATGTAATTAAAAAAACGGCTGATTATAAAATGGCTTTTTATGCTCGAATAAATAGAGCGTTAATTGCCAATAGCAAAGACAGAGAGAGTTTAAAACAAGAATTATTAGCTTTGGCTAAAGATGAAAAATATATTGAGTTTAGAGATCAAATTTATTTTGCTGTAGCAAATATTGAATTGCAAGCTGGCGATAAAGAGGCAGGAGTAATGTACCTCGAAAAATCTGCAAGTTATCCTCCATCAAATACAACTCAAAAGGCCAAAACTTTCATGAGATTGGCAGATGTATATTTTGAAGACAAAGAATATATTTCGGCTCAAAAGTATTATGATAGTACTTTAAGTGAATTAAGTTCTGAGAATCCTAATTATCCTGTGATTCAGGAAAAAAACCAAAGCTTAACAAGATTAGTTGGTTATATCAACACCATTAATTTACAAGATAGCTTAATGAAAATTGCATCTCTACCTGAAAAGCAAAGAAGAGATATGGCTGAGGATATTTTGTATAAAGAAAAACAAAGGCAACAGGAATTACTAAGAGAAAAAGAAAATGAAGCTGGATCGGGTCAAGAATCTACCAATGATCTTTTTTCAGGACCAGAAACCACAGGAAGAGTTGGTAAATTTTGGATGTACAATGAGTCCACCAAAGAAAAAGGGAAGAAAATATTTACAGCCAGATGGGGTGACATTAAATTAGAAGACAACTGGCGAAGATCGAATAAAGGAACTAGCTCAGTAGACGAAATAGAGCAAATCGGGAATGCACCAATTGTATCTGATAAGGAAATTGATGCCTTTTTGAGTAAATTACCTGTAGGTGAAGAAAAAATGAAGGAATCTCAACTGTCTATCATTAATGCCAATTATTTAGCAGGATTAATTTATGCTAACATACTTGATAATAATAAAGAAGCTGTTAAATCATTTGCTGATAATAAAAAAAGATTTCATCCTGAGTCTAAAATAACACCTTCGCTTTACCAGCTTTATAGCACTTATAAAGATTTAGGACAAAGAGAAGATGAAGTGGCTACAAAGAATTTTATTTTATCAAATTATCCAGAGAGTAAAGAGGCTAAAATTTTACTTGATCCTAATTATGCCAATAAAATGAAAAAGGGAGAGGAGAAATTTGAAACTGCTTATTTAGAAGTTTTTAATTTGGTGAATGAAGGAAAAAATCAGGTTGCTATTGCAAAAATAGGAACCATATTATCATCACCAGACCCTAATCCTTATGAATGTAATTTAATGTTCCTTAAAGCTAAAGCTTATGCCGATATGGGAAATCTAGATAGTTTGGAAGCTGCATTAGCTAAAGTAGTTGAGACATGTCCAAATACCAGAATAGGAGATATTGCTGAAAAAAATCTAGGGAAATTAAGAAACAAGCAAATTGATATTGAGGAAAATGAGGGTGTTACATATAAAACATCACCTAATGGAGTTCATTATTTTGCAATAGTACTGCCTTTAAATGCTGATGTAAATACTTTAAAAATTGCGCTTAGTAATTTCAACAGTTCATCTTTTGATGAGAAAGGACTAAAAACAACTTCTATTGGCTTAAATAAAACAACTCAAACCGTTTTAGTTAAGCAATTTGGTAATATGGCAGATGCACAAAGTTATTATGTCGCTTTTAAGGTTAACCCTATGATGCAAGCTTTTACTGCAAAATATAAGTATTTTATCATAACTCCCGAAAACTATTCTCTCCTCTTTCAGAGCAAAGAAATAGAAGAATACTTTAAGTTTTATCAAGCTAATTATTTGTAAAATGAGGATAAAACTATTGTTTTCAATTATTGTTTCTCTATCAGTTTTAAGCTGTAATGATGACGCTAAATCAGCTATTAATTCAAATGATTTAAAGCCTATAGATTTATCTATAAGTAGGTTAGATCAAGAATTATTTAAAGCCGATAAATATGAGCTTAAAGCGCTTAATAAGAAGTGGATTACTAATTATGGATTGCTGTACAAATCTTTTATATCAGAAATGTTGAGAGAAGGATTACCACAAGATCCAATGATTGTTTTTAGGTTAGAAAAATTTCTAAATGACACTACTATCAATCTTATTTCTAAAGAATTAGACAAGAGTTTTATTGATTTTTCTCCTTACGAAAAAGAGTTAGAAGAAGGATTTTCACATTATCAATATTACTTTCCAGACAGAATTATTCCTAGAATAGTTACTTTTTATTCCAATTTTAACGCCCGTACTTTTCCATATAATGATACACTGGCAATTGGTCTGGATTTATTTATTGGAAGAGATAATAAAGTGACAGAAATGTTACCGCCAGACGTATTTCCTCAATATATCAAAGATGATATGGATAAGGAATACTTATCAACTGAGAGTATGAAAAGTTGGTTGTACTTTTCGCTTTCCCCAGCCAAAGAGTATGCAAATAGTGGAGTGTATGCCACTAAAGAAGATTTTCTTTCCTCTATTATTTATCATGGAAAAATGATGTTGGCTTTAGATTTAATGATGCCACATAAACCAGTTCAAACTAAGTTTAATTACTCTAAAGAAGAAATTGATTGGTGCGAGAAGAATGAGAAGTTTTTATATCAAAATTTAGTTGAGTTTAAACTTATTTACTCTACAAACATTAAAGAAATATCAGCTTATATTAATCCGGGTAGTTTCACTCCAGGTTTACCTCAAGACTCTCCAGGAGGTATTGGTAAATGGATAGGATACCGTATGGTTAAGCAATATTACGAAGAGAATAACCTAGATTTATCCGATTTGATAAGCGAAAATGAGGATGCTAGAAAAATATTAAGTTTTTATAGACCTTAATTATTTAAGCCCATACTCTTTAATTTTCCTGTAAAGAGTCCTTTCAGAAATCCCTAATTCCTTAGCCGCATATTTACGTTTTCCTCTGTGTTTGTCAAGCGCTTTTGCAATCATTTCTTTCTCTTTTTCTTCTAAAGATAGTATTTCCTCTACCTCTTCGTGTTCATGAATATTAGGTTGTTGGTACGAAATAGTTGGCCTTGCAGAGAATGATTCTTGGGGAGAGTAATTCTCACTCACATCTCTATTCATTTTATTAATAATAGCAATGTCATTTTCAGGAAAATCCCTATCCACATTTCCACCATTCTGAACAATATCTACAATGATTTTTTTCAATTCGGTAATGTCTTTCTTCATGTCAAAAAGAACCTTATGTAAAATGTCTCTTTCGCTCATTCCTGAGTGCGATTGCCCATCATTTGGCAATAACATAGGTAAGTTGTTTTCATAAACAGAAGGTAAATAACCAGCCATTTTTTCGGCAGTTATTTCTCTTTTCTTTTCTATTACAGAGATTTGTTCTGTGATATTTTTTAGCTGTCTAATATTCCCTTTCCAAGCATAATTAACTAACATTTCCTTTGCTTCAGGAGTCAAGCTAATTGTAGGCATTCTATACTTTTCCGCAAAATCCGAAGCAAATTTTCTAAACAATAAATGAATGTCATCTCTTCTTTCTCTTAACGGAGCCAATTTAATTGGAACCGTACTTAATCTGTAGTACAAATCCTCTCTAAAATTCCCTTTTTGTATTGCCTCTTCCAATTTAGTATTGGTTGCAGCAATTACTCTCACATTAGTTTTTTGAACTTTAGAAGAACCAACTTTGAAAAATTCTCCTGACTCCAAAACTCTCAATAATCGTGCTTGAGTAGAAAGCGGTAATTCCCCTAATTCATCCAAAAATATAGTTCCGCCATCTGCTTCTTCAAAATATCCTTTTCTTTTATCATGGGCTCCAGTAAACGAACCTTTTTCATGTCCAAATAACTCAGAATCAATAGTTCCTTCGGGGATTGCACCACAGTTAACTGCAATGTATTGAGCGTGTTTTCTTTTACTGTATTGGTGAATTACTTGCGGCATTATCTCTTTTCCTGTTCCGCTTTCACCCATTATTAATACAGAAATATCCGTAGGTGCAACTTGTACAGCCACTTCCAAAGCTCTGTTAAGTGCCAATGAATTTCCTATAATTCCAAATCTCTGTTTTACCGATTGTAATTCCATTATTTTACTAATTCTGCTTTTAATGTTGCCTTGCTGCAGCTAACAATTTTTACATTTACGTAATCTCCAATTTTATAATCTCCCTTAGGGAAAATAATAGAGGAGCTCTGCGAATTTCTTCCCATATATTCATCCTCCGATTTTTTAGAAACTTTCTCTACCAACACCTCAAACATTTTTCCAATTTGATTCTGATAATATTCCAATTGATTGGCGTGTTGTATATCAATTATTTCTGTTAATCTCCTTTGTTTGATTTCCTCAGACACATCATCTTCATACTTTCTTTCAGCCAGTGTTTTTGGTCTTTCCGAGTATTTGTACATAAATGCAGCCGAAAATTTCACTTCTTTTATCAAGCTCAAAGTATCTTGATGTTGCTCTTCCGTTTCACCACAAAATCCTGTAATTATATCTGTAGATATTGTAGCATTTGGTAATATTCTATGAATAGCTGCAATTCGATTTAAGTACCATTCTCTAGTATAGCCTCTATTCATTTTCTTTAAGATATCACTATTTCCAGATTGTACAGGCAAGTGAACATAATCACAAAGATTATCATATTTTGCAATTACTTCTAGCACTTCATCCCCCATGTCTTTTGGGTGAGAAGTAGAAAAACGAACTCTTAATAATGGATTAACTTGCCCTACCATTTCCATTAATTGAGCAAAGTTTGTTGTAGGAATAGTTTCGTCTTTAATTTCTCCTTTAGATGACATATTCCATCTATAACTATCCACATTTTGTCCTAATAGTGTTACTTCTCGGTACCCTCTTTCGAATAAATCTCTTGCTTCAGCAACTATAGTAAGTGGGTTTCTACTTCTTTCTCTTCCTCTTGTAAAAGGAACTACACAAAACGAACACATATTATCACAGCCTCTTGTTATTGATATGAAAGCAGTAACTCCAGTTTGATCCAATCTTACTGGTGAAATGTCTGCATAGGTTTCTTCTCTTGAGAGTAAAACATTTACCGATTTTTGTCCGCCTTCAGTTTTGTGCAATAAACTGGGTAAATCACGATATGCATCTGGTCCTACTACTAAATCCACTAATTTTTCTTCTTCTAATAATGCGCTTTTTAATCTTTCTGCCATACATCCCAAAACCCCAACCATAAGTCCAGGTTTTGCCTTTTTCATTTTTTTGAAAGTAGTCAACCTTTTTCTTACCGTTTGTTCTGCCTTGTCTCTTATCGAACAAGTGTTCAAAAGAATCAAATCCGATTCTTCAATGTTACGCGTAGTTGTGTAACCATTTTTCTCTAAAATGGAGGCAACTACCTCACTATCAGAAAAATTCATGGCGCACCCATAACTTTCTAAATATAGTTTTTTGCTATTTTCATCAGAATTAGAATCTAAAATTAAGGCTTCACCTTGTTTCGATTCATCTATGGTTTTATCAATGAGTTCCATCTACACTTTTTAAGTCAATTATTATGCAAATATACAAAATACTGACAAAATAGCAGTCTTTTTTAAAGTTGAATAGTAGACTGGTTTCATTGATTTTTAGATACTAAAATGGTTGTTAAATCACCTCAAAAAAAAATTCTTTTGGATTTGTAAATAAAAAGTCCTTAATTTTGTCCCGCTTAAAACCTCCATATTTTCAGCATTTTCAGTTCACATTTCTTAATCATTATATTAAGGAATAAAACAAAAATTATATATGTCAAAGAATCTAGTAATAGTTGAGTCACCTGCTAAAGCCAAAACAATCGAAGGATATTTGGGGAAAGGATTTACAGTAAAATCTAGCTTCGGTCATGTGAGAGATATTCCAAGAAAAGGAATGGGAATTGACATAGATAATAACTTTACTCCAAACTACGAAGTGTCTGAAGACAAACAAAAAGTAGTAGCAGAACTAAAAAAATTGACGAAGGCAGCTGATATTGTTTGGCTGGCGACTGATGAGGATCGAGAAGGAGAAGCCATTTCTTGGCACTTATACGAAACTTTAGAGTTAGATAACAAAGAAACAAAGCGAATTACTTTTAACGAGATTACTAAAACTGCGGTACAAAACGCAATTGAAAACCCTCGTAAAATAAATATCAATTTAGTTAATGCTCAACAAGCAAGAAGAGTATTAGATAGATTGGTAGGTTTTGAATTATCGCCAGTACTTTGGAAAAAAATTAAACCCTCACTTTCTGCAGGTAGAGTTCAATCGGTAACGGTTAGGTTAATTGTTGAAAGAGAAAGAGAAATAAGAGAATTTAGTACTTCTGCAGCTTTTAAAGTGAAAGCAGAATTTATGTTGGATGGGACAGTAATAAAATCTGATTTAGGAAAAACATTTAAAACGGAAGAGGAAACATTAAACTTCCTTAACCAATGTGCTGAGTCTAATTTTGAGATTAACAACATTGAGAAAAAACCAGCAAAGAAATCTCCAGCACCACCTTTTACAACTTCTACACTTCAACAAGAGGCAAGTAGAAAGTTAGGATATTCGGTAAGCAGAACAATGAGTGTGGCTCAAAAATTATATGAAGCTGGGCGAATTACTTACATGAGAACGGATTCAATCAATCTTTCTCAAACTGCAAGAAATGGGGCAGAAGCTGAAATTAAAAAAGCTTATGGGAATGATTTTTCTCATCCAAGAGTATTTAAAACTAAAACAAAAGGAGCACAAGAAGCTCACGAAGCAATTCGCCCGTCAAGCTTTGCAGTGCACTCTGCAGGTACAGATAGTAGCGAAAACAGGTTGTATGATTTAATTTGGAAAAGAGCAATTGCCTCACAAATGAGTGAAGCCAAATTAGAGAAAACAACAGTTAAAATTTCTGGAAGTAAAATTCAAGAATTATTCACAGCTAGAGGAGAGATCATCTTGTTCGAAGGGTTTCTGAAAGTTTATCTTGAAGGAAAAGATGACGAAAACCAAGATGGTGAATCTGACAATGAAGGAATTTTTCCTCCAATGAAAAAAGGAGATGCTCTTTCTGTTCAAATGATTGAGGCAACTGAGAGATATACGCGTCCACCAGCAAGATTTACGGAAGCATCTTTAGTAAAAAAACTAGAAGAACTTGGTATTGGAAGACCATCAACATATGCTCCAACTATTACTACGGTTCAAAAAAGAGGGTATGTTTCTAAAGATGAAATTGATTACAAAACAAGAAATTACACTCAGTTAACCTTAGCTAAAGGAAATATTGACACTAAGTATCTAAAAGAAAATTACGGAGGAGATAAAAACAAATTATCCCCAACAGATATTGGTACAGTTGTAAACGACTTTTTGGTGGCAAATTTTGATGGAGTATTGGATTATAACTTTACTGCTTCCGTAGAAAAAGAATTTGATGACATTGCTGAAGGTTTGATGAATTGGACAGAAATGATTAAGAAATTCTACAGTCCGTTTCACGCAAAAGTAGAAAATACACTTGAACACGGAGAGAGACAATCTGGAGAAAGAGTGTTAGGAGAAACTGAAAAAGGAGAAGATATTTTGGTAAGAATTGGACGATATGGTCCAATGGCACAAATTGGAAGAACTTCTGAAAATGAAGAAGATCCAAAACCAAGATTTTCCTCATTAATGAAAAACCAGAGTTTGGAGACTATTACTTTGGAAGAAGTAATGGATTTATTTAAACTACCAAAAGATTTAGGAATCCACGAAAGTCATGAGGTTATCGTTTCTAACGGAAGATTTGGGCCTTACATCAAATATGACGAAATGTTTGTTTCTATTCCAAAAGGGGAGGAGCCTTTGGATGTAGATTTACCAAGAGCAATTGAATTAATTAAAGCAAAGCAAGAAGCTGACGCTCCAATATATGAATACGAAGGATTACCAGTGCAAAAAGGAGCTGGAAGATTTGGACCATTTATCAAATGGAACGACATGTTCATTAACGTAAATAAAAAATACGACCACGATAACTTATCTGATGAAGATATTGTTGAATTAATTGAGGTCAAGAAACAGAAAGAAATCGATAAAGTAATCCACAATTGGGAGGAAGAAGGAATTAGAGTTGAAAAAGCTAGATGGGGGAGATTTAATATCCTAAAAGGGAAAACAAAAATTGAGTTGCCTAAAACGACTAAAGCAGATAAATTAACTTTGGAACAAGTACAAGCAATGATTGAAAAGGCTAAGCCTACTAAGAAAAAAGCTGCTAAAAAGAAGCCGGCTGCAAAGAAAAAGCCTGCGGCTAAAAAGAAAGCAGTTAAGAAAAAGTAAACTTTTCAATTAATTATGGATTTTTCAATTTTTTTAACTCCAGTATCTCAGGAGCAAATCAAAATTTATTCAGCAACTGGCAATTCGCTTGGTTCAAAAGTAAATTTTCATGATGGCTCTTCAATTAGCGAAGAATATGAATTGGCAATACTTGGTGTTAAGGAATCAAGAGGTTCTCAATTATCATCAGTTAAAGAGAGTCCTGATTATGTAAGAGAGCAATTGTATAAGCTTTATCCTTCAAATCAATCTAAAATAATTGATTTAGGGAACATTAAACAAGGGGAAGTTCTACAAGATACTCTATTTGCTTTAGTAGAAACATTACAAGAGTTAGTAAAGAAAAAAATTATCCCAATAATAATTGGAGGGAGTCAAGAACTGACTTTAGCCATGTATAAGTCCTTTGAAAAGTTAGAGCAGATAGTTAATTTAACAACTATTGATAGAAAAATTGATTTTCAGCAAATCAATGAAACCACTAATGATTCATACCTTAAGGATATAATTTTATCTAAACCTAATTTTTTATTTAATTATTCAAATTTAGGAAGCCAATCTTATTATCTCGATCCTGAAAATAATAAAATGATGGAGAAATTATATTTTGATAACACTCGATTGGGAGAGTTACAGCAAGATATATCTATTGCCGAACCAGTTATTCGTAATTCAACAATTATAAGTTTTGATTTAAATAGTATCCGTCAAAGCGAAGTGCCCGGGACTAGTTTCGCCTCACCAAATGGTTTTTTTGGAAATGAAGCTTGTCAACTATCAAGATATGCGGGGATGAGTGATAAAGTTGGGATGATAGGTTTTTACGAAATGACACCAGAATTTGATGTTCAAGGGCAAACTGCTCAACTTGTTTCTCAAATGATATGGTTTTTTATTGCTGGATTTGATCTCAGAAAAAATGAAACTCCATTAACAAATAATAAAAACTACACTAAATTTAAAGTTGTTTTATCTAATTCGGAAGAAGAGTTGGTTTTTATAAAAAGCAAAAAATCAGAAAGATGGTGGATGAAAATACCTTATCCTCCCTCTAAAAAAATTAAATTTGAAAGACATCATTTAGTGCCATGTTCCTACTCAGATTACGAAACAGCTCTCCGTGATGAAATGCCGAATTTGTGGCTGAATACCTACAATAAAATTAATATTCAATAATTTCATCCTCTTCAATTTGGTAAAATATTTAAAATGAGATTAAATATTTAACATCTTATTCCTAAAAAAAATTTTCTGTATCCATTTTTTTAGTTATTTTAGCTGTTCATACATTAATGAAATTCTTATGAAAAAAGTTGTACTAATTGCCTTTGCCATATGTTTAACCTTTGCTGCTAAAGCACAACAGGATATACAAATGACCCATTTTATGTTCGATAAAATGTCATTTAATCCTGGAGCTATTGGCTCTAAAGATGCGTGGTGCCTAACCGCCATTAATAGAAGGCAATGGACTGGGTTTGATGCTGGAGAGCCTACCACAACTCTAATTAATTTTTCTACACCTAACCTTCCAATAATAAAAGGTGCCCTTGGATTTACATTCTATAACGACCAAATTGGATGGGAAACTAATAATGTTATTAGATTAGGATACTCACTTAAGTTCAGTGAATTAGGATTGAATATTGGTCCTGGTGAACTATCTCTAGGTCTTTCTGCAGGTTATAATACAAAAAGAATAAACGCAGCATGGGTTACTCCAAGTGGAATTCCTCCTGGAACTGTTGCAGGAACTGATAATACAATTCCAACCTCTACTGTGAATGATGGAAACTTAAGTTTTAATGCAGGTTTATATTATGCTACTCCAATGTGGTATGCAGGAATCTCTACTACTAATATGACTGAGTCGGAATTACAAACACTTAAAGTTCTAGGAAGAAGACATTTCTACGGTATAGCAGGTGCAGATTTACCATTAGGATTTGCTGATTTACAATTAAGACCAAACGTTTTAATTAAATCTGACGGAACTAAAACACAATATGATTTAAATGTAAACGTTTTAGCCTTTGATATTGTTTGGGCCGGAGTAACTTACAGACACAATGATGCCATTGCCCCAATGGCTGGATTGCAGTACAAAGGAATACAAGTAGGTTATTCTTATGGTTTAGGAACATCTTTTTTAAGTAATTATTTTACAAACGGTAACCACGAGATAATGGTTAATTATTGCTTTAGAATTGTTCCAATTCCGAGATACGAAAGAGAGGTTCATCCATATTTATTATAATTTTTTGAAACAAAATTAAAAAACTAGCGTAATAAGGATAGAATTTAGAGTTATTAACAATATATTTGTTGATAAATCTGATGTAAAAAAGAAGAGATATGAAAAGAGTAACAATGATGATAGGGTTCGCTGTCTTGGTGTTTTCAAGCTGTCAAACAGGAAATGGAGAGTTGATTGGAGCACAAAATCGACCAGAGTGGTATGGGTATGATCCATTGGATATGCAATATATTCCAGCCGGAAGTTATACTATGGGTCAAAGTGATCAAGATGTTCCTTTTACACACCAAAATAAAACAAGAACAATTACAATGTCTGCGTTTTACATGGATCACACTGAAATAACAAATAACGAGTACCGTCAGTTTGTTTATTGGGTAAGGGATTCTATCGCCATGAGATATTTAGCTGAAGAGTATCCTGAAGAGTTTTTGCTTCCAACTGTTGATGATGAATTAGAAGACAAGGATGAAGAAGATTGGAACTTGGATTGGGATGTTGAAATTGATTGGGAAGATGAAGATTATTTTCCAATATTAGTTTCAGAAATGGTGCTGCCAGAAAATCAAAGAATTTATGGTTTCAGAGAAATTGATGTTAGGAAACTAACGTTCGATTATTACTGGATAGATTTTAAAGAAGCAGCTAAAAAAGGAAGGCCTGTTGTAAAGCCAATATCAAATGTTGCCTATGAAGATAGAGAAGAGCATAGACTTAAGATGAAAGACGAAGGTTTTGATTTTCCAATAGATCAATATGATGAAGAAATTCAAAGAGGTAAAGATTTAGATTTAGGTTACAGAAACAGTAAGGGTCAAAACAATGCAGTAAGAGGGCATTCAGATCGTTCTAGATTTGTAATTCACGAACAAATCAATGTTTATCCAGACACTTTAGTTTGGGTTCATGATTTTTCATATTCATACAATGAGCCATATGCAAGACAATATTTTTCTAGTCCTGCTTATGATGATTATCCAGTAGTAGGTATTACATGGACTCAAGCAAAAGCTTTTTCTGTATGGAGAACTAACTTGTTAAACGGATTTAGATTATCTACTGGTGATGTAATTATTGATGATATGAGATTACCTTCAGAAGCTGAATGGGAATATGCAGCAAGAGGAGGTTTAAATCAAAGTCCATACCCATGGGGAGGACCTTACATCAGAAACTCTAAAGGTTGTTTCTTAGGGAACTTCAAGCCTATGAGAGGAAGATACATGGAAGATGGTGGAACTTACACAGTAAAAGCTACTTCTTATCATCCAAATGATTACGGATTATATTGTATGGCTGGAAATGTTGCAGAGTGGACTAACACTGCTTATGACGAGTCAATGTATGAGTTTTCTCATGATTTAAATCCTGAATACACATATAATGCTCTAGATCACGACCCAATTTCTATGAAAAGAAAAGTGATTAGAGGAGGATCTTGGAAAGATATTGGATATTACCTTCAAACAGGTTCTAGAACTTATGAATACCAAGATACTGCTAAAAGTTACATTGGATTCAGATGTGTTACTAGTTACTTAGGAAGAGGAGGTAATGAAAGAAACGAAGGTCTATAATAAACAATCAAATTTTAACGAAAAAAACTAATATTGAATAAGATATTCAATAGCATAATAAATAAACAAAAACCAAAAAAAAAGAAAAAAGTCTATGAAGCCAGGAACTAAAGCATGGAAAAATTTTATGTCGAAACTATACGGAATAGGAGCGGCAGTTGTAATTGTTGGAGCACTATTTAAAATTCAACACTGGCCAGGAGCTAGTTTAATGCTTACTGTTGGTCTTGGTACCGAGGCAGTAATATTTTTATTCTCAGCATTTGAGCCAATCCATGAAGAATATGATTGGACTTTAGTTTACCCTGAATTAGCATTAGGACACGATTCTGATGATGATGAAATCACTTCTTTAACTACCTCTAGAGGTAATAATGGAATGGGAGTCTCTCAGCAATTAGATGGAATGTTAGAAGAAGCTAAAATAGATGGAGCATTAATTGAAAGTTTAGGTGACGGAATGAGAAATCTTTCTGAAACGGCTAATAAAATTAGTACTATGTCTGATGCTACTGCTGTTTCTGCAGACTATACTAATAGTTTGAAAAATGCTGCCAGCAAAGTAGATGGTTTAGCTGAATCTTATACTAAAGCAAGTGAATCATTAATGGGATTAACTGATGCTACTGGTGCAGGACAATCATTTGGTGAAGAAATGCAAAAAGTTGCAGGAAACTTAACTGCTTTGAACAAAGTATACGAAATGCAATTAGAAGGAGCTTCAGAATCTTTAGAAAACTCTAAGAAAATTCAAGGAGGAATTAGTGAAATGATGGGAACTCTTGCAGACTCTGTAGAAGATACTAAGAACTACAAATCTAATATTGCTGAGTTAAGTAAAAACTTACAGAAACTAAACCAAGTATATGGAAATATGCTTAATGCCATGAATATTAACACGAATAGTTAATACGATTCTTAAATTTAAACTATTACTAACTTTTAAAACTATAATTTAAAATGGCAGGTGGAAAAGAAACCCCAAGGCAAAAGATGATTGGAATGATGTATTTGGTATTAACAGCAATGTTAGCACTGAATGTATCCAAAAGTATTCTTGATGCCTTTATTACAATTGATGAACAATCATTAGAGCAAAATACCAACATTATACAAGCAATTAATGGTGTAGGTACTAAAATTGCTTTTTTGAAAGAAGATCCTCAAGCAAGAAAAACGGCAAATGAAATTGAGCCTGTATTTGTTGCTATAAAGGAAATTTCTAACACAGTAGATGATCATTTTTATAATGAAATGAACGAAATGTTTTTAGAAACTGAAGGAAAAAAATGGTTCACAAAAGATCTAGAAACTCAAGTAACTGCATTTATTCCTTTAGATGACATCACAAAAAAAGATGATTATGATACTCCTACAAGATTTTTTGGTGGAGATACTCCAAAATCTGATAAAAGAGGAAAAGCACTTAGAGAAAAATTGGTAGAATACAGAGACAAATTAATCCTTACTGTAGCTGATTCTGTCAAAGATGACAAAAATGTTTACCATGTTATCACTAAAGATAAATTAGCATCTAAAGAAGCTTTTATAAAATTCCTAGATGATGATAAGCACCCTAATAAAACTGAGTTATCAGAGATTTACTCAAGTTTAACTAAGGATGAAAAAGTAATGCAGCACAAAGAAAAGAAAGACTGGAATGTTGCTCGTTTTTATCATCAACCAATGGTAGGAGTTGTATCTACAATTACTTCATTAAGAAATGATATTAGATTAGCACAGCAGAAAGCTTCTAAAATGTTATTGTCAAGAATTGATAAGCCAATGATGAATATTAACAAAGTAGAAGCACAAGTAATTGCATCTACACAATATTTAAATGTTGGTGAAAAATTAGATGTAAAAGTTGGTATTGTTGCATTTGATTCAACAAAAAAATATCCAGTAAAGTACAGAATGAGTTCTTCAGGAGATTACACTCAATCTGATTCAGGAGCATTTGTACTTAGTGCAGGTTCACCAGGTAAAAGATCATTAGAGGGAATGTTAGAAGTAGAATTAGCAGGAACTCCAACTGACTTACCTTTCTCTTTTGAATATACTGTAGGAAAACCTTCTGCATCAGTTGCAGCTCCAGAGCTTAACGTGATGTATAGAGGATATGATAACAAGATTCAAGCTGTAGCTTCAGGATATCCACCAGACGCTATTTCAGTTTCTTGTAGTGGATGTTCAAGTTTCCAAAGAAATGGTGATGTATTTATTGCTAAAGTTGGAGGAGGTAAAGAAGCGACTGTATCGGTAAAAGCTGACGGAAAAACAATTGGATTCCAAAAGTTTAGAATTATGCCATTACCTAAGCCTCAAGCTTATTTTGGAGGAAAAACTGTTGGGCAAAAAACAATCCAGAGTGGAATCCTTAAGCAAAATGTTAAGCTAAGTGCTAAACTTGCAGATTCTCCTTTAAATGTTAGTTTTTCAGTTAAATCATTTACATTGGATGTTATTGTAAACGGAAAAATTATTACTGAGAGAACTACAAGTGGTAACCTTTCACCAAAAATGAAAAATATGGTGAGAAATGCTAAAAAAGGACAAAAAGTATACATAAGTGATGTAATGGTAGCTGGACCTGATGGGAGAGCAATGCCTATTGGTGGCCTTACGTTTAAAGTAATATAAATAACTTTTTAGCGTTTAGTACGTAGTAAGAATAGAAAAACAGAAGAAGATGAAAACGAAAATTTTAGGAATCGCAATGATGATGATGGGTGGTATTGCTTTTGGGCAATTACCAAGTACTGGTGTATCTCCTTCCAATGTATTGGATGGACTGTATGTTCAGCAACATATCCCAACAAAAAAAGTCATAAGTTATGCTCCTTTAAGAGAAGCGGATGTTATGTGGAGTAAAAGAGTTTGGAGAACACTTGATGTTCAACAAAAACTTAACTTCCCTCTGTTTTACCCAAGAGAGCCACTAACTGATAGAATGGCACTATGGGACATTATTAAGTATGGAATAGAAGAAGAAGGAAGTTTAACTCCATATGAGATAAATGGAGAATCAGGATTTGATTTTGATGGAGAGTTTTTATTTCCTTTAACATCAAATGGAAATCCTAACGATACTGCTTACCAAACTTCTAGAGACAACTTATTATACAGTACTTCAACAGTAATGAAAATTGGTGAAGATGGTGAGCCAGAACTAGACTCTGAAGGTTATGAAACTTATATAACAGATAGAAGTCCTATTTTAGCTAATCAAATTGTTAAATATTATGTAAAAGAAGATTGGTTCTTTGATAAACAAAGGTCTGTAATGGATGTTAGAATCATTGGAATAAGTCCAGTTATTGTTGAGTATGATGATGAAGGAGAAGTTAAAGGTGAAAAGCAACTATTCTGGTTATATTTCCCAGAGTGTAGATATGTTTTCCAAAACTACTTTGTTTACAATAGAAAAAATGATGCCCAAAGAATGTCTTTTGATGATTTATTCTGGAAAAGAATGTTTGCAAGTTTCATTCATAAGGAATCAAATGTTTATGACAGAGAAGTTAAAAACTATGAGAACAATGGAGTAAAAGCTTTATTAGAATCAGAAAGAATTAAAAATCAGATGCTAATTATTGAGCACGATTTGTGGCATTTATAATATATCTTAACTATTAAATTTTAAGGCTGTGTAGTTTATTCTTCACAGCCTTTTTTTGTTAATTTCGTATAATATTACGACTATGAAAAAAATACTTATCACTGGAGGAGCTGGTTTTATTGGCTCTCATGTACTGCGTTTATTTGTAAATAAATATCCTAATGTGGATGTTGTAAATTTAGATAAACTTACTTATGCTGGTAATTTAGAAAATCTAACAGATTTTGAAGATAAAGAGAATTACTCTTTTGTAAAAGGTGATATTGTAGATGAGGACTTTGTAAACAGCTTGTTTAAGAATCATCAGTTTGATGGTGTTATCCATTTAGCTGCCGAATCTCATGTAGATAGGTCAATAACGAACCCAACAGAGTTTATCAAAACTAATATAATGGGAACGATAAACTTATTGAATGCAGCAAGGGCATCTTGGGGAGATGACATGAAGGATAAAATATTTTATCATATATCAACAGACGAAGTTTATGGCTCTCTTGGTAAAGAAGGTTTTTTTGTAGAAGAAACACCTTACGACCCCCGTTCACCATACTCATCATCTAAAGCAAGTTCCGATCATTTAGTACGTGCTTATTTCCATACTTATGGAATGCCAGTTAAAATTTCTAATTGCTCCAATAATTATGGGGCTAATCAGTTTCCAGAGAAGCTACTTCCTTTGATGATTAATAACATTAAACAAAGTAAGCCATTGCCAGTTTATGGAGAGGGACTGAATATTAGAGATTGGCTGTGGGTAGAAGATCACGCCAGAGCAATTGATGTTATTTTTCATAACGGAGTATTAGGTGAAACTTATAACATTGGAGGTAATAACGAATGGACTAACATTGATTTAGTTAAGTTATTATGTGCTACAATGGATAAAAAGCTTGGTAGATCAGAAGGTGAAAGCGAAAAACTTATTACTTATGTAAAAGACAGGGCAGGCCATGATATGCGATATGCAATTGATGCTAGTAAAATAAAAAGGGACTTAGGCTGGGAGCCTTCTATTACTTTTGAAAAAGGATTAGAAGCTACTGTAGATTGGTATTTGGAAAATGAAGAATGGCTTAATAATGTTACGTCTGGTCAGTACCAAAATTATTATAACAAACAATATAAAAACTAAAAGCTATGTCAACTGAAAATGGAATGGACGATAAAACGATTGCTATAATTTCGCATATTACCTTAGTAGGATGGATTGTTGCAATTGTTATGAATAGCAATAATAAATCTGAACATACAAGTTTTTATCTAAGGCAGATGTTGGGTTTAATGATTATTGCTGCAGCTGGTTCTGTGCTAAGTTATGTAATTTCATTTATAGGAATGGCTATTTCAATAATTGCTATAGTGCTTTGGGTTCTTAGTCTTATTAGCGCTACTTCTGGAGAAAAAAAGGAAGTTCCTGTTGTGGGTGCATACTTTCAAGATTGGTTCAAGGGATTATAAATCCTCCTGAACTTCCTGAGTTTGTTCTACTTCTTCCTCTAAATCTTTATTCCAAATAAACACATTGTTGTTATTTGTAATTTGATTGATATCCTTTGCTGCAATAATATAGAATATATCAATTAACGGCAATATTAGAAACCCTCCACCAAGAGTTAGCGTGTATGCAATTGGAACTATAGGTTCTGTGCCTAAATACAACCTATGTACTCCAAAAGCACCTAGTGTAATTGCCAAAGAAATAGCAATCAGTTTAGTCTTATTCACATTGGAGTCTTTAGGGATTTTAAGGTTTATAAAGAAAGTATTTTCAATATCACTTTGATAAATATCTGTAATTTGAATTTCTTCAAGTGAATATATTATCTCCTTTTTTTCAAAGTTACTTGAGAATAAGTATGTGCCAGTAGCACTAAACAATACAAAGAGAATAAGTGATTTCATTATTTTAGGTATTAAAAATAAATGTACAAAAAAACCTGCTTCAATCGAAGCAGGTTTAGTTTTTCAAATTTTAATTAAAAAAAATTATTTGTTAGCAGCATATAATTTTGAAACCTCATCCCAGTTAATCACATTAAAAAATGCATTGATGTAATCTGGCCTTCTGTTTTGGTAGTTTAAGTAATAAGCATGCTCCCAAACATCAATTCCTAATATTGGAAAACCTCCGCAACCAACACCTGGCATTAAAGGATTGTCTTGGTTTGGTGTTCCACAAACTTCTACTTTTCCTCCTTCTTTAACACATAACCATGCCCATCCAGATCCAAATTGAGTTGCTGCAGCATTAGAAAATGCATTTTTAAACTCTTCGAAAGATCCAAAAGCATCATTAATAGCAGAAGCTACTTCTCCTGTAGGTTCTCCTCCTCCGTTAGGAGACATAACTGTCCAAAACAATCTGTGGTTATAATATCCTCCACCATTGTTTCTAAGGGCTCCGTTAGACATGTCCAGTCCGTTTAAAATCTCTTCTATAGATTTTCCAGAAAGATCAGTTCCTTCTATTGCTCCATTAAGTTTAGTTGTATATCCATTATGGTGCTTACTGTGGTGAATTTCCATAGTTCTAGCATCAATATTTGGTTCTAATGCATTGTAGGCATAAGATAATTCTGGCAATGTAAATGACATATTTTTCGTTTTTTAGATTAAATTTTTATTTAAAACAAATATAAATAAAGTAGGGTTCAAAGTAAAATAAATTGAAGAGCATTAATCAATCTAATAGATAATCAACTATTACTTCGTTAATTCTTTATAATTAACAGAGTATAATATTACAAATAGAATTGAGAATACACTCCCAGAAATAACTAGACCCGCAGTTAAAGGATCCTTTAAAATAATAAAAGGAACACAAATTTCAGTTAATGTTGCTAAAATATAAATCCAAAATCCCAGCTTCATTAATTTCCTCATCAGTAAGGCAGCAGTAATACTTAGTATACAAACTAAAATAGTATTTAAGTTTAAAATTTCGGCATAATCAAGTACATTGTCTGCCATACCCAGGGCCCATTCAAGCATTGGATTGGATTCAACTTCAGTACTTTCTTTAGCTTCACCTAGAGCTTCTTGAAATTGAGAAATATTACCCGAAAGAATAAATGAATTGATGACGCCTGATATTAATATCATTGAACTCCATCCAATTGTCATGATAGAGATCACATTAAGCATTTCAGGTAATTTCTTCTTCATTGGTAGGTTTTAAGATTCTAATAAATCCTGGTCTAATAAGTCATCATCACTATTAAAAGGCTTATTTCCAATGTATTTAGCATCACCAAATCCTAATATTGGAATGAAAACAATCCCTAATAAAACTAATCCAACGGTAAAGCCGGCATCTTTTCCAAAGTTTAAAGATACACCATGCCAAACAATAATTGCAGCAACTATGTTTGCAATAGGAATAAAAAATAAGATCATCCACCAAGTTGGTTTTCCTGCAATTTGAGTCAAAATATATATGTTGTAAAAAGGTACGATTGCTGCCCATCCTGGGTGTCCTGCTTTTTCAAATACTTTCCATAAAGAAGCGATTAAAAAGACGATTAATCCAAGGTAAAGAATAATTACAAATGCCATAATAAATAGTTTTTTTAGTTAATGAACATCAATATAGTTAGAAAACTCAAATTTTTAAAATTCTAAACTTGTTTTTAGTAACTTTGTTCACCAAAATAATCGACATGGAAACTCAAGAAATGCCAATTACCATTTATTCGGAGATGACTCCTAACCCTAATACTATGAAGTTTGTAGCTAACAAAATGTTGGTTCAAGAAGATATAGTAGTAGAGTACGCTAATGCTAGTGAAGCAAAAGGATCATCAAAAATTGCTGAGTCTTTGTTCGCTTTTCCATTTGTTAAAGGGGTATTTATTGCACGTAATTTTATTACGGTATCAAAAATGCCTGCAATAGAATGGGATGACATTACTTTGGAATTAAGATTGTTTATTGCTGATTCTTTAAAACAGAATCCAGTTGTAGTGAGTACTTTGCCAGCAACAAAAGAGTCTGCTGAAAATGCTGTTGAAAAAGCACCTTCTCCAGTTTTTGAGCCAGTTATCACTTCAGATGCTGATCAGCAAATTGTTAATCTTTTAGATGAATTTGTAAGGCCTGCTGTTGAAAATGATGGTGGAGCAATCCATTTCAAAAGCTTCGAAGAAGGAATAGTAACTGTAATCCTAAAAGGTTCATGTAGTGGATGTCCATCTTCTACGGCAACACTTAAAGGAGGGGTTGAACAATTACTTAAATCTCATTTACCTGATGTAACTGAGGTTGTTGCAGAAGCACATTAATTATGAATAAATTTAATAAAGGTCTTGAGCGGTTTTGGTTGCTATTTTCAATAGCGGTTGCAATTTTTTGTGTTTATGAATTTGCAATTGATGAGGTTGCCACAGCCAAGTATTATTTAATTTTTCTGGTATTGCCTATTTTGATGTACTTATTCAGAAGGTATATTCGAATTAAGATGGAAAAATCTTCGAAAGAAAGAGAAGCTAATAATCCAAGTAACAAAAAATAGAATCCGCAATATTTTTGTATATTCAACAATGATTTAGCCCTTAATGGAACAGTACATTTTGTTAATTATTTTGGTTTCCCTAGTTTTTTCCGCTTTCTTTTCGGGAACGGAAATTGCTTACTTACAATCCAACAGATTAAAGATAGAAATTGATAGAAAGCAAGGAATTGTTAGCGCCAGAATTCTTTCTTTTTTCGTTCGAAATGAATCTAAGTTTATTACCATGCTATTACTCGGGAACAATATAGCACTTGTTGTTTATGGTATTTTTATGGGTGAGCTTATTATCGAAAAAATTTTCCCAGCTCACATTGGCATTCAAAATTTACCTTGGTTAATATTACTTACTCAAACTTTAATATCTACACTTGTAATACTTGTTACAGCTGAATTTTTGCCTAAAACTATTTTTAGAATAAATCCAAACAGAACATTGAGTTTATTAGCATTTATGCTGGCGATAGTATATGGTATTTTATACATACCAACTTTACTTGTTACTTTTATTAGTAACATGATTTTAGGCCTTTTTGGAAGTAAGAAAGAAATTGGAGAAGTTAATTTTGGCGCCATAGATTTAGATGATTACCTAAATAAATCAACTAAAATACAGACGGATAAGGAACAGGATTATGAAGTAAAAATGTTTCATAATGCTTTAAATTTTAATAAAGTAAAAGCAAGAGATTGTTTAATTCCAAGAACAGAAATTAAAGCTTTAAATGTTGAACAATCTATTGTTGAATTAAAAAACGAATTTGTAGAGTCTGGTTATTCTAAAATATTGATTTTTAGAGATACCATTGATAATATTATAGGTTATGTTCATTCATTTGAGATTTTTAAGTCACCAGAAACAATTACTGAAATATTGAGACCAGTTGGGATTGTTGCTGAATCAATGCCAGTAAACAAACTTCTAAATCAATTTATTAAACAGAAACAGGGAATTACAGTAGTAGTAGATGAATATGGAGGGACTGCAGGAATTATAACTATGGAAGATGTTGTAGAAGAGATTTTTGGAGAAATAGAGGATGAACATGACAATGAGGAGCTTATAGAAGAGCAACACACTGAATCTGTTTATATATTTTCGGGAAGGCAGGAAATAGAATACATAAATAGTGAATACAATTTGGACTTACCAGAATCTGATGAATATGAAACTTTAGCAGGGTTAATTGTAACTATTCATGAAAACATTCCTAATGAAGGGGATATCATAGAGATTAATGATTTTTATTTTGAAATTCTAGAATGTTCTAATTCTAAAATAGAGAAAATTAAATTAATTCAGAATAACTAAACCATGCTCACAGTATTTTCAGATGAGTCTTTTATGAAGCAGGCTTTTAACCAAGCTAAACTTGCTTTTGATGCAGGTGAACTTCCTATTGGTGCAGTTGTAGTTTCTAATAATAAAATAATTGCTAGAGCACATAATCAAACTGAGTTACTAAATGATTTTACTGCTCATGCAGAAATGTTAGCCTTTACATCTGCATCAGAGTTTTTTGGTAATAAATATTTGAATAAATGTACTTTGTATGTTACGCTTGAACCCTGTGTAATGTGTGCTGGAGCATCTTTTTGGACAAGGATTGGTAAAGTCGTTTATGGAGCCTCTGATCCAAAAAGAGGGTTCTCTTCAGTGCCAAAATCTTTGTTACATCCTAAAACAGAAATTGTGAGTGGTATCATGGAAAAAGAGTGTACAGAAATTTTAGATTTGTTCTTCGAAACAAAACGAAAAATCTAACGCGCTAAAATTCCTTTTTAAAGCCCCACTTTTGAAAATACTTCCTTATCTTTACTTTACTTTTTTAATAAAGTGATACCAAATTATGGCTAAAAAATTGAAACATAGTGTTGAACTTACAGTATACGCTAATGTTGATGAACTTTCTGTTAACGACAAAGAATTGATTGAAAGAGCCAAAAAAGTAAGTAAAACAGCTTATGCTCCATATTCACAATTTTATGTGGGAGCAGCAATACGACTTAGTTCTAATGAAATAATTGAGGGAAGTAACCAAGAGAACATGGCTTATCCTTCTGGTATGTGTGCGGAGAGAGTAGCAATTTATTATGCAAACTCTTTTCATTCTGATGCTAAGATTGATACAATTGCGGTTACTGCTTTTGCTAAAGGTTTTGATGTTAATCATCCTGTATCGCCCTGTGGTGCTTGCAGACAATCAATGGCTGAGTATGAATTAAAACAAAAACAACCTATCCGATTAATAATGACCGGAGAGAGTGGAGATATTTATATTGCGGAAAGTATAGAAACTGTGCTACCGTTTATGTTTAATGAAATTGAATTGAAAAAAGAATAAATTATGGCTACAGCTACAAAAAAGGCAGCATCCAAAACTAAATTAAAGCACTCGAAAGCTCAATACATGAAATGGTATGAGGACATGCTTTTAATGAGAAAATTTGAAGAAAAAACTGGGCAACTTTATATCCAACAAAAGTTTGGAGGGTTTTGTCACTTATATATCGGGCAAGAAGCTGTGGTAGCAGGTGCAGTAAGTGCAACCAGAAAAGGGGATAAGCACATTACAGCTTACAGAGATCATGCTCATCCAATTGGATTAGGAATGCATCCAAAATATGTAATGGCTGAGCTTTACGGAAGAACAACAGGTTGTTCTAAGGGTAAAGGAGGTTCTATGCACATGTTTGATACCGAAAGAGGATTGATGGGTGGACATGGAATTGTAGGAGCACAAATTCCTATGGGAGCAGGTATTGCTTTTGCTGAAAAATATAACAAGACTAAAAACGTATGCCTAACATCTTTTGGAGATGGAGCTGCACGTCAAGGTTCATTGCACGAGACTTTTAACATGGCAATGATGTGGAAGTTACCAGTGATATTTATTATTGAGAATAATAACTATGCTATGGGAACATCTGTAGAGAGAACAACTAACGTTACTGATTTATCTAAAATGGCTTTATCTTACGATATGCCTGCTGAAAATGTAGATGGAATGAGCTGTGAAGCAGTTCATGCTGCAATCGAAACAGCAGTTGCAAGAGCAAGAAAAGGTGATGGGCCAACATTATTGAATATTGAAACTTATAGGTATAAAGGACACTCAATGAGTGATCCTCAGAAATATAGAAGTAAAGAAGAAGTTGAAGAATACATGGATATTGATCCGATTTCTCAAGTTCTTAAAACTATTAAGGATAATAAATTTGCTACGGATAAGCAGATTGAAGCTATCGGTAAAAAAGTGAAAGATTTAGTTGCTGAATCAATCAAATTTGCTGAAGATTCTCCTTATCCAGATGGAGATGAATTGTACGAAGATGTATACAAAGAGGAGTATCCATTTATGATAGAATATAAATAGACTGAATTTTTAAAACCAAAAAACTAAGAATAAAGAGTTATGGCAGAAATTATTAGAATGCCCAAGTTGAGTGATACAATGGTAGAAGGGGTAGTGGCAGAATGGCATAAAAAAGTGGGTGATAGCGTAGAAGAAGGAGAGTTGATTGCTGAAATTGAAACAGATAAAGCAACTATGGAGTTTGAATCTTTTTTTGATGGTGTGTTGTTACACATTGGAGTTGAAAAAGGAGCAGGAGCACCAGTTAACGATATTCTTGCAATTATTGGTGAGAAAGGGGAAGATGTAACAGCAATGCTTAAAGATGAGGCAAGTGGAGCAAATGCTGCACCTGCTAAAGAAGAGAAAAAAGAAGTGCCAAAGAAGGAAGTATCTAACCCAGCACCAGCTGCTAAAGTAGAGGCTCCAAAACCAACTGCAACAAAAGTTGTGGCTGAAGCACCTAAAGCTCAACCCTCTCATTCTGATGATGGATTAGACATAAAAATATCACCATTGGCTAAGAAATTAGCTAATGACAAAGGATTAAACTTATCTCAAGTAAAAGGAACTGGAGAAGGAGGAAGAATTGTAAAGAGAGATATTGATAATTTTAAAGGAGGAAATGCAGCTAATTTTGTAAACAGAGAATCGTATACAGAATTGCCAGTTTCTCAAATGAGAAAAACTATTGCAAGAAGATTGGGAGAAAGTAAATTTACAGCTCCACACTTCTATTTAACTGTATCTATTGATATGGATAATGCAATGGCAGCAAGAGCTTCTATTAATAAAAGTATTGCGCCAAATAAAGTATCGTTCAATGATTTAGTAATTAAATCGTGTGCATCTGCACTTAAAGAACACCCACAAATTAACTCGGCTTGGTATGGCGATACAATTCGTCAGCATGATCATGTTAATATTGGAGTTGCAGTATCTGTTGAAGATGGTTTATTAGTTCCTGTTGTGAGATTTGCTGATGGTAAAACATTGACTCAAATTTCTACAGAAGTAAGAGAATTTGCTAAAAAGGCAAAAGCTAAAAAGCTACAACCACAAGATTGGGAGGGGAACACGTTCACAATCTCTAACCTAGGAATGTTTGGTATAGAAGAATTTACAGCTATTATCAACTCACCTGACTCATGTATTTTAGCAATAGGAGGAATTAGCCAGGTACCAGTAGTAAAGAACGGAGAAATTGTTCCAGGAAATATAATGAAGGTTACCTTATCATGTGATCATAGAGTTGTAGATGGAGTTGCAGGATCTCAGTTTTTGAATACATTTAAAAACTTGATGGAAAACCCAGTATTGCTTTTAGGAGCATATAATATCTAATAGTATGAAACTAAATTTTGGACTTTTTGTATTAGTAATATTTTCTCTTTTTGGATGTAAATCTAAGAAAGAGACCAAAGTTGTTGAACAAGTAAATGTACCAGTAGTTATGGAAGAAAAAACTGGAATAGATTTATATGCAGGTAGTTATTTAATTACAGAATTAGCTTCTTTTCCTGAGTTTAATGAAGTATCACCTACAATAAACATAAAAGAGGATGGAAAGGTAAGTGGTAACAATGGATGTAACTCTTACTTTGGTAAATTAGATTTAGACGGAGAATTAATTTTTTCTAATATTGGTTCAACAAGAATGGCTTGCTCTGGCGAAGCTGGAGATGTTGAAAAAGCAGTTAATGCTGCATTTCAAGAAGGAACCGTTTTAGATATGGACGATAAAGGATTCGTTTTATTGTCAGATAATACCATTCTGTTAAAGGCAAAACGACTTTCATTAGAAATAGGAGAGTGGCAATTAGTGTCGCTTAGTGGAAAATCTATTCAGGAACCAATCGTATTCTTTAATATTATTAAAGGTAATGTTGCGGGAACAACTGGTTGTAACTCATTTACAGGTATTCTTCAAGAAGAAGGGTTTAAAATCACTTTTAAGGATATATCTGCAACTGAAATGGATTGTAAAGGATTTGATACTGTCCAAGAAGTGGTGTTTCTTAGAGCTTTGGAAAAAGTAACTAGATACAGATTGGAAGGGTCAATAGCAAGATTTTACTTTGGAGACAAAGAATTATTTGTTCTTGAAAACATAGGAGAATTTTAGAAGTGTTATTTTAAGCAACTTCACTAAAGGTTAATTACCTTTGTAATTCAATATTAATAATCAGATTTTAAAATATAATAATATGTACCCAGAAGAAGTAATAGCGCCAATAAGAGAAGATTTAACAGGAGCAGGATTTACAGAATTAACAACTCCAGCAGAAGTAGATGAGATTATGAACGCAGGAGGAACTACTCTTTGTGTAGTTAATTCGGTATGTGGATGTGCGGCAAGAAACGCAAGACCAGCAGCTAAATTATCAGTAGATATGGGAGATAAAAGACCTAATAACTTGGTAACAGTATTTGCAGGAGTAGATGCAGCAGCAGTTGAGCAGGCAAGAAAATACACATTGCCTTATCCAGCATCTTCACCAAGTATCGCTTTGTTTAAAGATGGAAAATTAGTTCACTTTTTAGAAAGACACCACATTGAAGGAAACACAGCAGAAGCAATTGCAGATAATTTATCAGCAGCTTATACTGAGTTTTGTTAAGATTAGATTTTAACTAAAATAGTAAAAAGGGAGAAACGAAAGTTTCTCCCTTTTTTATGCAATAAACTTTGGATTACATATTTTTCAAAACTACATCCAAATCATTGTCGTTTCTAGAATTAACGTATTCTCTTCCTTCCTCATCCCAAATTCCAGATGCTATTTCTTCTTTTATTCTATTGCTTAATCTGTCTCTAGATTTAGCAATATCGCTTGGACTTCCGTTAACATCTCTACTTTTAGCAAAAGCTACAAAATCAGTATACATTCTATCTGTAACCACAAAGTTTTTCAGAAAATGATTCAGGCTTTTGTTAGTCAATCTTATTCTGTTAACTTTTAAATAATTGATTGTAAACTCAGTTATTACTCTACTATAAGCAACCTTTCTGTAAAAAGAAGAATAGCCAGTAGTGTCATAAGGAATGAATATGTCAGGAGTAATACCACCACCACCATAAACCACTTTTCCTCCAGGAGTTGTAAACTTTAAGGAATCAACAAATACAGTTGAATCCAAAGCAAATAGTTCACCATTCTTATCTCTGTCGTAAAGCTCCATCATGTAATCGTAATGCGCCCCATTTTTGTATGGTTTTTGAATACATCTTCCAGTTGGAGTGTAATATCGTGCAACAGTAATTCTCATTTGTGAGCTGTCGACCAACCTAATAGGTTTTTGAACTAATCCCTTACCAAATGAACGTCTTCCATAAATAGTCCCTCTGTCGTTATCCTGAATAGCTCCAGCAACAATCTCACTTGCACTTGCCGATTCTCTATCCATTAGTACAGCTAATTCTACTGTTTTTAATATTCCTTTTTTAGTTGCAATTGCTTTCTCACCTTCACCATTTCTATCAAGAGTGTAAACCATAAGCATGCCTTCTTCTAAAAATTGATCTACTATATCTTCCGCAATTTGTAAGTATCCACCTCCATTTCCTCTTAGGTCAAACACCATTTTTTTCATTCCTTTTTTTAATAAAGCTCTAGCTGCATAAAAGAATTCCTCAGAAGAAGTTTCAGAAAAACGCACTAGTTTAATGTACCCAATATCTTCAGTTAACATGAACGAAGCAGTTACACTTTTAATAGGAATTAGTCCTCTAATAATAGTTTTAGTAAGTATTTCTCCTCTTCTTTTTAGTTCTATTTTTACTTCAGTTTTCGGCACTCCTTTTAGGAGTTTCATCACTTCATCATTCTGTAAATTTACGCCTGCAACTAATGTTGTGTCTATTTTTGTGATAATGTCTCCGTTTTCTAATCCAGCTCTAAAAGAAGGCCCGTTAGCAATAACATTGGTAACGAATAAGGAGTCGTTAAGAATAATAAACTTTACACCAACACCAGCAAACTGCCCTCTCATTTCTTCGTCCTCTCGGTTGTTTTTTTTGTAAGGAATATATGCCGAATGAGGATCCAGGTTAGAGAGTAATTGTTGAATCGTTTTATCAGTAAGTTGCTTGTCAGAAATTGTATCTACAAATTCATTTTTAATAGCATCCATTACTTGATATAGTTTTTGTTGGGAGCTATACTCAAGATTGTTCTCTTTTTTTTGAGATAAAAAAGGAGAGTTGTTTTTCTTTCCTAAATAGAAACCAACTGCTAAAGCAATGGCAAAAAATAAAGGAAATAAGTAAGTGATTTTTTTCATTAAAGTTCTATGTGTTCAAGTTCAATATGTGCGTTTTTCAAAAAGTCTATTCCTGAGCAATCTTTGTATTCAGTGATATAAACTACGCGTTTTATTCCAGCTTGGTGTATTAGTTTAGCACAATCTCTACAAGGCGAAAGAGTAATGTATAAAGTAGCTCCTCTGGAACTGTTAGTCGATTTAGATAGTTTCATCAAAGCATTAGCCTCAGCATGAAGCACATACCAGTTAGTTTCTCCATTATCATCCTCACAACAATTATCAAAACCTGTTGGAGTTCCATTATAACCGTCAGATATTATTACCTGATCTTTTACAATAATAGCACCTACTTGTTTACGCTCACAATGAGATAATTTACTCCATTCTTTAGCCATATTAAGATAGGCTGTATCATAGCGTAATTGTTTTTCTTTTTTCATTGTAAGTAATTTGCTCGAATTTAATGAAAATATGGTTTAGGGATTATACTTTTCGAAACTAAATTATTCTCTATATTTGACTATGGCAAATTCTCAATCATCTCAACCCATTGGAGTATTCGATTCTGGTATCGGAGGATTGACTGTGGCGCATGCTATTAGTAGGCTAATGCCAAACGAACGAATTATCTATTTTGGCGATACAGCTCACTTACCTTATGGCGATAAATCACCAGAGCTCATTCACTCATTCGTTCAGGGTATTTCTAAGTTTTTGATTAGAAAAGAAAATTGCAAAGCTGTGGTAATGGCTTGCAATACTGCTTCGGCTACTTCTTATGAATTTTTGAGAGACAAGCACGAAGGAAATTTTCCAATTATTAATGTAATTGATCCAATTGTAGAAGCTATTGTAAATGATGACTCGATTAAAAAAGTAGGGCTAATTGCTACCAAGACTACTGTAGAATCTGGAGTATATCAAGAAAAGCTAAACAGAAGAAATCCCAATTTAGAAATAGAAGTATTGGCAACTCCGCTTTTAGCTCCAATGATTGAAGAGGGTTTTAGTCAGGATAAAATAAGCCACACGGTAATCGAAAACTATCTTTCTAACCCAAAGTTTAAAGATATTGATGCTTTAATTTTAGGTTGTACGCATTACGTTTTAATTTCTGAAGAAATCAATGAATTTTTTGATGGAAAGGTAAAATTATTTGATTCTACTGATATTTTGGCAAGTAAATTAAAAGTCATTTTGAATAACGAAAACTTACTTTCTGATAAAAAAGAAAAGCGAAATAAGTTTTATGTTTCCGATTTAACCAAGGGTTTTAGTGAATCTGCCTCAAGATTTTATGGAGAAAATTTAGTGTTAGAACTGAATAAGATTGATTAAGAATACTATTTCAGGCTCAACTTTCAATACTAAACTCCGTATATTTAAAAAAATAACCACATGAAAAAGCTAATTTTTGTATTCACTGCCGTCTTGGTAATAGGATTTATTTCTTGTAATAAAGATGATGTTACACCCATTGAGTGTACTACCAATCCAACTCCTACAGACGAAGCATTTGTTAAAACTATTGAGTTTCCTTCTGGAGATTCTTTGATGATAACTGCCGATCATTATCATGTAAATAATAGTAAACCAATTATAGTATTATGTCACCAGGCCGGTTATAGCAGAGGAGAATACCTTGAGACTGCTGATTCATTAAATAGACTAGGATTCAATTGTTTGGCCATAGACCAAAGATCTGGAGGTTCGGTAAATGGGGTTAATAACGAAACAAGAACAAGAGCTATTGCTGCTGGTTTGGCAATAGGATTTACGGATGCTAGACAAGATATTGTTGCGGCAATATCTTGGGCAAAAGCTTATTATGGTAAAAATGTAATTCTGTGGGGAAGTTCCTACTCAGCTGCTCACTCTTTAGTCATATCTAATGAAAATGCAGACGTAGAACAAGTGTTAGTATTTAGTCCTGGAGAATACTTAGCGGGAATTGATGTTGAAGCTTCAGTTACAGGTCTCAATAAGCCTGCGTTTTTAACTTCATCTAAAACTGAAGCTACAAATGTCACTAACTTTTATAATGTAATTACGTCAGCTGATAAAGTTCAATTTATACCTGTAGGAAGTGGAGTCCATGGTTCTAGAGTATTATGGAGTGCTCAGACTGACCAAGCTGAATATTGGGTTGCTGTTAAAGCTTTTTTGGGAGTGTAAAGTTTAAGGGAAGTTTAATTCATTCAGATTAATGTCTACTTTCTTCCATTCTGATTCATCATACTCTATCTGTTCTATGAGTTTTATCTTCATAAAAAGACCAAAGTAGTTAGTCGCTTCAACATATCTCTTGTTGTAACCAAACGCTCCCATGTCTTGCATTTGATATTCCACTTTTTGGTTTGGATTTTTAATATTTACGTAATAAATGGATTGTGTTTTAAAAACAGATGATTGTAATAATAGTGGTAAAGGTCCAGCTGAAAGTATTGCGATTAATAGAATTGTTGGAATCAAACAATTCAGAACTATCTTTTTAAAATTGCTATATCTAATAATACTCCAAACTATTATTGCAAAAGGTAGAGTAATCAAACTGAGTGTAACTAGTGATTTTAATTCTTGAGATTTTATTTCAAGTGAAGTAAAATAGATAATTGATAATAAAAGCAAAACCAAAAAAAGCAAAATATTTAATGCTAACGTGATAGCCTTAAATATTTTGCTTTTTCTTGAATTCATTCAGTTTCTAGTTTTTCTTCCTAAAGAAAATATTCATTGGTACTCCTTCAAACTTATATAGTTTACGCAATTGGTTTTCTACAAATCGCTTGTAATCCTCACGAATGTATTGTGGTAAATTACAGAAAACTGCAAAACTTGGTGTGTAAGTTGGTAGTTGAGTAATGAACTTAATCTTAATGTACTTCCCTTTGTAAGCAGGTGGTGGCGTTCTTTCAATTATTGGCAGTAACTTGTCGTTAAGCTCAGAAGTTGGTATTTTCTGTGTACGGTTTTCGTATACTTCAATAGATTTTTCTAATGCTTTATGTAGCCTTTGCTTAGTAACTGTTGAGGTGAAAATAATTGGAACATCAGTAAATGGAGCTAACCTTTTTCTTACTCTTTCTTCCATTTCTTTAATGGTATTGGTTTCTTTTTCGTCAACCAAATCCCATTTGTTGATTAATACAACAACTCCTTTTTTGTTCTTTTTTATTATCTGAAATACATTCAAATCTTGATGACCTATTCCTTCAATAGCATCAACCATAAAAATACATACATCACTTTCTTCAATGGCTCTTACCGAACGCAAGGTTGAATAAAACTCAATGTCTTCTTGTACTTTAGCTTGTTTTCTTAATCCAGCAGTATCTACCAAAAAGAAATCAAATCCATATGATTTGTAACGCGTATTAAGCGTATCTCTTGTAGTTCCAGATATTGGAGTTACAATATTTCTCTCTTGACCAATTAAGGCATTAATAAGGGATGATTTCCCTACATTTGGTTTTCCAACAATGGCAAATTTTGGCACTCCAGAAGTATCTTCTAGTTCTGGTTTGTCCTCAAAATCTTCTACTACTTTATCTAGTATTTCTCCTGTTCCACTTCCGTTAATAGAAGATAGGTTGAAAACTTCTCCCAATCCTAAGCTATAAAACTCTGCCGACATAGTTTGGTGAATAGGCGAATCTACTTTATTGGCAATTACATATACTTTTTTAGACATCTTACGGAGAATTTTAGCAACTCTCATGTCTAAATCAGTAACTCCTACTTGCACATCTACTACAAATAATATAGCATCTGCTTCGTCTATAGCCAAGTGAACTTGCTTACGAATTTCTCCTTCAAATACATCATCCGAACCTTGAACATAACCTCCTGTATCAATCACAGAAAATTCTGCACCATTCCATTCCGATTTCCCGTAGTGCCTGTCACGAGTTACTCCACTAGATTCCTCTACAATGGCTTTTCGCTCACCAGTTAATCTATTGAAAAGAGTAGATTTCCCTACATTTGGTCTTCCTACTATCGCTACTATATTTCCCATACTGCTTCTATTATTCTGCGAATTTACGATTAATAGTTTAGATTGAACCAAAGTTCTTTGATTCACTCAAATTACCTTACGTTTATTCAATAAACCCTTTCTTCTCCAACAACCATTTAATGTCTGGTTCTTGCCCTCTAAAATCGGTATACAATTTCATTCCTTTTTCTGATCCTCCTTTGCTCATCATCTCTTGGTAACGTTTTGCTATTGTTGGGTCAAATAAGTTTCCGGTTTCTTTAAACGCATTAAAACAATCTGCATCCAATACTTCTGACCATTGGTAACTGTAGTATCCTGCAGAGTATCCGCCAGAGAATATATGAGAGAAATACGTACTTCTGTATCTTGGTTGAATTACATCAATTAACCCTAATTCAGTTAATTTTTTAGCTTCGAATTCGTTCACTCCCATTTCTGTTGGAGCTTCAAGTGTGTGCCAATACATGTCTAAATAGGCAGCTGCCATATATTCTACTGTTCCAAATCCACCATTAAAACTATTGGCATCTTTTAGTTTTTTGATCAATGCTTCTGGAATTACTTCTCCTGTTTTATAGTGTTTAGCAAATAATTGCAATACTTCAGGTTCGCCCATCCAGTTTTCCATTACTTGCGAAGGAAATTCTACAAAATCTCTAGGAACAGCAGTCCCAGATAAGCTTCGGTACTTTACATTAGAAAGCAATCCGTGAATAGCATGTCCAAACTCGTGAAACAAGGTTTCTGCTTCTCTGTAAGATAATAGAGAAGGAGAGTTTTCTGTTGGTGCTGGATAATTATAATTGGTTGTCACCACTGGGTGAATCATTCCATCTATATTAGATTGTTTTCTTATCGAGTTCATCCAAGCACCACCTCTTTTACTGTCTCTTGCAAAGAAATCTAAATACATAATCCCACAGTGCGAACCGTCTCTGTTTTTAACTTCAAATACTTCTTGTTCTGGATGCCAAATTGGTAAATCTGTTCTTTTTATGAAAGTCATTCCAAATAGCTTATTTGCCAATTCGAACACACCTTTTGTAACGGCAGAAACCTCAAAATAAGGTCTAGTCTCTTCTTCGTCAAAGTTGTAACGCTCTTTTCTTACTTTCTCTACATAATATCTCCAGTCGTGTCCTTGAATATCTCCTGCGTTTCCATCTGCCTGGAAAATTTTGTTCATTGCAGCTTTTTCTTCTTTCGCTTTAGCCAAAGCAAATGGCCACATTTTATCCATAAATGCTAATACATTCTCTGGCTTTTCTGCCATGTTGTTTTCTAAGACTCTAGATGCATGATTTTTGAACCCTAATAGTTTTGCTTTGTCAATTCTTAACGAAACAATCTCTTTAATGATTTTTTTATTGTCCTTGTCGTTATCATTGTTAGCTCTTTGAGCGTATGCATCATACAATATTTTACGTGCTTTTCTGTTTGGTGAACTTTGTAAAAAAGGATTTATACTTGGTCTCTGAACCGTAAATGACCAACCTGATTCGTGTCCTCTTTTTGTAGCTTCTTGTTTTGCTAAGGCTTTTAAACTAGTTGGAAGACTTCCTAAATCTGTAGAATCAGTTGTGTGATACTCAAATGAATTGGTTTCATCCAATAAGTTATTCCCATACTGAAGAGTTAGCTCAGCCAATTTTCCGTTTATTTCTTTTAGTTTTTCTTTGTCTTCGGCACCTAAATTAATTCCCGATTTGGTAAAATCTTTATATTTTTCCTCCAACAAGTAACTTTCAATTGGGGTTAAGTTTAACGTTTCTTTTTGGTCGTAAACAGCTTTTACTTTCGCGAATAAATCTTCGTTAAGCATGATGTTGTCATAATGAGCCGAAGTAATTGGAGCCAATTCCTTTTTGGTAGCTTTCAAAATACTATCCGTATTTGCTGCTTCTACACAAGATAATAATGAGCTGATTTTTGTTAGGTTTTTACCAGCAAATTCAATTCCTTCAATCGTATTTTTGAAAGTTGGAGCTTCCGTATTATTTATAATCGCATCAATATCTGCTTGGTGTTCGGCAAGAGCAATTTTGTATGCAGGTAAATAATCTTCGCTTTCTATTTTATCGAATGGAGGTAAGCCAAATGGAGTGTCCCACTCTTGGAGTATTGGATTTTCTCTTTCCACAGTTTCGTTAGTTGATTTTGGATTATTGCAAGCTATAAGTGCAATGCTTGATAGTGCTAAAAGGATAGTCTTTTTCATTCTTTTTATTTGTTTGTATAAATATACCATTTTCCACAAAAAAAACCGTCACGATTTCTCGAGACGGTTTTAAATAGTGGTTTAGAGAGAATTACTCAGCTTCCCAAGCTTTAATGTTCTTTTCAATGTAGTTAGCCCATCCTTTAGATTCAGCTTTGTTAGCTAATTTAAGAGCTTCTTTAGCTACTTTAATTGCTTCAGCAGTATTTCCTTCTGCTTTCAAAATTCCAGCTTTAGTAAACATTGCTGGGTGTGCTTTTTTAATCTTCAAAGATTTGTCAACATACATTAATGCCGTTTCGTAATCTTTCATATCACTGAAATATCCTGCAGCTTTAGAATATACTTTGTCTAAATCTTTACCTTCTTTGATAGCTGCTGCAATGTTAGCTTTTGCAACTTTATCAGTATCAACAGTAAAAGGAACTTCCACGTTTAATTTTTCCCATTTGATAGAAATAACTGCTGAAGTAGCTGTGATCTTATCAAAACCGATAGTAAAACTTTCAGTAAAAGAGTTAACCATTGCTTTAGCATTAATTCTCACTACATCATTTTCTTTTTTGTATCCGCTTAGTCCTTGTAGTCCAGCATCAGAGTTAATGATGATTGTCCAATCTCCATTTTCTGCTGGGATTGCTTGCATAGAATATTCTCCTGCTGCAACTTCTTTACCTCCAATCATGATAGGAGTAGAAAGTGTTAATTTAGTCGCCATGTTAGCTCCTAACCTCCACATTTCATCATATTTCACTAGTTCTCCAAAAATAGTTCTTCCTTTAACAGAAGGTCTAGAATAGTCAACTTTTACTTCAGTTAAACCAACCATTTGTTCTACTTCACTGTGTGGACTTGGTTTTGGTAATTCTTGTGCTGTTGCAGAAAAAGCAAACATTGCTGCTGCGATTGTTACGATTAATTTTTTCATTTGATTTATGTTTTTGGTTTATTTTATGCCAACTATATTGGCGTTAATTAGTTTTAATTTCCGGAACTTACTAGCTCAGGTTTAGTGTTGTTTTTTAAAAATGTTTGAATAATTACACCCATAATAATTACTGTTCCACTTCCTATGACGTTATATAGTAGATAACCTAACTCGATATATCCATAAACTGATAAAAAGTGACACGAAAGTACAACTATTTGTCCAATAATTCCAGCTATGAAAGCTGCAGTTCCTCCAATTCGCTTGAAGAAAAATGCCAATAGGAATACCCCTAAAATAGTTCCGTAAAATAACGAACCAAGTATATTAACTAATTGGATTAAGTTCTCGAATAATCCTGCTGTTAACGCAATTATAATGGCCAATATTCCCCAAGCTACAGTTAATAGTTTACTCACTCTTAAGTCCTTTTTCTCATCTCCCGAATCCTTAAAGAATTTTTTATAAAAATCAATGGTAGTAGTAGATGCCAAAGCATTTAACTCTCCTGCTGTAGAACTCATTGCTGCAGAAAATATGACTGCTAGCAACAGCCCAATTAATCCATGCGGAAGGAAGCCAAGAACGAAAGTTAAAAAGATGTAATCGCTATCCTTAGATTCATAACCGCTATCGATTTTACTCATTTCGGCTTTGTATTCATTTCTCAATAAATCTTGTTGAGCTTGCAGAAATTGAATGTTTTTTGTGTCGGTATCTGTAGCTAAAAGTGCTGCCTTTTTTTCTTCAAAAATATCATTGTAGTTGTTTTCAATCAATAATAAACTCTCTTGTTTTTGAGTCTCAATATTGGTTGCGGATGTATTAAAAATAATAGGTGGTTTGTTAAACTGGAACGATACAAATACCATTGCTCCAATAAACAGAATGAAAAATTGCATTGGGATTTTAAGGATTCCATTAAACATCAATCCCATTCTGGATGCTTTCAATGTTTTTCCACCAAGGTATCTTTGTACTTGCGATTGATCTGTTCCAAAATAAGAAAGGAATAAAAATAGTCCAGCAATTAATCCCGACCAAAGTGTGTATTTTTCTTTCAAGTCAAAAGTAGTATCAATGATTTCCATTTTACCTAATTTTCCAGCAATGTCTATTCCTTCGGATAGTCCAACTGTTTCTGGAAAACTGTCCAGAACATAAAAGAATGCCGCAAACATTCCTCCCATAATAATGGTCATTTGCCATTTTTGGGTAAGTGAAACAGCTCTACTTCCTCCCGAAACAGTATAGATAATTACCAATCCACCAATTAGCAAACAAGTTAATTGTAGGTTCCAGTTAAGTAAAGTAGAAAGGATAATTGCAGGAGCATAAATGGTTATTCCTGCGGCTAATCCTCTAGAAACAAGGAACAAAAAAGCAGTAAATGCTCTTACTCTTACGTCAAATCTTTGTTCTAGATATTGGTAAGCTGTGTAAACTTTAAGTTTGTAATATATCGGCAGAAAAAATACCGAAATCAAAATCATAGCCAGAGGTAATCCAAAATAGAATTGCACGAATCCCATTCCGCTTTCGTAAGCTTGCCCTGGAGTAGATAAAAATGTAATGGCAGATGCCTGAGTTGCCATGATAGACAAACCAATTGTAGCCCAATTTTCTGAGTTATTTCCTTTTAGGTAACTCTCCAAATTTTTGTTTTTACGAGTCTTCCATGAACCGTAAGCAACTATCGCAAAAAGCGTAAATAATAATACTCCCCAATCTATTAAACTCATACTGTGTAAAGATTAGTGATGTAAAAATATAGTGCTATTTGAACGGCAAGAAATACCATTAATCCCCAATACCAAGCTTTCCAGTTGGTGGCGTCTTTTTCTTTTATTTCGTTATCGTCTATTACTTCTTGCATAATTAATAACTTAGAATATTAGCAAATAATTTATAAGCACCTTCTACACCATTTGGCAACTCTCTGAAGAAAGAAATTCCTGTGTACACAAACTGACCTTCGCCATATTTGGTAACGATAAGCGCTCCTTTTTGGTCGTCTTCTCCTTCGTCTGACCAAGAAAATAATGGAGTGTAACTTTCATCCCAATCTCCTGCAAAATACAAACCTCTTTCCTGTACCCAATTGTCAAAATCAGATTTAGTTAGCTTATTTGGAGTAGTCATTATTGGGTGTTTAGGTTCCAAGAATTTCACTTTAGCATCTTCTTCTGTCACCCTATTTCTGGTTAATTTAAATGGAACTGGACCGTAAGTTGAACCGCTTGCTCTTCGTGATGCAGTGTTGTATTGCATTACCAAATTCCCACCTTTTTTTACGTACTCAAATAATTTCTCTTCGTGATTTTTAAGTTCAGGATGAACATTGTAAATTCTTATTCCTAGAACCACAGATTGAAATTCGCTTAAGTCTAAAGAAGATAAATCGCTCACTTCGAATCGTTTTACTTCAAATCCCAATTGCTCAATCGCTTCAGGAACAACATCCTCAACTCCTTTTATGTAGGCAATTTTCCCTGGTTTTATTTTAGCATCCAGCTTCACACAATTGATTTCAGCTTTACTAAATATGACTTGTGCAGGAATATGATTGTATTCTATTTCGGTATACGAACGAACTGTATTTCCTTTAGAATCGGTTAAGCTCAAAATTCCTGATTTTGCTTTGTCGGTTGGTTTAAGCGTTAACTCAATCCATTGTTCTTGGTGTTTTTTATTTATGGAAACATCAAAAGAAGAAGGAGTAACTTCCCAGCCTGCTGGAGCATTAAAAGTGATTTTGTCATTAAGTCCGTCCTTAAATGAGTGAACATTTAATTTCAACCTCTTTTCAATATTTGGTTTTATCACTACTAGTTTTTGCTCAAAATTTGCCGAGAAATTAGGAGTTTTAATTACCTCCCTTCTTTTTTCCCCATAAGAAGGTATTCTCCATTTGTAGATTCCTGTTAGAGGGAAAGTAATGGTGTCATTCACAATTAGTAAAGTGATTTCTTTGATGAAAGAGGGAGTTGATTCTGGCTGTAATAAATCGCTAGAATTATCTACGGTAAATAAAGTAGAGAAGGGCTTGTTTAGCCAATAAGGATTAGAAATTTGATTTACATTACTAACCAGAATATTTCTAGAAAAGTTTTTGTTTTGCTCTAATTCAATACTCTTCCCGTCCAATATTACTGATACAGGAACAGAACCTCTATTCAGAATTTCTAATTCGAAAAAGCTAGAATCATCCGATTGGTAAACAAAATCTTTTGCCAATAACTCCGTGTAGATTCCTAAGCAATCAATAATTAACTCAGTACAAAGGCTAATTTTCTCCTTCTTAAACTCAGAGTTAGGGAGTTTATTTAAGTCATTTCTGATTTCGATTAATTCAGAGACATTATTTTCGGGTTCTTTAAAATCGAAGCTTGAAACCAATCCATTAAATCTTGATTCAAATTCTTTGTTTACTAGTTTACCCCATGTTTGAGTGTTTTTTTCGAAGAAAGAACCTTTTAGTTTCTCTCCTTTCAAGTGCTGAAAGTACTCAGTTCTTGAACCTCTTTCAGTAATAGCTCCAAAACCTTGACACTTGTGTTGAGATCTTGCTTTTGTTCCAATTTCATTGTAAGATTTTCCTAAATAAGAATTGTAACCACCAATCTCAACTACTAAATAATCTTCGTTATTTTTTGCTTGTTCTGGCAAATCTTTAAACCACCAAACTGATGAATTCCAATAGACTGAAGTAGTTTTCCAAGTTCCAAATTCTTTTACTTGTTCAGGAAGAAATCTTGGGTCAGAAGCTTTTTCAAAAGCTTCAATGGCCAACATTGCTGATGCTGTGTGATGTCCGTGTCCACCTCTTTTGTCTGGTGGAAAACGCGTTACAATTACATCTGGTCGGAATTTTCTAATCATTAAAACCACATCCGAAAGAACTTCATCCTTTCCCCATTTTTTAAATGATTCTTCGGCAGATTTGGAATAACCAAAATCAACTGCTCTTGTAAAATATTGCGAAGCTCCATCATAAGAACGAGCAGCTAATAGTTCTTGGGTTCTTAATACTCCAAGTTGTTCGCTTAATTCATTACCAATTAAGTTTTGTCCACCATCTCCACGAGTTAGAGATAAATAGGCAGTTTCGGCCTTTTCTCCTAAAGAGAACCAAGCAAGAGCTCGTGTGTTTTCGTCATCTGGGTGAGCAGCAATATATAGAACCCTTTTTAGCGAATGTAGTTTTTGAAGTCCTACATAAATCTCAGAAGCAGGTTTGTTAGCATTAACAGAAAGTGCAGAAAGCACCATTAGTAATAGAAATATTCTTTTCATAGATTGAAACTCAGTTTTTTTAATCAGTGATAAAGATAAGGAAATTGATGGTTAAAAACAGTCTCAAATTTGACCTTTAGTTATTGTTGTCATTCCCTTGAAAAAGGGAATCTTAGAGCGAGAATATTACCAAAAGCAGAAATTGATGAATAAGATTCCCGCTTTCGCGAGAATGATAATGAGAGTTGAAAAGTTAAAAAATCATAAAGCCAAAATACTGAATACTAAACCTCGTTAGCCATAAAAAACAAATTATGGTAAACTACTTAATATTCACAAAAACTCGATCGCTCCGAGAGCAAATTTTTAATCGGGTTGCATTGCCTTCAGTACTATTGTATCGCGATTTATTTAAAAACAACAAATTATCCTGGGGAGAATCTCGTGAATCGCTTGAGCGGTTTAGTGAAGGAACCTTAGGTAAACAACTATCAAACTTTTTATATGAAAACTCTATCGACCTTCAGCCTAAAATGGAAAACCATGATGTATTTCACGTTATTTTGGGATACAATACTTCGCTTCCTGAAGAAGCGGCTCTTCATTTTTTTCTTATTGGTAACAACAAGAAATCACGTTATGCCAAGATAGCTGCCTTAGTTGGGTTTGCCATTTTTCCTGAATATATTTCGCTTTACCGTTCGGCTTATCGCAGAGGGAAAAATACGTGTCATTTTACCAGTTGGGAGTTTAAAGATTTACTTTTTATGGAGGTAAATCAGTTTAGGGAAGATATTGGGTTGCCAGAAAGGAAGGATTAATTTACTTCCCCTTCCTCAACCAGTTAAGGATAACTGGTAGTAAATACAAATCACAAATAAGTGCAACAACAAGACTGACTGTAACTAACAATCCAGTAATGAAATTGGCGTAAAAATTAGAAAGGATTAATACTCCAAATCCTGCTACTAAGGTAAGAGTTGTTAAGAAAATGGCTCCTCCACTGGTGCGGATTGTTGTAATTATTGAGTCGAAATTGTTATTTCCTTTGTCAATCTCAATTTTGTATCGACCTAGGAAATGAATCGTATCATCTACTGCAATACCAAAGGCAATAGTGTAAACTATGGTTGTTCCGATATTCATCCCGAAATCGAACCAACCAACCACAGCAGTTATTGCAATAAGAGGAAGAATATTTGGAAATAGAGAGAAGAATCCAATTGAAATAGACTTGAAAATAATAGAAACAATGATAAAAAGGAATAGAACTATTATCAATAAATTTACAATCATTCCATTGGCAACATTCACATTGGTTTCGTCAATAATATAGGCATTTCCTCCAAAGTTTACATCTAAATCTGGAGTGTTAGCTTTAGCAAAAGCTAGAAGTTTTTCGTTTGATTTTCGACACTCGTAACTACCGTAGTCTTTTGCTTTGGTTTTAATAAATGTGGAGTTCGATTTTCGAGAAACAAATCCTTTCAATCTAAATAGTTTAGCATTACTAATTAGCTTGCTTTTAACTTCTTTAATCTGATAATCTTCTTCAGGTATTTTGAATTGATTAGCAAAACCTCCGTTTAAAGCTCTATTAACTTGCTTGGCTGCTGTTGCTAGCCCAACTTCTACAGTTGCTTTGTATTCTTGTTCGGCAAAGGTTTCGATTTCATTAAGTTGAGAAAGAATTTTCTGGTCAAATAATGAAGCGTTAGAATCTTTGACAACTACCGTAATCGTTAAATCACGAATCCCGTACATGTCTTTTTCCATAAAATTCATCACAGTTGTGATTTCATCCGATTCCCCCATGTTTTCGTACACAAAGTTGTTGTGTTTCACTTTTAATATTCCCAATACGCAAAAAATCAGAGCAACTCCAGTAACAATTAGGGTAGGTTTTACCCAAATGTTTTGAGGTGTAAGTCTTTCTAGAGTATTGTGTAAAGTAATTTTTTTGGAATAAAATAAGAGAACAGGTAAGATGAAATAAGCCAAGAAAAAGGCATAAAACACACCCACTGCAGTGAAAATTGAAAACTCAGTAAATACCTGTATGTTAGAGTTTGATAAGGATAAGAAGCCAATAGAAGTAGTAAGAGTAGTTAGGATAATAGCTTTAAGAATATCTTTTTGAGTCACTCTAATTCTTTCAAATTTATCGTTCGTTTTTTCTTCGCTATAACGCGAAATGATGTGGATAACATCACTAAGTGAAATAACTCCTACGATAACAGGGATTGCAATAGTAAGTACATTTAAAGCAAAACCAAACATGGAGATAGTTCCCATTATCCAAATAACAGAACTAACTACAACAATAAATGGTATTACTATTCCTACAATTGATCTAAAGAAATACAATAAAATTAGAACAATTAGTACAAAAGCAAGAATGATCAGTCGATTAGAATCTGACTTTATTTTTTTTGTGATTAAGAAACCATTGTGCTCATTATTTACAAAAACTACTTGCTCAAATGTAAATTTAGATGAGATAGAATCAGTTTGCTGTTGCATCAACTTTAATGAGTCAAGTGTAATAGAATCATCAATAATTAAATAGATAAGCAATGATTTATTATCGTAACTAATGAATTTATTTTTTACATCCTGAAGGGAATCAAGTTCTATAAAACTGGTATCGAAATTTTCTTTGGTAGATAAATCGAGAACATCATAAGGAATTGTCCCTACTGAAGAAAAAAGAGCTAGTTGCTGATTAGTGATAGAAAAAGCCTTTTTTACTCCCGAAATTTCACCTAATTCATTGGTGAAAGAATCTACTTCTAGCATTGTTTCGTAAGAAAGAGCTTTTTCATTTTTTATCCCAATCATTGCTGTGTTGGGCAGTTCTTCGGTAAAATTGCTGAAGAACTCTTGGTTAAACACATACACTTTTTCGTCTTTATCAAAAAAATCGTCAATGTCATGACCGAACTCTACCTTGGATAATTGGTAAGCAAAGAAAGCCGTAATTAATAAAAAAAGTAGGGTAACTAGTTTTCTGTATCGAGTTGCAAATACCAAATTCGTGTGTTTTGAGGGTCAAATTTAGAAAAATTGGTAGTGACAAATAGGCGAAATGTAATTTTTATTTTCAGGTAAACAGTTGTAATTTTAAGCAAACAAATAATCCCACTAATTTATGCCAACTCTCCCTTTCCAAAATGTAGAACATGTTGTTTACGAACATCAAACTGAAGGTAGATTAGTTGCCATAGAAAAAACGGAATCAAAAAGAGTAGGAGTTTTTTTCAAAGCTAACAAAGGAAAGAAGGCAAAGCCAAATGACAAGATTAAAGGGCATTGGTTTATAATAGATGAAGAATACAATTCGCTAAAAATAGATTTTAGCCAAGAAGTGGAAGTAGAAATTAAGGAATTGGAATTATTTCCTTTGAAGTAGAGTATGAAAAAAAAATCAAAACAATTATTAAAAACCGTTTTCGGTTATGATGAATTTCGTCCTTTGCAGGAGGAGATAATTAACCGAACCTTAGAGGGAAAGGACAGTTTTGTGCTGATGCCAACTGGTGGAGGAAAATCTATGTGTTTTCAGATTCCTGCTTTGTGCATGGATGGAATTACCATTGTGGTTTCGCCACTTATTTCATTAATGAAAGATCAAGTTCAGGCATTAAAATCGAATGGGATAAAAGCTGATTTTTTTAATAGTTCTATTTCTCCTGAAGAAGAAAATGCTGTTATTGATAGAGCAATGAAAGGAGAGTTACAACTTCTTTATTTATCACCAGAGAAATTAATTTCAGTTAGTAATACTTGGCTAAGAGAATTGAATATAAAATTAGTAGCAGTAGATGAAGCTCACTGTGTGAGTATGTGGGGACACGATTTTAGACCAGAATACACTCAACTGAAAAACTTTAGAAATTCATTGCCTCAGGTTCCTTTTATGGCACTTACGGCTACAGCAGATAAATCGGCAAGGAAAGATATTGAGGCACAACTAGGACTTAAAAAATCTAAACTATTCATCTCTTCTTTTGACCGAAAAAACCTAAGTATTGAGGTTAGAGGACAAGTTCCTAAAAAGAAAAAACTGGAAGAAATTGGGCGATTTGTATCCAGGAAAAAGAACGAAAGTGGCATTATTTATTGCCTGAGCAGAAAAAACACGGAGGAAGTTGCTGACTATTTAAAGGCAGATGGGCATTCGGTAGAGTTTTATCATGCAGGAATGAATCCTGAGGAAAGAGAGAAGGTACAAACAGATTTTATTAATGACGATTCCAAAATAATAGTGGCTACAATTGCTTTTGGGATGGGAATTGATAAATCGAATGTGAGGTGGGTGATTCATTATAATTTACCCAAAAACTTAGAAGGATACTACCAAGAAATTGGAAGAGCAGGAAGAGATGGTTTGCCCTCAGAAACTCGTTTGTATTATAATATGAGAGATTTTGTATTGTACAGTCAGTTTGCAGATGGTGGAGCTAACTCTGCAATGCAAAAGGAGAAATTGAATAGAATGCTACAGTTTGCTGAAGCTAAATCGTGTAGGCGAAAAATATTGTTGTCTTATTTTGGAGAACACCTTACTGAAGATTGTGGAAATTGTGATGTGTGCGATAATCCGCCAAAGGATTTTGATGGAACAGTGATTGCACAAAAGGCACTTTCGGGAATCGCTCGTATGGGAGAGAAAGAAGGAATTACCATGCTCATTAATGTTTTAAGAGGATCAAACAATGCTGAGGTTCATGCAGGTAATTATTTTCAGTTAAAAACTTATGGAGTTGGGAAAGACGTGAGCTTTTTTGATTGGCGAGATTATATAATCCAATTGGCAAACCAAGGATTAATTGAAATTATGTATAGCGAAAGTTCTGCATTAAAAATAAGCCCGATTGGATGGAAAGTACTCAAAGGAGAAAAGGAAATTAAATTAACAAGACCAGTTACATTTGAAGAAAAAAAGAAGAAAACGAAACCAGTAAAATTAGTTACGGAGGGAGAAGTAAACGAAGGCTTGTTTTCGGAATTAAAAAAGTTGAGGTATTCTATTTCGAGAGAAGAAAATGTACCAGCTTACATTATTTTTAACGATAAAGCTTTGCGACAAATGGCAAGTGAATTACCTGTGACCGAAAATGAATTTTTGGCAATTTCTGGAGTTGGGATGAATAAGATGCAGGAGTACGGGGAAGAATTTATGGAGGTGATACGAAAGTATAAAAGTGTTGCGAAACCAAAAAAAATTCCAACAACTTTAACCACTTTTCATCATTACAAAGAGGGATTGTCTCCAAAAGAAATTGCAGAGAAAAGAGAGTTGAGTATTACGACAATTTATTCTCATTTTTCTCAATTATATACAGAAGGAAAAAAGATTGATTTAAAGAAATTTGTAGAGAAAAAAGTAGTGGACGAAGTGCGTGTTGCATTTAATGAGTTGAACAGAGAACCGACCATGAAACCCATTTATGAAAGACTAGAAGAAAAAGTTTCTTACGGAGAAATAAGATTAAGTTTGGCATTAATTCTGAAGAGTGAATAAGTCAATCCTAAATAAGGAGGTTCAAGAATTCATAGATGTAAATTTACGCCTTGATACAAACGCCTTGATACTTAAGAAGTCTGTTTTTGTTGAGGTATCGAACAAAGAACTTGCTGAGCAGATAAGTGCTAAATTAAAGAGCAAAGATAAATTACCGACTTGGTTTGGATTGGAAAACGGCTTTTTTCCAGCCAAAATTTCTATTGAACAAACATCTTCTGAGGAAACAGCTAAGTATAAGTCGAGCTTGATTTCTGGTGAAGGCATTGTTGATTTAACTGGCGGATTTGGAGTGGATGATTTTTATTTTTCAGCTAATTTTGACTCAGTAATTCATTGTGAATTGAATCCAGAATTATCAGAAATTACCGAATATAATTTTAAAGAATTAGGAGTAGGGAATTGCACTTTTATTCAAGGAGATGGATTGGTTTTCTTACAAAATTCAGAAGAGAAATTTGACTGGATTTATCTGGATCCTTCGCGAAGAAGTGAAATAAAAGGAAAGGTGTTTTTGTTGAAAGATTGCTTGCCAAATGTTCCAGATAATTTGGATTTACTTTTTTCAAAATCTAATAATGTAATGATGAAAACATCTCCTTTGGTAGATATTTCTCATGGAATATCTGAACTAAAAGGAGTGAAAGAAATTCATGTAGTTGCAGTTAAAAATGAGGTAAAAGAATTGCTTTGGATTCTGGAGAAAGAGTACTCAGGAGATATTTTAATTAAAACTGTAAACTTAATTGGAGAGGATAAACAAGAGTTTGAATTTGCACTAACAAGCGAAGGGAATCAAGAACCCAACTATTCACTTCCTTTAACTTATTTGTACGAACCTAATTCTGCAATTCTTAAATCGGGGGCTTTTAATCAGGTTTCTGTACAATTGGAATTATTCAAGCTTAACAAGCATTCACATCTATACACAAATCAGGATTTAATAGCCTTTCCTGGAAGAGTTTTTAAAATTAAGGAAATAGTCCCTTTTCAAAAGAAGGTGCTTAAAAAACGCTTTGGAGGGAGCAAAGCCAACATTACAATTCGTAATTTCCCAAAGAAAGTGGATGAGCTAAGAAAAGATTTGAGTATTAAAGATGGGGGAGAAGTCTATTTGTTTTTTACAACTAATAGAACAGGGGAGAAGGTTTGTTTGGTTTGCGGGAAGGTTTAGAGAATCAACCAATCTCAAAGCCTCTTTTTGAGAGAAACTATTCTTTTTTTAATGTATGAATATCGATTATCAATTGATTAACCGAAGTTTTGTTCAATCCATTATAAATACCTCTTATGTGACTGTTCTTATCAATTAAAACAAAGTTTTCGGTATGTAGAAAATCATCATTGTCTTTATCCACCCCTAAATTTTCTTCTACAAAGTAATCCTTTCTTCCTAGTTTGTAAATTTCTTCTTTTGGGCCAGTAACCAGGTGCCATTTGCCAGAAATAATTTCTTGGGTTTTGGCATATTCTTTTAAAATTGATACTGAATCTCTATCAGGAGTTACTGAGTGCGATAGCAATAGGATCTTATCATCATCAATGAATACGTCTTGCAATAATTTCATGTTACGTGTCATTTTTGGACAAATACCCCCGCATGAAGTAAAAAAGAAATCTGTTACATATATTTTTCCATCAAAAGTTTCTTGGGTTACAAATTCTCCGTCTTGATTTTGAAATTTGAAAGGAGAAATTTGATGAAATGAATTAGGCATTTCATCCTCATTAGCAAACCAATGAGGAGTAAAAGTTTCCTCGCTATAAAAAGGAAGTTTATCTACTCTACTTTTGTTTTTTGATTCTTCTCGACATGACAACAATGCCAATAGCATAGTAAATACAATAATCTTATTCATTATTTTTTATTTTTTGATCCTCTAGTCCATAACAAAGAGACGCTTTTCTTAATCCAAATGTCCTTCCGTTTTTCGCTTCATAATTTGCGAAAATCACACCATTTTGTCTAAATGCCTTTTGAATACCATTTTCTTTACCCATTTTAAAATTCAAAATTTTATTAATCTCACCTGTTGGATACCATTTTTTTTGCTCTCCATTAAGTTTGCCATTGGTATATTTGAGATGCGACAGAAGTGTGTGTGAAGAATCTGAGCTCCAATCTTTTTTCTCACCATGTAATTTCCCTTCATAAAAATTTGCAGAGCTTTTTAAAACTCCGTTATCAAACCATTCTAGCCATTCATTTTGTGAACTACCATTTAGTATTCCAAATTTTTTGACAAGGTTTCCTTTTTCATTTTTTGCGATAGCATATCCCGAAAAATTATTTCCATCCTTAAGCCACTTTGATATTTTATTATCATAGGTAAGCAAAGAAAGATCAATAACAGTATCAGGAACTTCTAAAACAACAAAATCTCCTGAGGTACTAATTTCAGGAGATTTTTGTTCACTAGTATTACAGCTACCTAAAATAAGGATTAAACCAATTAATTTAAAATAACTTTTTACTATCATAAATATTAATTATAGTATTCCGTTTGGAACACCTTGTAGGTCTACACCAAATAATACAATATAAGTTCCAGTATAAATTTCATTAATAATGTGGTAGTGATAAAATGAACAGCCATCACTGTGCTGAGTTGTTGATTGATGTCCTCCAGAAACATCTAAATCTGTTGGGTATGCTCCAGTAGAATTACATTTCCTTCCGTATAAAAGAAACCCATCTTGTAAGATACCATTAAGTGCATCATCATCATGAGATAATACTGTATTTTCAGGAACATTTGAAGACTCTACATGGTAATGATAACCTGTTGGTCCACTGTGTCCACCTGCATAATCAAAACCTGCTGCAACCCCTGCAGTTAATGCTCCCATACCTTCTTCATCATTAAATATAGGTACTCCAGTTACAGAAATTCCTATTGCTCCTAATCCTGTAGAAGAAGAAGTAGAAGCTTTTCCTGGAGAAGAAGGTACAGTTAACGTATAACTTCCACTAGTTATTGTTCCTGGTGACATTGAGCTTGCAGTTGCAACTACGGGCGAAATGTATAAACTATTTGTTGTTGCCCAATAAGGAGATGTATGATTAGGAAGAGCATTCGATACAATTGTAACGTCATCCCCACTATATGAAATTGTTACTGCAGCAGTATTAAATTCATCAAAAGCTTTCGTAGGTGTTGGGCAATCACTGACTACTGTAGTAGAAGTGCACTCTTCAGTTTCATCATTTTTTTTACAAGAAAATGCTACTGCACAACTTAGTATTGTAATTAAAAAAAGGTTTTTATTGATTTTCATATTATTTTTTTAAGAGTTTTGTTTTATAACTGTTTTGACGAAAGCTACAAACAAATCCTTCTTACATATACTATTTTTATTCAATGAGCCTCAGAGCCTATTGTTTTCATTAATATTTATGTTTTGATAATGGAAAGTTAATCAGTTAATTCAGAAAGGTAACCCATTTATCTTACTTTTTATATTCCTCAATATTTATCTCTTTCTCACAAAAAAATGATTCATCATCCTGATTGTTTGAGGCTACAAATACAATTCTATTCTCGAGATTGTTTTTTATTAGATTTTGATACCAATCAATAGCATTTCTATCCAAGTTAGAAGTAGGCTCGTCTAGTAGTAAAATACGAGTTTCTGATAAGATAGCAAGTCCAAGTTTGACCCTTTGTTTCATACCAGAAGAAAAATTCTTTATAGCTTTTTCTTTAGCTTTTTCTAATTCAATGATTGAGATAAATTCTTTGTAATCGATCCCATTTTTTAATGGTTTTAATTGACAATAGAATTTTACTAATTCTTCAATAGTATATTCTTCAAATACACCAATATAGGGTGCTGCATAGGAAACATACTTGTATATGTTCTCTGGTGAAATTACTTTTTCATCACTATAAATTATTCCTCCTTCAGATGGAGTTTCAAATCCCGAAATAGTTTTAAGTAAGGTTGATTTTCCAGATCCATTAGACCCAGATATCACGAAAGATGCAGGCGCGTTTAATTCAAGAGATAAATTCCTGAAAATCCACTCACGGTTATACTTTTTACCGACTTTATCAAGTGTGATTTTCATAAAAGCAAATTAATTAAATCCTCTCATAATTCCCTTAGTTTCACTGTTAATGAAATCAAGAATTTCTGTTTTTTCTGGTGAATTTGGCAATTCTATGTCAGCAATTTTAAGTGCTTGAGTCATGTTTTTGTTTTGGACATAAACAACTCTATACACATCTTCAATATTCGTTACTTGCTCGTTTGTATACCCTCTTCTTCTTAATCCGATAGAGTTTACTCCAACATAAGAAATAGGTTCACGAGCAGCCTTCACAAATGGAGGTACACTTTTTCTTACCATGCTTCCACCTGCTACAAAAGCGTGTTTTCCAATACGAGTAAATTGTTGCACACCTACCATTCCTTCAATAATTGCCCAGTCTCCAATTGTAACATGTCCAGCAATATTTACTGAGTTTGCAACCACACAATTATCTCCCATAATGGTATCGTGACCGAAATGCGAATAAGCCATTACTAAGCAATTGTTTCCAATTTGAGTAGTCATTTTATCCACTGTTCCTCTATTAATCGTAACACATTCTCTAATAGTAGTATTGTCACCAATTATTACAGTAGTATCTTCTCCTGCAAACTTTAAATCTTGTGGTATAGCAGAAATAACTGCACCAGGGAAAATTTTACAATTTTTACCGATTCGAGCTCCGCTCATAATTACGGCACCAGGACCAATCCAAGTTCCGCTTCCAATTTCTACATTATCACCAATAGTAGCAAATGGTTCTATAATTGCATCATCCGCAATTTTCGCATTTGGATGTATGTTTGCTTGAGGATTACTCATAATTATGTATTTTTTTCTTTAACGATTTGCGCTAACATTTCTGCTTCCGAAACTAACACTCCATTAACGTATGCTTTTCCTTTCATATTAACTAATCCTCTTCTAATTGGGCTAATAAGCTCTAAATCGAAAACAATAGTATCTCCAGGAATTACTTTCTTTTTGTACCTCACATTATCAATTTTAAGGAAATAAGTGGAGTAATTTTCAGGATCTTCTACTTGGTTAAGTGCAAAAACTCCACCAGTTTGTGCCATTGCTTCAATTTGAAGTACACCTGGCATTACTGGGTTTCCAGGGAAATGTCCTTGAAAAAATGGTTCGTTAAGGGTTACGTTTTTAACTCCAACAATTCCATTTTCAGTTAACTCCATAATCTTGTCAATTAACAAAAATGGATATCTGTGAGGAATCATATTCGATATATCATTGATATCAAAAAGTGGGTCTTTGGTTAAATCAAAATGCTTTCTTTTATCATTTTTTTCCTCAAGCATTTTTGCTTTCAGGAGTTTTCCAAATTCTGTATTACCAAAATGGCCTGGTCTGGCACTAAGTATATGTCCTTTAATTCTTCGTCCAACTAAGGCTAAATCTCCTACTATATCAAGTAATTTGTGTCTTGCAGGTTCGTTAGGGAATCTAAGTTTTGTCGTATTTAATACACCAATTCCATCTAGTTTTATCTCTAAGTCTTCTTTTCCTAGTAATGTTCTCAGTTTAGATATTTCTTCTTCAGAGATGTTTTCTCTTTCAACAAGAACAATAGCATTATTTAAATCACCTCCTTTTATTAACCCGTTACTGGCTAAATATTCTAATTCTCTTAAAAAAACGAAAGTTCTACAAGTAGAAATCTCCTCTTTAAAATTAGCAAGTTTCATCATAGAAGCATGCTGAGTTCCTAGTGCGGGAGAACCATAATCTACCATTACGGTAATTCTATAATTTTCATCTGGCACTGCAAGGAATTCAATTCCTTTGTCAGCAACTTCAAATTTTATAGTGTCTTTAATTATAAAATAATCTCTTTGTTTATCTTGATCTTCAATCCCTACTTTTTCAATTGCATCAATAAACATTCTTGAACTTCCGTCCATTATTGGGATTTCTGGTCCATCAACCTGAATAATAGCATTATCTATTCCTGTTGAATAAATCCCTGCTAAACAATGTTCTGTTGTATGGATTTTAGCTCCATTTTGCTCAAGTGTTGTTCCTCTTTGGGTTTCTGTAACACGAGTTACATCTGCATCAATCATTGGTTGTCCTTCCAAATCCATTCTTTGGAATTTGTAACCGTGATTTGCAGGAGCAGGTAAAATACTAAGTTTAGTTTTTACACCTGTATGTAGGCCAATTCCTTCAAGAGTAACGGCCGATTTTATAGTTTTTTGATTGTCAGTCATAGTAAGTTTCTTTTTAGTTAGAGAGTTTTTTTTCTAACTCATCTACTTTTCTTTTAAGGTCGGGTAAACCTCTGTAAACAACATAAGATCTTTTGTAATCTCCAATAGGAAATGCTGGAGAGCCTTGCACGATTTGCCCTTTTTCTGTGATTGTGTGTCCTACTCCAGACTGTGCAGCAATTTTTACTTCATCCGCAATTGTTATGTGACCCACAATTCCTACTTGCCCACCAATCATACAGTTTTTACCAATTTTGGTTGATCCTGCAATTCCAGTTTGAGCTGCAATTACTGTGTTTTCGCCAATTTCTACATTATGAGCTACTTGAATTAAATTATCCAATTTCACTCCTTTTCTTATTATTGTTGAGCCAAGAGTAGCTCTATCTATAGTTGTGTTCGATCCAATTTCTACATGGTCTTCTAAAATCGCGTTACCAATCTGTGGTACTTTACTGTAGTTTCCTTTGCTATTTGGAACAAATCCAAATCCATCTCCACCAATGATTACACCAGAATGTAGTGTGCAAGATTTTCCAATAAGGCAATCAGAGTATACTCTAACTCCTGCAAAAAACATGCAGTCATCACCAATTTTTACATTGTCTCCAATGTATGAGTTTGGATAAATATGAACATTGTTGCCTACTGTTACATTATCTCCAATAGAACAATTTGAACCTATGTATACCTCTTCGCCAATAATTGCCGAATCTGAAATATAACTACTTGGATGAATCCCTGATTTTTTTCTTTTTACTTGATTGTAAATTTCCAATAATTTAGCGAATGCAGCTTGAGCGCTTTCCACTTTTATTAGAGTACAAGTATCTGGAATAGATTTGCTTGGGTTAAAACTCTTATCTACAATAACAATAGAAGCACCTGTGGTATACAAGTATTCTTCATATTTTAAGTTTGATAAAAATGAAAGGGTATTTGGTTGACCTTCCTCTATTTTTGATAGGTTGTTCACAGAAATATTTTCGTTTCCTACAACAGTACCTTCAAGTAACCCAGCTATTTGTGATGCGATAAAATCCATTATAACAAATGTAACAATAATATTAGGATTTGGAAGTCGTAATTAACTCGACTAATAACAATGGAATGTTGAAATAAAAGTCTCTTTTATTTCTTTAAATCATTACACCTAATTCATTGATAATAGGTACGTTTATTGAGTTAAAATGCGAGATTGATTCTGCAAGAAAAATATACTTTTTATCATACATTTTTTTATCAATATAAAAACTCAACCAAAACTCATTACTCAAGGCAAATAGTTCTTCAGGCAACTCTTCTATTCTTTTGTAAGTCTTAGGTTCTACTTCATCTAATGAATGACGAAAAGTAGCTGTTTTTTTATGTTCTCCCTCTATTTCGCCATATCCTCGAGTAGAAACTAAAACTCCTTCTAGTTTTTCGTTTCTATTATTAATTAAATAGGCTACCCATTCGGTTTCATCAAATTCATTTTTACGACCTATTACAGCAATATAAACGTCTTTTACTTCGGGTTGGATTAAGTCTTTCTTCATATAAAATTTAGAGAAATAATGGGGTTATTTAACCACATCAAAATCGAATAGATTAGATAAATTAATTAATAATTTTTTCTTTACTTCAGTGATGTCAACTTCCTTACCAAGTTCATTTTGCATTGATGTAACTGCTTTGTCATCAATGCCACAAGGAACTATATTTTTAAATAAAGATAAGTCGGTATTTACATTAAATGCAAATCCGTGCATAGTAACCCACCTGCTACATTTTACTCCTAGTGCACAAATTTTCCTTGATTTTATAGGGTCATCAATATCTAACCAAACTCCAGTTAAGCCATCTATTCTTCCAGATTTAATTCCGTATTCTTCTAAAGTAAGAATTACTCCTTCCTCTATAAATCTTAAGTATTTATGAATATCAGTAAAAAAATTATCTAGGTCAAAGATTGGGTAACCAACTATTTGCCCTGGACCATGATAAGTAATATCCCCTCCACGATTTATTTTATGATAGGATATATTATTGTCTTCTAGCTGAGTGGAATTCATTAATAAATGAGATTCCTTACCACTTTTTCCCAATGTGTAAACATGAGGATGCTCACAGAAAATCAAATGATTTTTGGTAGGTTCAGCAACCAAACCATTATCCTCTTTTTTACGGTTAGTTGATTTAACAGCAATGGTCTCTTCAAAAATCTTGGTTTGATAATCCCAAGCTTCTTGATACTCCATCAGTCCTATATCTTCGAAAATTACTTTTTTGTTCACGAAATTAGTGTTTGCTCAACTCATTTTTAAGTCTGTCAATCACTTTTATCTCAATTGAATCTACTCCATATTCATCTGCAAGGTAAAGAGATATCCAATCAGTTAGTAAAATTAGATACAAGGTTTTTTCGATAAGACTCTCTCCTTTTGAAAATGCTTCTACAACTGTTTTGGTTTTTCCGGAGATAACCTCTTTAGAAATATTCATTCTTACTTGGTTTCTTTGATTATCAGACTCATTCCTTAGGAATATAGCCGAAAAATTTTCGTTTCCACCAGTCCAACCTAGCAACTCATTGTGATTCATTTCTGGGATAACATTACTAAATGCAAGAGCTTTTGAGTTTTCATTAATTTGTTGCTTAAATCGTGTTCCAACTCCAGCAAAACTTGCATCTGTATAAGCTAAAATAGTTGTGTTTTTCACAAGACTAGTAATTTCTTTTGCCTCTGTCTTTATGTTTTCAATTTCAGAATCTAATAATGTAATACTAGCTTCTAATTCTTTTTTAAACCCATCTCCAATTAATTTATAATTATTAAAAACAAATAATAATTGGGTTAATGAGAACGTAAGCATTGCTCTTGGAGGATTTCCTCCAGGTACAATAATGTGATTCAAATTATGTTCTTCACTAATCTTTTTTACTTTACCTCCTGATGTGATACATGCAATCTCACAATTTCTTTTTATGGCCTCTTCTAGGGCAGAAACGGTTTCTTCTGTATCCCCAGAATAGGATGAAATTATAACAAGTGTATTTTCATTAACAAAGTTAGGTAATGAGTATGTGTTATGAGTTATTATTGGAATGCTTGTTTGATTTTCTGAAATTTGTGAAACTATCTTCCCACCAATTCCAGAACCTCCTAGTCCGCAAATAATAACGTTATTTATATTTTTATTTAATGGTTTTAAATCCGAATTCAATCCGATTTCGTATGCTTCTTGTAATTGAGTTGTAAATTTTGAAATAAATTGTAACATGGTTGTTTAATTTTTGTTTTGATTTTGTCTGTAAGTTAATATAGCTTTACTCGACTTTTAATAATAAGTTCAGTGCAATATTATTATCAATTCATGAAATTATAAAAAAAAATCGTTCAGAAGACGATAAACTAAGTTAAACTAACATAAACTAGTGATGAAAACATATTACAACCCAGATGATTTAAAAAAATTCGGTAAAATTGGTGAATTTCAAAAGCCACTTGCTGATAAATTCTTCTCTTATTATGGAGATGTTTTTAAGGAAGGAGCATTAACAGAAAGAGAAAAGTCTTTAATAGCTTTAGCTGTATCACATGCTGTGCAATGCCCTTATTGTATTGATGCATACACGGTTGATACATTAGAAAAAGGGTGTGATGAAGAAGAAATGATGGAAGCAGTGCATGTAGCAGCTGCAATAAGAAGTGGAGCTACTTTGGTACACGGAGTTCAAATGATGAATAAGACCAAGGAGGTTTCAATGTAAAAATAGATATGAGCACAGCCACAAAAAGTTTAAAAAAGCAGAATAGTGAATTTTCTGATATTGATTACCAATTAAAGGTTTTACATAACGGGGTAAAAGATCAAAATCTGGATAGTTTTTCTACAAAACTAAAGGAGACAAATTTATTTCCACTTACTACTACTGGTTTGGATATTTTTCAAATTAATATGGGTAAGATGTGTAACCAAGTTTGTTCGCATTGTCATGTAGATGCTGGCCCTGACAGGAAGGAAATTATGAGTAAAGAAACTCTTCAGGAGTGTCTGGATGCAATTGCTAAATCTGAAATAAAAACTGTTGATTTAACTGGAGGAGCCCCGGAAATGAATCCTCACTTTAGGTGGTTTGTTGAAGAGGCTTATAAGTTAGACTGTAAGGTAATCGTAAGATGTAATTTGACGATTATAGTAGCAAATAAGAAGTATTTTGATTTACCAGAGTTTTATAAAGAAAACGAAGTTGAGATTGTAAGTTCATTACCTCACTACAGTGAAAAAAAGACCGATAGTCAAAGAGGGGACGGAGTTTTTGACAGAAGTATTAGAGCTCTTAAAATGTTAAATGAAGTTGGATACGGAATAGAAGGTTCTGGATTGACTCTAAACCTAGTTTACAACCCTTCAGGAGCATTTTTACCTCCAAGTCAATCGGGTTTGGAAAAGCAGTTTAAAAGAAAATTGAAAAAAGATTTTGATATTGAATTCAACTCTTTGTTTGCTATCACAAATATTCCAATTAGTAGATATTTAGATTACTTAGTAGCAAGTGAAAATTTTATGGGTTACATGGAAAAACTAGTAAACTCATACAATCCAACTGCTGCTGAAGGTGTAATGTGTAGGAATACTATTTCTGTAGGTTGGGATGGTTACTTATATGATTGTGACTTTAACCAAATGCTTGAGTTAAAAGTAGCTGTTGCCGATAAAAAACGTCAGCACGTTAAGGACTTTGATTCACAAACACTAATTGATAGAAAAATAATTGTAAACGAGCATTGTTTTGGTTGTACTGCAGGTGCAGGTTCAAGTTGTGGTGGGGAAATAGCCTAGAATTTAGTATTACAGTTACAAGGTTCTGTCATTAAAACTTTGCAGTTTGGGACAAGCGTTTCAATTCTTTTTTGGTCAGCTTCTGATATTTCAATCATCCTTAAGTCCAATCTTTTTAAATTTGAGAGTTTGCTAATTTCAATCGATACATCTTCTACACTGTTTCTAAACAAGTCGAGTTCCTCAAGTGAATCAAGGCCAGCTATATAGCTCGGTATTGAAGTAATTTCATTGTCGGCAAAGCTAATTTTTTTCAACCTTTTCATTGAACAAATTTCTACAGGAAATTCCTGAAATCTATTTGACTTAATAATTAATGTCTGAAGTTTAGATAAAGTTGAAAACTCTTTTGGTAAAGAGTCTATTTTATTTTTACTTAAATCGAGAAATTCTAAGTTTTTAAAGTTTAAAATTTCTTTAGGAAACTCCTTTAGTTTTTTTCTGATTAATTTCAGGTGAGTTACCTCATTGGGAGTTTTCATTGCTTCTTCTAAACTTTTAAATACTATTGGGTTTTCATTTAAACCAATAAAAGAACTAACCAATATTCCAGCTGTTAATATAAATGAGAAGATGTAAATGTATTTTTTCATAATTCAGTCATAATTCGTTATAAACGAATACTTTTATTAAATGTAAGCAAGTATTATTCCAATTCGATAATAAAATATAGAATTTTTATAAGTCAAAAATACTTTTAACTTTAACTCATGGCAAAATTAAAGCTCGATTTACACGATATTTATAATAAAGGTGGTTTAATTGAAAAGGAGCTGAATAGGATAATAGAAGAGGCTTTGGAAAAGAAAATTAAAGAGGTTGAAATTATTCCTGGAAAAGGATCAGGCCAATTAAAGAAAAAAGTGATTCGCTTTTTGGAACAAAAACACATCAAAAATAAATACCACAGGATAGATAAAGACAGTAAAAACCATGGAAGACTGTTCGTTTACTTTAAATTCAAGTAAACACTAGAGCAAGAAATCTTCAAATCGCAATAATTTGTTTATTTTTGAAAACAATTTTAAAACAACATTAATGAAAAAGTTAATTTTAATACTAGCAACTGTTCTAATTTCTCAATGGGTTGTATCTCAGAGTCAATTTCGTTTTGGACTTAAAGTCGCACCTTCTTTTAACTGGATGAAACCAGATGACGTTAAAAAATTCGAAAACGGAGGAACTACTTTAGGTTTTAACTGGGGACTAACAGGAGAATATGCTTTAAGTGAGAACTTCAGCTTTTATTCTGGACTTGAATTAAACCATGAAAAAGGAAAGATTAATTTCTTAGAAACCAATAAGGCATATTATTTCATGAATGACAGATATGACTTTATTGAAACTAAAGAAGAGAATGGAGTAAGAGTACCAGAAGACACAACTGGATACCTTCTTCAACTAAAATCGAGAAGTTACAAGAGTACTTATGTAACAATTCCAATAGGGATAAAGATGAAAACTAAAGAGATTGGTTACATGACTTACTTTGGTGAGTTTGGATTAAACTTAGCTTTTAGAACAGGAACTAAGGTTACTGACGAAGTAGATTATTTAAATAATAATGATGCTAAAGCTAACCTAAGTGATATATCAGAAGTAAACATGGATAGAGATATGCAACCACTTAGAGTTCAGTTAAGAGTTGGTTTAGGAACTGAATATGCAGTATCTGAAGGAACTTCTTTATTTGGAGCAATTCACTACAATTTAGGATTTACTAATGTTGTAAGAGGTGATTCAAGATATTTAATAAACGATCAATCAAAACAATTTACTCAAAAAATAAGTGCTCACGGGATTCAGGTTACCGTAGGAGTTTTATTTTAGAAACTAGTTTATAATTATTAAAAGAAACACCTATTTTTATGTAGGTGTTTTTTTATATCCAAAAATTAAAGAATAATGCAAACAGAAAAAGTAATAAACCACATAGTAAAATGGCTAGATGATTATGCTACGAAAGCCGGAATAGAAGGATTTGTATTAGGGATATCAGGTGGTATAGATTCTGCTGTAACTTCTACTTTGTGTGCTATGACAGGTAAAAAACTAATTTGTTTGAATTTACCAATCCATCAAGCACCTAATCAATTTGAAAGAAGTAACAAGCACATAGCTTGGCTTAAAGAAAACTTCACTGGAGTAAGTTCTGATGTAGTTGATTTAACTAACACCTTTGACCGAACCTGTATTGATTTCCCTAAAGAGATTCAAGACCAGTTAACTATGGCAAATGTACGAGCCCGATTAAGAATGACTACACTTTACGCTTTTGCAGGTCACAATGGCTACTTAGTTGCTGGAACTGGGAATAAAGTTGAAGATTTTGGAGTAGGATTTTTTACTAAATATGGAGATGGTGGAGTAGATTTAAGTCCAATAGCTGATTTAATGAAAACACAGGTTTTTGATATTGCTGCCGAATTGAATGTTATTGATGAAATACAAGAAGCAAAGCCTACTGACGGCTTGTGGGGTGACGACAGGACTGACGAAGACCAAATAGGAGCAAGCTATCCAGAGTTGGAATGGGCAATGGTATTTGAAGGAGATGAAAGTAATTTAACAGAGAGGCAAACAACAGTTTTACAGATTTATCGCAAATTAAATAGAGCCAATCAACATAAAATGATTCCTATCCCTGTGTGCGAAATTCCTGCTGACTACCTTAATTAATGTTAAATAGACAACATTTGTTTTTCAAAACAGATACAAAATCCTATCTTTGATTTGCATTTAGAATCATGTCAGACAGTTTAGTAATCATACCCACCTATAACGAAAAGGAGAACATTGAAAAAATGATCCGAACAGTTCATGGACTTCCCAAGGATTTTCATGTGTTAATCGTGGATGATGGTTCGCCAGATGGAACTGCTCAAATTGTAAAAAATCTTCAAAAAGAATTTCCTAAATCTCTTCATATACAAGAGCGAGAAGGTAAACTTGGACTAGGAACTGCTTATATTCACGGATTTAAATGGGGATTAGAAAAAGGGTACGATTTCATTTTTGAAATGGATGCTGATTTTTCTCATCCTGTAGATAAACTACCAGAATTGTATAAAGCTTGTGCCAAAGATGGATATGATTTTTCTATAGGCTCACGATACGTTAAGGGAGGAGCAGTAAGTAATTGGGATAAAAAGAGATTGTTTCTGTCGCAAATGGCCTCATTATACTCACGTATTATATTGTGGGTGAAAGTAAAAGATACCACTGCTGGATTCATGTGTTACTCTAGAAAAGTCCTAGAAACAATGGATTTAGATAAAATAAAATTTATTGGGTATGCATTTCAGATAGAAATGAAATATACAGCAATTAGGTTAGGGTTTAAACCTAAAGAAGTTCCTATTACATTTAAAGACAGAGAGTTTGGGACCTCCAAAATGGACGTTTCAATTATCAAAGAAGCCATTACAGGAGTTCTTAAACTAAGATTCAAAAAGATTTCTAAGAAGAAATAAAACAACACGCATTCCTTTCAATTCATCTTATCAATCGTTATTTTTACTCATCAAAAAAATAATAGATGTCTGCAATACTAATAAAAAATGGTAAACTAGTTAACGAAGGAAAAATTCAAGAACAGGATATATTAATCGTTAATGATAAAATTGATAAAATTGGGGTTGATTTATCTCATGAATCTGCTGAGGTTATTGATGCTAGAGGAAATTATGTATTTCCAGGAGCTATTGATGATCAGGTGCATTTTAGAGAGCCAGGATTAACTCATAAAGCCAATTTATTTACAGAATCTAGAGCAGCTGTAGCTGGAGGAATTACTTCCTTTATGGAAATGCCAAACACAGTTCCTAATACGCTTACACAAGAATTATTAGAAGATAAATACCAAATTGCAGCTAAAAGCTCATTGGCTAATTATTCTTTCTTTATGGGAGCTTCTAACGATAACATTGAGGAAGTTTTGAAAACAGACCCAAAAACAGTTTGTGGAGTTAAGGTTTTTATGGGTTCTTCAACTGGAAATATGTTGGTGGATAATGAAACTACTTTAACTAATATATTTTCTCAATGTAAAATGCTAATTGCTACTCATTGTGAGGATGAAGCCACTGTAAGAAAAAACTTAGCTGAATACAAAGAGAAGTATGGAGATGACATTCCAATGGAATATCACCCAATAATAAGAAGTGAAGAGGCTTGTTATTTATCTTCATCAATGGCTGTGGAATTGGCTAAGAAATACAATACACGATTACATATTTTGCATATTTCTACTGCAAAAGAATTGAGTCTTTTCAGGAATGATATTCCACTTAAAGATAAAAGAATTACTGCTGAAGCTTGTATTCATCACCTGTGGTTTGAGGAAAATGATTACAAAACAAAAGGAGCCAGAATAAAATGGAATCCTGCTGTTAAAAAAGCATCTGACAGAGATGCAATTTTAGAAGCTTTGAACAACAATACCATTGATGTGCTAGCAACTGATCACGCACCTCATACTATCGAAGAGAAAGATGGAGTATATACCAAAGCAGCTTCTGGTGGGCCACTTGTACAACATGCTATGAATGCTCTTTTTGAAATGAACAAACAAGGGAAAATCGAATTGACCCACATTGCTCAAAAATTTAGCCATGATGTAGCTACTTTATTTCAAATTGAAAAAAGGGGATACCTTAGAGAAGGGTATTATGCAGATTTATTTATAGCTAATTTGGATAAAAAGTATACAGTAACAAAAGATAATTTACTTTATAAATGTGGATGGTCACCATTTGAAGGTCAAGAGTTTAATTCTGAAATTGAAACTACAATTGTGAGTGGTAATGTAGTTTGGAATAACAGAAAAGTAATTGAAGGTACTAACGGGCAAAGACTTTCGTTTGAACGATAGATGAAAAACACAATTTTATATATTGCGGTTATAATTGTTACTGTTTTTGGATGTAAATCTGAGAACAGCATGGATAATAAACCGTCTAAATTTATTGAGAGTGATAAATTTATCCAAATAGTTTATGATATTAATGTTCTTGAGGGAGGTTTAGAAAATTTTAATATGAACCAATTCGAGTTCAAGGATACTGCTATGCAGTTATACAAAGGTCTTTTCGAAAAACATGGCATAACTTACAAGACTTTTAAGAAAAATCAAGATTACTATATTTTAACAGATCAGTATAAAGAAATAACACAAAAGGCTGCTGATATTGCTAGCTATGAGTTGGAACAACTAAAAGATATTACTCCAATTAAAAATTTATCATTAGTCCAGTTTACACAATTATTGGAGCTTGATGATTTAAAGACTTTTATAGAGATTAATGATACAATAAGTTCTTTTCAAGAAAAGCTAGATTCAATTTTGAATTTTTATAGAATTAATCCTTCTAATTTAGATCAGGTAACAATTGATTCGCTTTCATTTGAAGTGAATATCGCAAAAATGAGAAAGAGATCTAATCCTTTTACAAGAGAAGAAAAATCGGTTTTTAAAAGCAAGAAAAATGAATAAAGTATCTGTAGTAGGAATTAAGGCTTTTGCCTATCATGGTTGCTTAGATGAAGAGGCAAAAATTGGGAATGAATACATTATTGATGTAGAGTTAACGACTGATTTTAAAGAGTCTGCAATGCAAGATGATTTAACTAAAACTATAGATTACGTAATTGTAAACAGAATAGTAGAGGAGGAGATGGCTATCCGTTCTAAGCTTATAGAAACAGTTGGTTATCGTATTTTAGCCAGATTGAAAAAAGAAACGTTTATTCTTATTAAAGCCAAAATAGAAATTAAAAAAATTAATCCACCAATTAATGGAAATGTAAATTACGTTTCGATTACAGTTGAGGAATAATACTTAATCTACCCTAAAAGAAATATATTTTATTTTAAATCCTTTGTTGGCGAATAGTGTTTCGTAGTGAGTTTTTATGCTCAGTATTTCTTGTGTTTCTTCGTTAAATGTATCCCAATCTTTTTCGTAAATATTGTTCGAGTTTTTTAACACCTCATACCCATATTCCTCAATTTCTTCGAGAGTAGATTCATACAAAAGCGTGTTATCCGTTTTTAGATGAACAATACCGTTTGGTTTTAAAATCTTTTTATATCGTTTAACAAATTCTCGTGAGGTAAGTCTTTTGTTTGGTTTTTTTGGCTGTGGATCTGAGAAAGTACACCAAATTTCGTCTACTTCATTTTCTCCAAAAAAGTGTTCTACAAAATCTACAACATTCCTCAGAAAAGCAACATTGGTCAAGTTCTCTTCATTGGCATGTTTAGCACCTCTCCATATTCTAGCACCTTTAATATCAATCCCTACAAAGTTTTGGTTTGGATATTTTCTTCCTAATCCAACAGAATATTCTCCTTTTCCACAACCTAATTCCAGTACTATTGGGTTGTCATTTTTAAAAACTTCGGTTCTCCATTTTCCTTTAAGTGGATAGTTTCCTTCCATAAACTCTGTCATGCGAGGTTCAAAAACTCTTTCCATAGTTTTCATCTCGTCAAATTTCATTAGTTTATTTTTCGCCATCTGGTAGTAGTTTTCGGGGCAAAGATATTAAAAATGGATAAATATTAAGTTGTTACCAGCCTTATGTATTGTCGTTCTTTCTTTAATAGGAATGACATCTAGAAAAGAGTGGATGTGTGTTTAAAGATTCTTTAAAAGAGTAGTAAACTCTTTCGTTTTACTTCTTGAAACGGGAACCTCTTTACCGCTAGTTAGCACTGCTGTATTTCCCATAGAAGTTAAATACTCTTTAAGATATGAAAGGTTAATCATGTATGATTTATGAGTTCTAAAGAACTTTTTAGAGTCCAAAATATCTTCATAAATCTTAAGTGTTCTTGTATCTGTATATTTTGATTTATCCTTAAAAAATATGTCAGTACAATTTCCTTTTGCCTCCAAGTACTCTATATCTTCAATACTTACAATTTTAATTCCTCTACTGTGCGAAATAGTTAGCTTGTTGCTGTTTTTATTTCTAATGCTCACAGCAGTATTTGTAAGAGATTGTTGGTATTCCTTCTTGCTTTCAGGATTAGTTGCAATAAGAGCAAGTCTTTCCTCTATTTTCTCATTAGCATCAATTAACTCATCAATATCAATAGGCTTAAGTAAATAGTGAACTGCATTGGCACTAAAAGCCTTTAGAGCGTACTCTTTAAATGCGGTAACAAATACCACTAAAAAGTTTTTATCTTCTATCTCATCCAATAAAGTAAGTCCTTCGGTTCCTGAAGGCATACAGATATCAAGAAAAATAACTTGGGGTTGTAATTCGGCAATTAGTTTCTTTGCTTCATCTTTACCACTAGCTTTACCAACTATCTCAATAGATGGACAAAAGCTTTCTAGCATCATAGAGAGGTTTTCCCTTGCTAACTCTTCGTCATCTATTATTAAGGAGCGTATTGCCATTGGTTGGTTTTTATTATAAGTCTAAATTAAGAAAATGAGCCGAAAGAAATTGATTTTGATGGAATTATTAACCATCTTTATTAGAGGGATTGACGGATGAAAAAAACATCAATTACCTTTAAATTTCCATTTAGTACCGTTAAATAGATGAAACCGACCCCTGAGTAAAACACACTTTTATTCGCAATTATTTGTTGTTACTTTATATCAGTCGACAGAGACAAACTAAATTAACAACTATGAAAAATTATACAACATACACAACAACTACTGATTGGATTTTCATAGATAAAGGCAACTAACACCACCTTTTGTTCCTTTCTTATGTTTTACTATTAAGAATCGTTCAGAAAACCTGCCGTTGGGGAACGGTATCATAATTTCTTTTTTTTGTTTAGGGAGAGGCTAGTATTAATTTACTAGCCTTTTTCTTTTTGTTCTTTTTTTTGAACTACTGTTACAAAAGTATGAATGAGCTGAAGCTAATTAATAGCTCCAAGCTAATCTCAAATACAAACGAACAAATTTAGAAGAAGGCTACTATTAATGCTAGCCTTTTTCTTTTTAGAATTTTTTATTTCACAACCCAAGAACCACCAACACAAATTACATTGTTTAACTCTAAACATTCTTTGTAATTCGTTTCATTTAATCCTCCTGTTGGACAAAATTTTGCCTGAGAAAAAACTGCTCCGTATGTTTTTAATGCTTTTATTCCGCCAGCTAGATTAAAAGGAAAGAGTTTAAATGTATCCCAACCTTTTTCTAATCCAGCTATTATTTCGCTAGGAGTCATTACTCCTGGTAAAAAAGGAATATTGGCTTCATTTAATGCTTTAGAAATTTCAGTTGTAGCTCCTGGACTTACCATAAAGTCAACTTTTAACTCAATACAAGTAGCAACTTGGTCCTTTGAAACAATTGTGCCTACACCAACCAAAAACCCTGCAGGTTTTATTTTTATTGCTTCTTCAATGGCTTGCCAAGCACAATCTGACCTTAAAGTAATTTCGATACAATTAATACCTTGGTCAACCAATTTAGTAATTGTAGCTGCCACATCACTTACCGAAGTAAAGTTTACTACAGGTACAATAGGTTGGTTACTAAGTAGTTTTCTTATTCCAAATTGTGCTTCCATGTTCTAAAATATTGTTGCTCCAGTTTCGCTAGAGGAAATTAATGCTCTTACGTTATCAAATAATTCTCTTCCGGTTCCTACTTCTTTTTTAGGGTTTGGAGCTGGTTCTCTTTTAAGTACTTCTTCCTCGTTAAGGCAAATTAAATCTCCTTTTTCACAATCCAATCTCAGTAAATCACCATCTCTTAGTAATGGTAATAAGCCACCATCAAGTGCTTCTGGTGATACGTGAATTGCAGAAAGAACTTTACCAGATGCACCAGACATTCTTCCGTCTGTTACAAGTGCAACCTTAAATCCATTATGCTGTAAAATACTTAATGTAGGAGTTAATTTATGTAGCTCTGGCATTCCCTTAGCTTTTGGCCCTTGGAAACGAACTACTGCTATAAAATCTTTGTTCAGTTTCTTTTCTTTAAATGCAGTTAGTAAATCATTCTGATCATCAAAGACAACAGCAGGAGCTTCAATAATTCTATTTTTTAATGCTACAGCCGATACTTTTACGACTGCTTTACCCATGTTTCCCTTCACCAATCTAATCCCTCCTTCTGGATCAAATGGATAACTAGCTGATGAGATTACCTCTTTGTCTAAAGATTCCTTAGGGCCTTCTCTAGTAAGTAATTTATCGTTTTCTAAGTATGGTTCGTTTATGTATTGATTAAGACCTTTCCCTACAACAGTCATTACATCTTCATGTAATAATCCGTTATCCAATAAAGTTCTAAAAACGTATGACATCCCTCCAGCAGCATGAAAGTGATTGATGTCTGCTTTTCCGTTTGGATATACTCTAGTGATAGATGGAATTATTTTTGATAATTCAGAAAAATCTTCCCAATCTATAATAATTCCAGCAGCTTTAGCAATTGCAACAAGGTGCATAGTATGATTAGTAGAACCACCAGTAGCTAGTAAGCCTATGATTCCGTTTACAATACTTTTTTCAGAAATTATTTTGTACAAAGGAACCTTAGATTCCTCTTTAATATTTGTTACAAGTTGTTTTACTGCTTCGTCAGTCAAAGCATATCTAAGAGGAGTTTCTGGATTTACAAAAGATGAACTTGGTAAGTGAAGTCCCATAATCTCCATTAGCATTTGATTGCTATTTGCTGTTCCATAAAAAGTACAAGTTCCAGCTGAATGATATGCAGCAGACTCTCCCTTAAGAAGTTCTATCCTCGAAATTTTGCCATTGGCATAATCTTCACGGATTTTAGCTTTTTCGTCATTAGAAATACCAGTTTCCATTGGACCACCAGGGACGAAAATAGTAGGTAAATGTCCAAATTTTAAAGCTCCAATTAATTGACCCGGTACAATTTTATCACATATTCCTAAACAAATAGTAGCGTCAAACATATTATGAGATAAAGCAATTACTGTTGACATGGCTATAACATCTCTACTAAGTAAAGATAAATCCATTCCATCTTGTCCTTGAGTTACACCATCACACATGGCTGGAACACCACCCGCAAATTGAGCTACAGCTCCATTTTTACGTGCAGCTTCTCTCAGCTGATTAGGATATGTTTCGTAAGGCTTGTGAGCAGAAAGCATGTCGTTATATGCTGATACTATAGCTATATTAGGAACTATTTCACCAGTTAAATCATCTTTTTCTCCATCACTACAAGCAGCAAAAGCGTGTGCTAAATTACCGCAAGAAAGTTCTGTTCTAGTTCTACCCTTTAGTTCTGCCTGTTCCATTTGTTGAACATAAGCTTTCCTCGAAGATTCACTTCGTTTTATAATTCTCTCTGTAATTTTTAATATCGTCTTGTTCATGCGTATTGTTTTAAGGTGCCCAATATAGGATTGGTTCAATTTCGGTATCGTTAAGTAAGGTGTCAATTGGTAAGATTTCTCTTTCTTCCTTTTTCTCGATTATATTTAACTTAGACTTACCAGTTGCAAATAAAATTAATTTATCTGCTTTTTTTAAGTATTCCCAACTATGTGAAATTCTATTTGTTGGGTGATCTGGTGCGGTAGTATAGATTAATGATTCTGGATATTCTTTTGATAAACCTAATGTAGAGTTTTTATCGTTAGGAAATAAAGAAGCGAAATGTCCATCACCTCCCATTCCAAGTAAAACTATATCAGGGTTTCCAATTGAGTTAACAGAGTTAATAGCTTCAGATGTATTTTTAGATTCATCTTTTGGATTGAAAACTAACGGAAAGAAACTAGGTCGATTACCATTTATGTTTTGCACAAAAACAGTTCTTAGTGCTCTAGCGTTTGAGTATTCGTCTTCAAGGTCAACCATTCTGTCGTCCACTAAACCAACTTTAACATTCTCCCAGTTAAAATCTTCTTTAGCAAGTTTTTTTAAAAGTCCAATTGGAGTAGAACCTCCTGAGAAAAGAATGCTTGCACTGTCTTTTTCTTTCAGTACTTTTTTAAGATAATCTAAAACCGTAGTCTTTAGTTCATCTTCTAGTTGTTCTTTATTTTCGAAGAAATTATTTATCATGATTCTTCATCTTTTTTAGATTGATACCATTTGTGCTTAGGAAGTAATACTTCGTCTCCAGGTCCCCAAGTTCCAGCTTTGTATAATTCTAAATCTTGCTCAGTCTCTTCCCAACTTTTTGTAATAGAGTTTATCCATTTCCATGAGTCTCTTACTTCATCTTCTCTCATAAACAGAGTTTGATTCCCTCTAATGATATCCATTAATAACCTCTCATATGCATCAGGGAATCTTTTGTCAAATGAACTGGAATAATCCAATTCAAGAGAGGAAGGTTTGTATCTATAACCTCCAGGTCCAGGAATCTTCATCATTTGAACCAATTCAATCTTTTCTTCAGGTTGTAGTCTAATAATCAGTTTGTTTCGATCTATTTTATTTCCTGAAGGGAAAACATTATGTGGAACCCTTTTAAAGTTAATAACAATCTCAGAGTACCTTCTTTTCATTCTTTTACCAGTTCTAAGGTAAAAAGGAACGCCTGCCCATCTCCAATTATCTACATATGTTCTTAGTGCAACAAACGTCTCTGTAGTTGAATCAAATGTGTCTATGTCTTCTTGGTAGGATTGAACATGTTCGTCCTCTATTTCTCCTCTAGTATATTGGCCTTTTACAGTTGATTTGCCAACTGTATCTTTATCCATTGGTCTTAATGCTTTTAAAACTTTTAGTTTTTCATCTCTTACATTATCTGCATTAAGTTTTGATGGCGGTTCCATTGCAACTAAACACAGTAACTGCAACAAATGGTTTTGAACCATATCTTTTAATGCACCAAACTTATCATAATAGCCTTTTCTATTTCCTACACCTAATGATTCTGATGCAGTTATTTGAACATTATCTATGTTTTGAGCGTTCCAAGCTAATTCAAAAATTTGATTGGCAAATCTCAATACCATTAAGTTTTGAACTGTTTCTTTACCTAAGTAATGATCAATTCTATAAATCTGCTTTTCTTTAAAGTAGGTTCTAACTTCTTCATTCAATTGTTCGAAGCTTTCTAGATCTGAACCTAAAGGTTTTTCCAATACTACTTTCGACATTTTATTGATTATTCCATTTTCCGAAAGAAATTTAGAAATAATGCCAAATAGGGTAGAGGGTGTCGAGTAATAAAAAATATCTTGTTCCTTCTTATTCTTACTCAATACTTCTTTAAGACTATCGTATCCTTCCACATCAGTTAAATCAATTGAAAGATAGTGTAACATCTTTTTAATTTGATTAAGAACAGACTCATCAATATCAGAAATGTGAATGGATAAGTGTTTTTTTAATTCCTCGAAGAATGAATTAACATCATTAGTGTTTTTAGAAACAACAATGATATTAGTTTCTTTTGAAAGTTGATTCTCCTTAACTCTGTGGTAAATTGCGGGAAATATTTTTCTGTAAGATAGGTCTCCATCTCCTCCAAATATTACTAGATTGGTTTTGTAAAGTGTTTTATTCATAATTAGTATAACAAATATAAGAATACTTATTGTAAAACAAACAGTAAGTAGATAATAGTATAAATATACAAACTAATTAGTGTAAATAATTTTAGGCTGTAACTTTATCTCTAGAGTGATATGTAGTTAATTGATCAATAGGACACCTAGTAATTTTATGAATTTTCATTCCGTGATGTTCAGCCACTTCAGTTAAAACATCTTTATAAAAAAAAGCAATAGAACCAACAAATCCCAATGAGTACTTTTGGTAGTTTTCATAAGGAACTACTCGCACCTTAAAAAAATTATTAAATCCATCATATACTATTTTTCTTAATTCAGGATAGTGAAGTCTTGAGTGATAAAATGTTGCAAAACTTGCTAAAAACACATTAGGACTTTTTTCTCTGTACGTATTATTTAGTATTTGATCTTTGGTAAGTTTAAATTCTTCTTCAAAAGATTTTGTCAATTCTTTACCCAAAGCTCCGCTTAAGTATAGTTTAATTAATTGTATACCTAAATACGAACCACTTCCTTCATCTCCAAAGATATATCCATGGGATGCAATGTTTTCAATTTCTTTTCCATCCTCCCAAATACAAGAGTTTGCTCCTGTACCAAGTATGCAAGCAATTCCATCAGAATTTGCAAGGGTTGATCTAGCAGCAGCTATTAAGTCATGATTAATATTTATCTGGGCTTTCAAAAAATGCGGTTGTAGAGCATTTTTAACTACCATATTTTTTTCTTCTGAAGAACAACCAGCTCCGTAATAAAATACATTGGTTATTTGTTCGAAGTTGATTTTAATTCCATTAAAACTCTTGAGTAATTCATTAAATATTTGCTCTGAGGTTTGAAAATATGGATTAAACCCTATTGTTTTAATTTTCTTAATTATTTCCCCTTTTTGGTCAATTATTACCCAGTCAGTTTTTGTCGAACCACTATCTGCTATTACTTTATATTTTTCCATTAGATAACTTTAAATGCAATATTTCCTGTGGCGACATTTCCATTTCCGTCATGAACGAAAAGGAAGAGACGATATTCTCCTACTTTTGTAGGAGCATTAAATTCTACATTGTTCTTACTTTGTGAAGATTTATTAAATATTCCTTTAATTGGTTTTGGTGCTCTTTCAGCATCACCACCAGTTTTTTTATCAGTACTCTCGGGTATTACTAACCATTCATATCTTAGTTTATCATTGTCTTTATCATGAATTTCAACATTTGCGGTCATTTTTGAACTTGTTACCACTTCTATGTTGTTTCTCGAGATACTATTGTTGAGTTTAAAGTTTTTGATTGTAGGCGAATAGTTTTCTGGAGGTCTATTACTCCAACTAGAAATTAAAACATCCATTACTTCTGTTTCATCTCCTGCTTCGGTAAATAACCCAAACCAAGTTGAGGTATGCTCTTGTTTTTGTCCCCAAAGAAATACGTATGAACCTAAGCAGTTTGCTTTGTCAGAATTAATTGCATCAATACTCTTTTTATAAGTAGCTGCCTTTTCAGAACTATTTTGTTCTATAGATGCACCCCATTTTGTTTTTTCAACTTCCCACCATCCATATGGTCCCCATTCAGCCACAACATAAGGTTTTTCCCAACCATAAACCTTTATAGCTTCTGGTAAGTATGAGATATCTCCGTAGGTGTTTACCCCCAATATATCCAAACTAGGAGTATACTTATTAATCAGTTTTATTTCGGCAACATCTACTCCTGCTGTTACAGCCATTGTTGGATGATTTGGATCTTCTTCACGAACCATCTTACATATTTCTTCTAAGTATTTCCAGACATCAAAGTTGGTGTAATCTAAATCCATTTCATTTCCAACTCCCCATAATAGGATTGCAGGATGATCTTTATATTTTCTGATTATTCTTCTGAATTCTTCAAGTTGAGCTTTTATTGCCTCTTGGTTAGAATAATCAAACCCTTGACGTTCTTGTCCCATCCAAATACCAAATGTAACAGTAAGTCCATTTTTATGAGCTTCTTCAAGAATTTGGTCAGTTTCTGGGCTAATTCCCCATGTTCTAATAGAATTTCCCCCGTAGGATTTAAGTCTTTCTAATTCTACAGTTCCACCACCTCCTTTAATAAAGTATGGTTCACCATCTTTAAGAAGTTGGAACCCACCATCCTTTTTAATTACTTCTACTTTAGTTGCAAAACTAAAAGTAAAAAGTAGTCCTAATATAGATGTTAATATTATTGATTTCATAAACTTTGTTATATCAATGAGAGACTTGTAATTCAGTTAATTGTCTTGATAGACTCTTACGTAATCTACTTCCATAAACTTTGCTGTTTGTAAACCAGCATTATCCACACTTCCTCCTAAATTACCACCAATAGCAGTATTCAACAGTAAATGAAATTCAGCATCAAATGGCCAAGTATTACTTATGTTTGAGTTTGTTCTTAATACTTCATATGATTTAACATCATCCATGTACCAAACAATTTTGTTCTCACTCCATTCTACTCTGTAAGTATGAAAATTGTTGTCATAAACTATTGGAGTAGTTTGCCCTAATTGTCTTTGATTTCCTTGTCCATCTGCAAAATGAACGGTAGTAAATATTTCACTTCCTCTGTTTCCTACAAACTCCATGATATCAATTTCGCCACTGATAGGCCAACTTTCACTTGGATTTGATGGTAACATCCAGAATGCATGCCACAATCCTCCAACATCAGACATTCTTACTGAAGCCTCAATTTTACCATATTTAAAATCTCCTTTATTCAGAGATCTTATTCTGCCAGAAGTATAGTCTAAACCTCCAGCACTTTCAGCAATAGCTTTTATTTTCAATGTCCCACCCGAAACTGTTACATTCTCTTTTTTATAAAATTGTTCCTCATTATTACCCCATCTCCACAAACCGTAATCAGACCCATCTCCTAATTGATAGGTCCATTTACTTTCATCTAATTGAGTGCCATTAAATTCATCTGACCAAACTAGTTTACTATTTTTTTTCAAAGGATCACTCTGTTTACAACCATATAAGCTGATTGTTAATACAAGTATTGAAATTTTTAGATATCTAGTCATGCTTATTTTATTGGCTATTTTATTTAAAGTTAAAAATACTAATTTAGTTTTTAAATACTCTTTTGCTTACTATTCCATTTGTTGTAGTAGCTTTTAAGATATACATTCCAGGAACATAATTAGAAGCATCAACTCTTACTTTATTAGAGTTAGCAGTTTCACTGAATATTAATGCACCTTGAATACTGTATATTTCAATACTTAGTATCTCATTATCTTCTGATTCTATAGTCCATTGGTCACTAGTTGGATTAGGATATATTGAAAGATTCTGAACTCCATTTTCATCAATACTAACATTATATCCACCAAAAGCTACATCATCAAAGTAGAATGTGTCTTGAGCTCCAGCTGTATTAAAGTCAAAGAATATTGAAGCCTTGTCATAAGTGTTAGCTATGTTAAGAGCAGCTGTTCCAGCAGCAGGATTAGCAAAATCGAATGTTAAAGTATCCCAACCACCAGCAGTAACTGTTAATGCTTCAGTTTCACACGATATAGTTGCATTAGTTGCGTCTTCCACTTTTAATCTGATTGGTAGTCCAGCATTAGCTGACCATACTCTCACAGTCATTTTTTGATTAGAAGCAGTAAAAGGAATTGCATTTGCAAATCCAGCAGCAGTTCCAATTGTTGTTCCTGCCCAAGTTTGCGCTCCTGTAGTTTTAATCACTCTCATTACATGATTTCCTGTATTTGTAGGGTCAACCATTAACATTGAAGCATTTCCACCAAAATCAGTCATAGTATAATCTACTGTAGTGTCTTCAAAAGTAGTAGTCAAATGAATTTGTGCAAGTGATGGACCAGGAGTTGTTGTATCTCCACCAAACATTACATCATCAAAGTAGAATGTATCTTGCGCACCAGCAGTTCCAAAGTCAAAGAAAATGGAAGCTTTATCGTATGTGTTTGCAATATTTAGAGCTGCGGTTCCTGATGCAGGATTAGTAAAATCGAAAGTTAATGTATCCCAACCACCAGCAGTAACAGTTAATGCTTCAGTTTCGCATGATATTGCTGCATTAGTAACATCTTCTACTTTTAATCTAATTGGTGTTCCAGCAGCAGCTGACCATACTCTTACAGTCATTGTTTGATCTGTGGCAGTAAACGGAATAGCTGTAGCAAATCCAGAAGGAGTTCCTATTGTTGTTCCAGCCCAAGTTTGAGCTCCTGTAGTTTTGACTACACACATTACCATATTAGCCGAATTAGTAGGATCAACCGTTAGTGAATCTGTATTACCACCAAAACTAGTCATTGTGTAATCTACTGTCGTGTCTTCAAAAGTTACTGGTAAGTCAATTTGTGATAGAGTAGTTGGAGGTGCAACAAAGAACATTACATCATCAAAATAGAATGTGTCTTGTGCCCCAGCAGTATTAAAGTCAAAGAAAATTGAAGCCTTGTCAAATGTATAAGTTAAGTTCAAAGTAGCTGTTCCAGTTGCAGGATTAGCAAAATCGAAAGTTAACGTATCCCAACCACCAGCTGTAACAGTTAATGCTTCAGTTTCACAAGTATGTGTAACATTTGTAGCGTCTTCTACTTTTAATCTGATAGGAGTTCCAGCAGCAGCAGACCATACTCTCACAGTCATTTTTTGATCAGTAGCAGTAAATGGAATTGCATTTGCAAAACCAGATGCAGTTCCAATTGTAGTTCCTGCCCAAGTTTGCGCTCCAGTAGTTTTAATTACACACATTGCCATATTAGCGGCATTAGTAGGATCAACAGATAAAGTTGAAGCGTTTCCACCAAAATCAGTCATTGTGTAATCTACAGTAGTATCTTCAAAAGTAACTGGTAAGTCAATTTGCGATAAAGCAGCAGGAGGAGAAATTAAGAACATTACATCATCAAAG
>CALLII010000024.1 GCA_938009745.1 uncultured Flavobacteriales bacterium
ATTGCAGCAATTTCGTCATCATTAACAGCTTGCCCTGGCATCATTGTAGCATCATAATCTTTAATTGCTAATGCGCTAGGCACACCTGCAGCAATTTGAGATGCTGGGCCTTTAATCCATTTGTTGATATCATCTCCTGCAGCTTCCCACTTTGCTTTCGCACCTTGAAGTGCTGGTCCGGTTCCATTATTTAAGGGATGATGACAAGAAGCACAGTTTTGTTTAAAAAGGGCTTTACCCTCTTGTGCTGAACTGCTAAATGAAAGCAGTGAAAAAAGAATAATGGAAAAATATAAAGATAACTCTTTGATTTTCAATTTTCTGGATAGATATAAGTTCATATTAAGAATTTCTGGTATTTCTAATAATGTAACAAATGTACCATTGTTGTCTATTATTTATATGATATAGAACATGTTTTTTTGGTGTTTAAACCTTATTTATAACAATTCTAAATTAACAAAATTTAACGGTATTTTACTTGCAATTTAACAACAAATTACTTCTTAAGAACAGTAGCGATTTTGAAGTAATCTGAATCTTTACTTGGGGCGTTTTTTAATGCTTGAGCTTGAGTAATGGTTTCTCTCACTTCGTCTTCTCTCAAGACATTAATTTCTTGGTTTATATGAACCAATGGATCAACTCCTTCAGTATCTAGCTCCTCAATTTTATCTACAAAGGCGATTATCTTAGATAAATCCTTTCTGATGCTTTCTTTGTCTCCTTCTTTAAATTGCAACTTGGCTAATACAGCCAATTTATCAATAGTTTCGTTAGTAATTTCCATAGTGAAATAATTTATACAAATATGCCAATAAAGAGTTAGAAATAAAAACTATTCTGCTCCTCTATTTGAGTTTACTATCAATTACATCAAAGGTAGCTTTACTTATGTCTGGTATATCGTTAACAGTTTTATTTATTGTTGAAATAGCAGGATGAAATATAACTTCTGCAATTCCTGGTCTTCCTCCTCCAAAAGGATCAACCTCGGTAGAGAATAGCTTCCAATTTGTAGTAAAAGTGATAGGGACAATTGGTGCTTGTTGGGAAACTGCTAAAACAAAAGCGCCTTTTTTAAATGGTTTCATTTTAGGAATATTTTCGGAAGGAATTAGTCCTTCTGGAAAAATAGCAACTGAAAATCCTTTTTGAATTGCCTGTTTGGTTAATTCAATTGATTTTCGTGCTTTAACATTATTCGTTCTATCAACCGGAATATCCATATTTCTGAAAAATATTCGAACAATTGGCCATTTTAGTAATTCTGCTTTGCCTAAGAACAAAAATGTTTCGGGAATGGCTATGAACATTACTACAATATCTAAATAAGATGCATGGTTAGCACAAATTACATAAGGTGGTTTTGGTAGTAAGTTTTTATTGACTTTTTTAACTTTAATTCCTGTTAAAAACAATAACAACCAAGCCCATACTTGTTTTACTTTAAAAGCTTGGTGAGTCTTTTTATCAGTTCTTAGCAAAAAAAAGAAAATTGGGTAAAAAGGAATTGCAAGAACAACAAATACTAGCACAAAATAAATTTTGTACAACAACCTAAAAGGTGCTCCTATATAATAGCCTAATTTTCTCATTGAGTGTTCAAAGAAAAACTATTCTTTTGAATTTAGCAATTAAGCACAAAAAAAATGGTCTGGAAATATTCCAGACCATTTAAATTTTAATTTAATTTCTATTTATAATTTTCTTCCTTTTACTGAACGAGCAGTACTTTGTCTCTTAGTACTATTCTTAAGTTTAAACACCAAATAAGCCTTTAAACTCTGAGTGTTTACAGTATATTCTTCGTTACCATAGTTTACAATCCCTATTCTTTTTGCAGCATCAAATCTATCAGATTTTATTCTGTATTTACCGTCTGTAGGACTTGCTTTAAATTTAAGATTTTTTCCTTCTTCAAAACTAACAAACAACATGTCACCTTCTACTTTTTCAACTACTCCTCTTGTTCCTGAAGGTATAATTACTTTGTTTTGATTTTGTTCATCTTTAATTACTAATTCTCCATCTTCAGTTTTGTTCGATTTATCACTATTACCATTTGTAATTACGATATCTCCCATTGTGTAGAATTGTAAACTCTTAACATCATCATCAGATAATTTATACTTAGTTTGTTCGCCTGTAGTAAAAGGTACCTTGCTTGAACAAGATGTTAATACAACAGAAAGGGCTAACAATGCAATCAATATTTTTTTCATAACCAGTTTTACTTTTTTTTATAATAATAGAATAGAAACAATAACCTTGCCACTGCTTTTATTCCCTGCAAATTTATAACAAATATTTTTTTTGACCTAACATAAGTTTTGTTAGTTAACCATTAGGTTACAACCTCTAATTTCTGAGGAATCAAACCTACCAAGGACTTTAAATGAATCGTCATTATTTATTACTCCAACATCATCAGTTGCAATGAACGAACAAGAATTTACATTTGCTAAATCAATTACATTAATTAATCCTCTGGCGCCAAGTTTAGTATACTCAAATGGATCAGTTGTACTTCTAGTCATCACTTTCATCCAAGGAGGACACTTATAATCTCCTTTACCTGAAGAATAAGCTTGACTAAGTAATTCAGTCATTCCATATTCCGAGTGAATATTTTCACAACCAAAACCAACAGAAAGATTATTGTGTAATTTTTCTTTTGTTAATTCCTCTCTTCTTCCTTTCATACCTCCAGTTTCCATAACAATTCCTGTTTTCATTTGCTGTGGAAATTTCTCTATAAAATCTAATAAAGCATAACTTACCCCAATAAGAATATAAGCTTTCTCTGTTTTTTCTAATTGTCTTATCTTTTCATTTAGCTCTTGATGATTGTGTAGATAAAACTCGCTACCATGAACTATAGTCTCTTCTATAAATGAATTAGTCATATATACTAAAGAAGAATCTCCCTGTTCTAAATAAGAGGGCAAAAGTGCTAAAAACGTAAAGTCCTTATGATTTTTATAAAAGTGACCGAACCCTTTTGTAAAAGATTGACGATAAACACTTAGTGAACTAATAAAATGTTGGCTCCTAATTTGATTTCCTGTACCACTGCTTTTAAAAATTTTTTCGTGAGTTGGTTTGCTCACTACTTTGTGAGTCTTGAAAAAAGAAATTGGTAAAAATGGAATTTCTTCTATTCTTGAGACATGGGTAGGATTAATTTTAAGATGCTCAAGAAACTCTTTGTAAACCTTATTATGACTGGCTTGAAATCGAAAAACCTGTAAAGATAAATCCTCGAACTGTACATCCGATTGGATATTAAAAATACTTTCTATGCTTGGCTCAAGAATTTTCATTAATTTTATACTTCAATTATAACACAGCTAATGGCCACAAAGATAAGTTTTATAGTGATATGTTTTGCTTTGGTTTTAAGTTCTTGCTTAAAACCGCAAGAATTTCCATTGGAACCAATCATTGAATTTGATAGTTTTTCGGTAATGCAAGATTCTGCAGTACTTACTATTTCTTTTACTGATGGTGATGGAGACATTGGGCTTAGGGAGTCGGACACTACTGGAGACTTTGCGCCAGAAAAATTATACCATCATAATTTATTTTTGGAATATTACGAGAAGGATGATGTCCTTGGATGGGTTAGAGGAAAGGATTTATCAGGAAATGATATCTCTTTTTTATACCGAGTTCCTTATTTAACTCCTAACGGTAATAATACTGCATTGAAAGGAAAAATAGAAGTAACTCTTGAGCCTTCTTATTTTAATCCTCTTTCTTCACAATCTGACACTGTGATGTACAAAATAACTTTAGTTGACAGAAGCTTAACTGAAAGTAATAAAGTTGAATCTACAGTAATTACTCGATAAATAAAGATGAAAAAATCACTTTTTATTCTTTTTGGGTTATTAAGTTTTGCTCTAAAAGGTCAAGACACTATTCCCCAAAAAATGTCTGAATTGGATTCTATGATGATGTATCATTATGCTATATCACCAGATGACCCTGTAGTTGTTGCCATGGATAGTATGATTCTGTTCTATAAAAGAATGGGAAATAAATTTGAAGGATTTGATTTTGAACAAAATGACAACTCCTCCTTAGCTCCAACTTTTACAAATGAGGAAATAAAAACCAAGTTATACATCCTGGATGACAACACTCCTATGGGATTGAGCTATAACAGAGTTAGTTTGGAGTACATTAGAATGTATGAAAAAAGAAGGAAATCAATGTCTATTTTTTTAGCGAGAAAAGAAACCTATTTCCCGATTTTTGAAGAAATGCTTTTAAAATATAAACTCCCAATGGAGTTAAAGTACCTTCCAATTGTGGAGTCCGCTCTTAAGCCACATGCCGAGTCATGGGCTGGTGCCGCAGGTCTTTGGCAATTCATGTACAATACTGGAAAAATTTATGGTTTAGAAGCAGATTCCTATGTTGATTTAAGAAGAGATACCTACAAAGCTACTGAAGCCGCATGTAAACATTTATCTCACTTATTTGAAATATACAACAATTGGGAACTTGCTCTAGCCGCATACAATGCTGGTGGTGGAAACGTAAATAAAGCAATAAGAAAATCTGGTGGAAAGAAAAACTACTGGGAAATTTTACCTTATCTACCTAAAGAAACTCAAGGTTATGTACCTGCATTTATTGCTATGAATTACATGATGAACTATGCTGTAGATTATCAAATATACCCTATGAAACCTCTTGCAAAATATGACGAAATGGATACCGTTTGGGTAAATTCAAGAGTTGATTTAGAGGTTGTTTCACGTTTTCTTAATACACCTACAGAGTATTTAAGATATCTCAACCCTAGTTACTACCAAAATATAATTCCAAATCGTGCAGAAAGTATGTGCTTGTATTTACCTTCAGATAAAGTTGGAGTGTTTTTAACCAATCAGGCCTCCATTTACACGCTTAGTGAAGTATTAAAAATAAACTATTCTATACCTGATTATGTTGCTCAAAAAGGGAGTGGTAAAAAAATAAAATACCGTGTAAAAAGTGGAGACTATCTTGGTAAAATTGCCGATAAATTTGATTGTAAAGTAAGTGACATTAAAAGATGGAATAACCTTAAAAGCAATAACCTTAAAATTGGACAATTACTCGTAATATACTCTGATAAAAGTAAAAAGGAACCAGTAGCTACTTCACCAAGGCCGACTTCACCTCCTGCACTAGAACCTGGACAAAGTTATTTGTTGTATACCATTAAAGATGGAGATACGTTATGGGATATAGCTAGTGCTCATGAAGGAGTTACTGTTGATGATTTAATGAATCATAATCCTGGCTTGAACTCAGGAAACCTTAAACTTGGAAAAAAAATAAAGATTGTCCAGAACGGATAACTCTATAAATAACCGTAAAATTATTAATTATCAACCTAAGAGAATTGGTATTAATTTTGTTCAAATCAAGAAAACTTAAACCATGAAAAAACTACTTTTTTCTTTATTAATAATTAGTTTGTTCGCTTGTACTACTGATGAAAATAGTGAAAGCTACAAACCTGTGTCTATAGGAACTCAAGGTCGTATTGATGTAATAATGCCTGAAATGCTTTGGGAAGCAAGATTTGGAGAAATTGTACAGGAACAAATTGCTCCTCTTTTATCTTATTATCCTAACGAGGAATACCTTTTTGATGTGATACATTCTTCCCCAAAAGAGTTTAGGATGGGAAGTAAAAAGCAAAAAAACATTCTGGAATTTGAAATTACCCAAAACCCAAAATTAAAATCTGGAATCTCTTATTCTAGTGATATTTGGGCAAGAGATCAAAGTATGATTACAATCCTAGGTAAAAGTCAACAAGATTTATACGACATATTTACTAGCCATTCTCAAGAAATTCAAGATCATTTCATAGGACTAGAAATTGAAAGAATGAAAATAGACCTAATCAGAAATAAAAATTATTTGGCTGAGACAGAATTACTAAAAAAACACAATCTATCAGTTACTGTTCCAAATGATATGCAATTGAGCATTAACAATAATGAAGTTGCCATATTTGAAAGACAAAGGCTAGTATCTGAAAAGCAACAATCACCTGGCGACCTTCAAGAGTTTATAGTTATATATCATTATCCTTACACGGATAAAAGCCAATTTAATAAAGACTCACTAATAGCCAAAAGAAATGCAGTGGTAGGTAAGTATTTTAAAGGAAAAAGTAAAGGCTCTTACATGACTACACCCCCTGATACATTAGCTCCAAGCTTTGAAAAAGAACGCCTTTTCAAAAACACTTACGCCTACGAAATTAGAGGATTGTACAGCATGGTTAATGGCTTTAGAGGCGGACCTTTTATCAATATATCTTTAGTTGATGAAGACAGAGGAAGAATAGTAACTATTGAAGCTCATTTGTACGGACCAAAGTTTGCTAAAAGACCATATATGATGGGATTAGAAACAATGCTTAATACTTTATCTTTCGAATAAAATTTAAATATTTATTCTAATTTTTAAGAAATAAAGCAAAAGCTGTACTTTTACAGACAAACCTATTGTAAAATGAAAAAAATAAGAGTCTCCAAAGAATTTGCTTTTGAAACTGCACATGCATTAGATATGCACGACAGTAAATGCCGTAATATTCATGGTCATTCTTATAAGCTTACCATCACAGTATTGGGTCCAGTAAACGAAGATAATTCTCAACCTAATGTAGGAATGGTTATTGATTTTACTGATTTAAAAGACATTGTAAACTCAGAAGTTGTAGACAAATTAGACCATGCATTAATTCTTAAATCTGATTCTCGATTTAAAGGAATTGAAGAAAATAACGAAAAAACAATTTATGTAGATTATCACCCAACTTGTGAAAATTTATTGAAGGAAATAGTAGAAGTTGTATCCGTAAAATTACCCAAAGAAGTGACTTTGGTTTATGCTAAAATGAACGAAACTGCAAATAGTTACTCGGAGTGGTTTTTGGAAGACTAAATTAAATTGTCTTTTTTATGAGCTTCTTGTACAAGTAGTTGATTTTTAAATTGATAAAAGCAATAAATAACGAAAATCCACTAAAATGTTTTTTTGCGTATTTCATATAACTATCTAAAAGTAATTTCTCCCTAGTAGAATTAAAGCCCACAAAGTGAATGTAAGAAGCAGTAGAAAATAAGACGAGATCGTAACCTAAGTCTGAAATTTTCTTTGAGTAATCTACATCTTCCACATACATAAAAAATTGCTCATCTAATCCTCCTACTCTTTCATATATGTCCTTTTTTGTCATCAAAAATGATCCAGATATCCAGTCTACTTTATATTGATTAATTCGATTCTCGTATGGAATTAAATCTTTTTTTTCAAAATGATTTCCAATTCTTATTAAACCCCTTGGAGTTGGAAAATCGCCAAAAGACACAACCCAATTCCCTTTAGAGTCATTCATTTTTATTGTTAAAGCTCCTATGTTGTCATTCTCATCTATAATTGAGACAACACTTTCTAGCTCACTATTTAATATAGTATCAACATTAACAAGAAGTAAATTATTAAACTTTGCTTGTGCTATTGCTAGGTTATTCCCTTTAGCAAAACCAACATTCACATCACCTTTAATTAACTTAACTGCAGGAAATTCTGAACCGATAAATTCAGGGCTACCATCCTTAGAATTGTTATCATATACAATTATTTCATAATCAATATTGGCACAACATTTTTCAATGGAAACAAGGCAATCTTTGATATATTCAATCCCATTGTAATTGACTAATATGACTGATAAATTCATTTAAATTATTTTTGGACGAGCATAAACTAAAGATTCGCATTACTCTTCGCTAATTTCTATATTTTAAAATGAAAAAACTACAGTTAAGTGACTTTTAATTAAATAACTAAAAACATTTAGTTGCTTTTAAAAAAAACACTTGAATTCCATAATAAGTATAAAATTACTAGAAGATTGATTCTTTGAGATTTATAAATAATAAATTTCAATATATGATAAACTTCATACTTATTTGAAGGTTCTGACCTAATTATACTTAGCGTAATTCTTAATTTTGTTCTATAAATAAAGAAGGGGGAAATCCTTACAAAAACCTAAATGAAAGAACTAAACGCTTGTTATCATTGCGGAGACGATTGTCATGTTGAGATAAAACTTGATGACAAAGTCTTTTGTTGTAATGGATGTAAAATGGTTTTTGAAATATTGAGCGACAATGGTTTAAACCAATATTACGACATTGAAAAAAAACCTGGAACACGACCAACTGAAGCAGGAAACAAGTATCAGTTTCTAGAGAATGAGGAAATTGCCGAAGAGTTTTATGATTTTAAAAGTGACTCGCAGTGCCGAGTAACCTTGTTTTTACCTCAAATACATTGTAGTTCGTGCGTGTGGCTACTGGAAAACCTCAACTTACTAAATGAAGGAATTCTGAAATCTGAAGTTCACTTCACCAAAAAAGAAGCCTTTATATCCTTTGATCCAAACAAAATATCACTACTTGGGTTAACTCATTTGTTAGATAAAATAGGCTATGCTCCTACTTTTGAAAAGAAAGAAAAACGCTCTAAGAAAAAACTAGACAACTCGTTTTTTGTAAAGCTAGGAGTAACAGGATTTTGTTTTGGAAATATTATGTTGCTGAGCTTTCCAGAATACTTGGGAATAGGAAATGACATTTCTGAAAACATCAGTTTTTTTATGCAACTTATTATTGTTGCCCTGTCCCTACCTATACTATTTATGCCTGCTTGGGATTACATTAAGTCTGGCTGGAAATCAATAAAAACAGGTCATATAAATATTGACGTACCAGTTTCTATTGGAATCATTACTCTGTATTGCAAAAGTTTATTCGATATTTTGATAGATGGAAACGCTAGTTACATGGATTCATTTGCTGCCTTTATTTTCTTTCTTTTAATAGGTAAATGGTTTCAGAACAAAACCTACAATGCTCTTTCTTTCGAAAGAGATTACACTTCGTATTTTCCTATAGCAGTTTCGCGATTGACTGATGATAAAGAAGAAATTATAAAAATTCACGAAATTGAAAAAGGTGATATTCTAGTTATAAGAAATGGAGACATTATTCCTGTAGATTGTACACTATTGAATGGAAACGCCAATATAGATTACAGCTTTGTAACAGGCGAATCAATGGCTCAGACAATTGAAGTGAACCAAAAACTATATGCAGGCGGAAAACAATTGGGAACAAACCTAAAAGTAGAAGTACTAGAAAAAGTGAACCAAAGCTACCTAACTCACCTCTGGAATCAATCAGCTTTTGAACAAGAAGAAAGTGGCTACTCCAAACTAAATACTCGATTAAGTAAATATTTTACTTGGGCTGTACTTGCTATTTCAATAGTTGCAGCAGCTATTTGGATAACTATAGATACAAGTAAAACTGTGAATGTGGTAGTTTCAATACTTATTGTGGCTTGCCCATGTGCCTTAGCTTTAGCAGTTCCTTTTACATT
>CALLII010000025.1 GCA_938009745.1 uncultured Flavobacteriales bacterium
TTTCTTTATTTTATAGATAAGGTGTTCTCTAAAAACCTTGTCATTTTTAAACACGCAAAGATTTCTATAAGTGGAGTTACGTTCGTTAAATTCTTTTATTCTAACAACAATAGAATCATTAATAATTTCATGATTAAGAAATTCTTTTTCATTAATAACAGGTTTTTGCTTCTTATTTGTTTGTTCAGGCATAGTGCTGCACGAAATTATAACTAGACTAAAGAAAATAAGGGCTTTGATATTCATAATTTGTTGTTTCTGATAATCCAATGGCATATAGACATTGATTAAACAAAAAGCTTACAAATTATTTTTTTTGGAAACTCATTTCAAAAGGAGTTCTATTGAGAATAGAATTACCTAATGTTAGTTCATCAGCATAAGCTAATTCATCACCAACTGCCACACCCCTAGAAAGGATTGAGGTTTTAATACTCGTGTCTTCTATCTTTTTATAAATGTAAAAGTTTGTTGTGTCGCCTTCCATTGTTGCGCTTAAAGCAAAAATTAATTCAGATGTACTGGAGCTTTTTACCTTAGATACTAATTCTTCAATTTTTAAATCACTTGGTCCAATTCCGTCCATAGGAGATATTAAACCGCCCAATACGTGATATACTCCTTTAAATTGAAGTGTATTTTCTATAGCCATTACATCTCTCACATCCTCAACAACACATATTAATGAATGGTCTCTATTTGGGTTTGAGCATATTTCACAAACAGTAGAATCAGATATGTTTTGGCATTTAGTACAATACTGAATATCGTTTTTCAATTTCATAATTGCCTTTGAAAGTCCTTCTATATCTTCAGGATCTTGCTTTAGCAAATGAAGTACAAACCTCAAGGCGCTTCGTTTTCCTATACTCGGTAACGAAGAGAATTCTTCGACTGCTTGCTCAACTATTTTTGATGGAATATTCATTGAACCAAAGATAAACATATTACAGATAAAAATGTTCATAGAATAATACTTCCTATCTCTTATTTCTGTTTAAGTTTCATTATTTTTGACTTCAATTAAAAAATGAATGTGCTTTATACCTATTACAATAAAGCGAGTTAAAAATTAACCCCATGAAAAATTTAGGATACATAGTGTTGTTGAGTGTTGTAATTGGATGCTCTCTTGGTGAAAAATCTACAAAATCAAAATCAATGAATAACAGTGATACAGAATTGAAATCGGCAGAGGATATGGTTTTTGGGTTTTATAATGTAGAAAACTTATTTGATACCATAGATAGTAAATACACCATTGACGAACAGTTTTTGCCCAATTCTGAAAAGAAATGGGATACTAAAAAGTATTTCGAAAAAATAAATAACCTGGCTAAAGTAATCACTGCATTTGATAAAAAGGAATTGCCTTTGTTTCTTGGTATGGCAGAGATTGAGAATAAAGGAGTTGTATTAGATTTAATTACTAACACTAATCTTAAGGAAGGGAACTACGATATTGTTCATTTCGAAAGCCCTGACGCTAGAGGAATAGATGTGAGCTTTATGTACAGAACAGAATATTTTAATGTATTAAGCAAAGAGAAAATTGAAGTAGCTTTATCTGAAGATCCAAATTTTGCAACTCGTGATATAGTTTATGTAAAGGGTGAGCTTAAGGATAATGATGTGGTTCATATATTTCTTAATCACTGGTCATCAAGAAGATCGGGACAAAAAGAAAGTGAACACAAAAGAGTTAGAGCAGCAAATGTATTAAGAGAAAGAGTTGACAGAATTTTGACATTAGACGAATATGCTAAGATTATTATTTTGGGCGATTTTAATGATTATCCTACTAACAAAAGTATCGAGCAAGTTTTGAGAGCCAAAGGTAAACCAACTTTCGAAAATGGAGATTTATTCAACATGGCTTATTCCTTAGAAATTGCTGATAAAGGAACCTACAATTACAAAGGTGACTGGGGAATGCTGGATCAAATGATTATTAGCAAAGGATTGTACTTTGCTGAGCAAGGAATGAAAGTTCAATACGACCAATGCCTTATATTGCGAGAAGATTTTATGATGTTTACCGATAAAAAATATGGAGACCAAAAGCCGAGCAGAAGCTATGGTGGACCAAATTACTACGGAGGATACTCAGATCACTTGCCAATATATTCACGATTTAAAAAATAAGTATGGGACTATTTGGATTTGGAGGTAAAGAGAAAAAAGAAAGAATGACTTGGAACAAGATTAGTTCCGAGAAAGATTTAGACGAAGCAATAGCATTGTCGCACGATAAGCCGGTAATGCTTTTTAAGCACAGCACAAGATGTTCAATCAGTTCTATGGCGCTAAGCCGAATTGAATCTGAATGGGATTTTTCTCAGGAAAAAATTGTTCCTTTTTACTTAGATTTAATTGCACACAGAGAAGTTTCTAATGCAATTGCTAGTAAGTTAAATGTATTCCATGCTTCGCCACAAATGATTGTGGTAAAAGGGGGTAAATCAATGTTGGATGCTTCGCATAACGAGATCAGGGCTAGTTTGGTTAAGGAATTGGTGTAATGAAAAAGATAGTTTTCTTTAGCCTAATTTCAGTTTTTTAGTTTTAAATGAGTGCAGATTACTTTCTGTCAAGCCCATTGCTTTACTTCCAGAGTTAGTTGTATAGAATAGTTTGTAATTCTTTAATGAATCTTTTTGAATATCTGCGAAAGGAGTTTTGAAAACGTAAAATAGATTCGAATCTTTTGGAATTTTGAGATTTATGTTTTCAGTCCATATACCAAGATTTGAAACTGAGTCAATAGTAACTTCTCCATTAGTCTTATTTACCATTTCTATCGAAGGATGACTTTTCACACATTTAAAAGCAAGTAAAGGTACGATTGCAATTATCAACCAATTGATTTGTTTTCTTCTCATAGTTCTAATTCTAATATTGTACTTAACGTTTAATGTAAAATGCGTTTTAATACATTTTACATAGTGTTGTGGTGTCGTTATTTTGATTTGATATCATGTGAACTGTTCAACTTGATATAGTCTATTTGTAATTGGATCAACAAAAAGAAAAAGGTACGGGCCATCTTCAATAAATTGTCCACTATCCAATTGTCCAATAAATCTGACCCCGTCAATTGGGGGAGTTTCATCACTTTGCACCCAGAATGGCTTGCTCCCTATTTGTCTAATGGTCTTGTTTAGCGGTTCATTAAAATAGGAGTTTAATTTCTCTTGGTAGCTTGTCCTTGCTTTAATATAATCTTCTTTGGCTCGTTCTTTATATTTTTTATAAGTTTCAGAGCAACCAAATAATTCCTTTTCTCCTAATAATTTTAATTGAGCTGGGCTAACCTGTTCAAAGGTTAAAAAATAGTCAGAGCAATGCTCATTATACCATTTGTCGGATGGATATTCACCATATTCTCTAAAAACATGAACAAAAGATGCAATTCCATTCAAATCATGATAAATAAGGGTTAAATCAAATGAACAGATGGGCATAAGTTCTCCAGATAAGCTGTTTTGGAATATTTGTTCAGAATCAGGAAAGAATCGTACTTGATCAATGTCTAAAGTTTTTGCATCAGAAGATCCTTCAAAGTTTCCAAAAGTATATACATCTTCTTGGCTGCGGAGTTTTTCCATATCAGCAATTTTTTTTGATAGCTTTTTCTTTTTAAACCAATTTATCATTTAGTTACTTCTTTGTTTAATGCACTACAACAATAGGATAAACACCACTAGTGACGTTTATATCGGTTGTATATCAAATATAAAGAATTAATTCTAAACCTTTTTTAATTTTATAAATTGTTAATAATCAATATAATAACACTAGATTAAACGTTTAATTTACTGCTAATATTTATAATGGAGTTTAATTTTACTTCCTCCCAACAAACACAGTTAGCCTCCCAGTAGAAACTAATTTATTTTCTGCATTAGTAATATCCACTTGCCATACATGAGTGGTTTTTCCTTTGTGAACTACAGTTGCTTTTCCGTAAACAAATCCTGAGCGAACTGCTCGTATGTGATTGATGTTGAGGTCAAGCCCCGAAGAAAATTCAGTTTCGCTATCAATTAATAAATGCGAACCAATACTCCCCAAAGTTTCTATTAAAGCTGCTGATGCACCACCATGCATTATTCCCATGGGTTGGTGAGTTCTAAGGTCTACCGGCATTTTTCCACAAATAAAATCTTCGCCAACTTGAGTATATTCTATTCCCAAAGTTTCCATCATGGTGTTTTTAGAAGAAGCGTTTAATTGAGTTAAATCAGTATTTTTCATTTTAAAGTATGGTATAAAGTGGTGGCTACAATTCCTGCAGTTTCTGTTCTTAATCGGGATTCGCCAAGCGATAATTGGTCAAATCCATTTTGCGAAGCTAATTCAATTTCTTTAGGAGTAAAATCTCCTTCTGGTCCAATTAGTATTATAACCTCCGAGTTTTTGCTCAATCCCATTTCGTATAGTTCCTTTTTAGAGCCTTCGTCTTCACAATGGGCAATGTACTTATTGCCAGTAGTTTCTTGAGTTATAAAAGACTTAAATGTAATAGGGTCTTTAAGCTCAGGGAAATTAAAGTTTTTAGATTGTTTTGCAGCTGAGGTAACAATCTTCTGTAATCTTTCAACTTTCAATATTTTCCTTTCGGATCTATCGCAAATTATTGGCTGAATGGTTTTGATCCCAATCTCTGTAGCTTTCTCCAAAAAAAACTCCAACCGGTTATTGTTTTTAGTAGGAGCAATGGCAATAGTTAGGTTGCAATTGTTTTCAAAGCTTTCTTTATTATCAATACTTAAAAAACTCTTTTTAGAAGTTATCTGTATAAGTTCGCAGGTAAATAAATCTCCTTTTCCATTGGTAATAAATATAGAGTCACCTACATTTTTCCTCAAAACTTTAGATGCGTGAGTATGCTCTTCTTTATCAAGAAACAGGTCATTTTCTATATTTGGATTGTAAAAGAGTTGCATGATTTTAGTTTTCTCGCTTTCGCCACTTGTAATCTCTATTTTTAATTATGACAAATTTAAGTGAAGCATAAAACAAGTTATTATTTGTAAAATCTTTGTTTGGTGTAAGTAAATTAATTCCTCCTTGTAAATGAAAGCCATATAGTTTATATCCTACTTTTGGTGAAATCCCAATTCGCGACTCTTTAAAATCGGTACGATAGAGTAGGGCAAACCCATAAGTAAAATTCAATCGGCCTTTCTTTTGATAGTAGCCAAGATTTAAACCCATTACAGATTCTATAAAATTGAAATCCAATCCAATATTAAGTGCGTGAGTAGTTGGTTTAATAAGTTTTACAGCTTTTCTCTGTAATTCATAACCTAGCTCCAGGTTTTTGTATTTTCCATACTGAAAACCAATGTAAGGTCCGCTTTTGGTAATCTTCACCAAAGGATCTTTAGCGTATGCTAGTTCAAAATTTTGCGCATAGCTACTTACGGCAGATGCAATAGAAAATAGAAGGATGAATAATAGTTTCATGGATTAAATTTAGAAAAACTTCTTATTTGTAAACGGTAAATTTAGTTCTTATATTTAGTGTACATTAATTATTAATCAAAAAAAACAAGAATTTATGGCAATTTTAAAAGTAGTAGAGATTTTAGCAAACTCAGATAAAAGTTGGGAAGATGCAACCAAAAAAGCAGTTAAAGAAGCTTCAAAAACTGTAAAAAACATTTCATCTGTATACGTACAAGAGCAAAGTGCGGTTGTGAATAATGGAGAAGTAACCGAGTTTAGAGTAAACGTAAAAATTACTTTTGCAGTTTATAAATAAGTTTATCGCACAATAGTATTAAGCTGATTGAATTTCAATCAGCTTTTTTTTTGTATAATATTTTTTAGTTAAAATTTAGTTATTTATAGGTTAATGTGTCGTTAAGCATCTTTAATTCATGTCATTAATAATTTATTTGATAACAAATTTTTTATCGATATTTTATTCTAAATGCAGTTATTATTGTTTTAAATGTAATTTTTGGTAACCTTTTATAAAAAATTTCCGTAAATTCATGCATAACGTTCTTTTTACAATAAGAAGCAAAACCATTTAACATGAAAAAAACTATTACTTTTTTAACCTTACTTTTCACTTTAAATATTTGCTACTCTCAGTTTAGCCAGTTAAAACAAAGACCTTCTAATGAACAGTCTAATTTACTTCACAGCTGTATTGCAAAATCTAAATTAAGTTCAGCATTTTATGTTTTGGCTACAAATGTTTGTAACGGAAACACAAATAAAATAGCTATTCAAAAGCTAAATACTTCTGGAGTTACTTTATGGGAAAAAGAATTGTATTATTCTGATGACGATAAAGTTTTAGACGTAGTTGTTGATAAGAGCGACAACATTATCATTGTAGGATACACCAAAAAAACTAGAAAAAAGCAGCTGCTAATAGCCAAATTTAATACCAATGGTGTTCTAATTAAAGATTTTATTCTTCACTCTGAATTCAGCACAGTAGGGACTAAAATTATAGAGTCAAAAACGGAATCATCATATTTTATTGGAGGTTTTGAGTTCGAAGAAGAGTTATCATTTAATATGAAAGGTCATGCTTTATTAATGTCCATTAGTAAAGATTTATTAACCAAGAGATGGGAACGATTTTATCAAGGAACAGAAATCAATAATACAATTACTGATGTAGTTGAGCTTCCTAATAAAAATTTATTTATAACTGGTAGTGTAGGTAATGGACAGTATGGACAAGATGTGCTTGCAGCAATAGTAGACCCAGGTAAAAAAGGACAAATAATTCCTAATGGAAATTTCAGTTTTACTAAGTTTATTGACGCTAGTCTTGGTGCTTCAGCAATTTATAACTCAGAAAATGATGAAATTAGTTTATTGTTTAATTCAGGTATTCCTAATAGGATGTTTGTAATGACTATATCTGATGCTGCAACATCAACACCTACTACAACATATGCTGGTTTAAAAATGGATATTTCCTTATTAAGAGGATACTCTGGGTATAAATTAATTCAAAGTTTGGATGACCCAGATAACCTAGTGATAATGGGATATTATGATTTTTTCCCTCAGCAGAATACAGGTTTTGGAATATTTGCAATGGAATTTGACAAATTAACAGGAGTTCTTCCTGCAAGTATTAAGTTATGGAAGCCTAGTGGAAATAACTCTGGAGTTCAGTTTCAAGGAGGAGATGTGTTAAGTTTATTTTCTGCATCTACTAGTTCAAATTCTCCTTATTTTCATACTCCAAATATTTCAATAACATCTCATGACAATGAATTTTATGTTAGTTTAACTCCAGATAAAATAAGCTCATTTACTGAGGTTGGGATTATTGAGTTTGACAAAGACCTTATGTTTGCTACATCTTCTTGTCTTACAGCTTTAGATTATACTGCAGGTGTTTATGAGTCTGAACCGGTCAGTATTTCTTCTGAAAAACATTTCAGTATTTATTCATATCCAGAATCAACAGAGGAAGCGGTTTATTATACTTATCCAACCTATTGTCAGTTTATTTTTATCCCGCATGTTAATAGGCCAAGATCTAGAAAGTCTAATGGTTCTGTTAATGAAAATCAAGAAGAGAGTTTAACTAAACTTAATTGTTTTCCTAATCCAGTAATGAATGAGTTAACTATTTCTATTCCTGGATCAAATATTTCTGAAATAAAAGTATTCGATATGATAGGGAATTTAGTTGTCCAATTCAATTATTCTTCGGTTTCTCAATCTAAAATAGATACACATGATTGGATTAAAGGAATGTATTTAATTCAAGTTACGTCTGTAGATGGAGAAGTTTCAAAGTCAAAAGTGATTAAGAATTAATTAGCTAATAATTTTTTAAAGCCTCATTTATATAAATGAGGCTTTTTTTTATGTCTATCAACTTAGATATAGTATTCTATTTAATGTATAAATTCTTACTTTTGGTTTATGCGAATAGATATTCTTACTATACTTCCTCAATTACTAGAGAGTCCATTTTCGGATTCCATTCTAAAGAGAGCTCAAAACAAAGGGCTTGTAGAGGTACATTTACACGATTTAAGGGCTTATTCTACTAATAAGCATAAAAAGGTAGATGACTATGCTTTTGGAGGAGGAGCAGGAATGGTAATGACAATTCAGCCAATTGCCGATTGTATTGAGAAGTTAAAGGCAGAAAGAGACTATGACGAGATAATGTACATGACACCAGATGGTGAAGTTTGGAATCAACAAACGGCTAACTCCATGTCTATGTATAAAAACATCATGCTATTGTGTGGTCATTATAAGGGGATTGATGAACGAATAAGAGAGAAATACATTACCAAAGAAGTTTCTATTGGTGATTACGTACTTTCTGGAGGTGAACTTGCAGCCGCAGTCGTGTCCGACTCTTTGATAAGGCTTATTCCAGGAGTGTTGAATGATGAAACTTCGGCATTAACCGATTCCTTTCAAGATAATTTATTAGCTCCACCTGTCTATACTCGCCCATCCAATTACGAAGGAATGGAAGTGCCCAAAGTATTGCTTTCGGGTAATTTTAAAGAGATTGAAAAATGGAGAAGTGAGAAAGCTCTTGAGCGAACAAAAAACAGAAGACCAGACATTCTTGAAGACTAATTTTACTAGATTATTAGTCTTATTAAAATAAATACAGAATTTTGATCAAAAAAAACGATAAGGCATTTTTTTTACGGAATAATATTCGTAATATTGCAGTCCGAAAATTGAGGAGAATTTAAACCTACAGACATGAATTTAATTAAAGAAATACACAATGAATTAGGAACTGCACACAGTTTGCCAGAGTTTGGTGCTGGAGATACAGTTGCTGTAACATATAAAATTAAGGAGGGTGACAAAGAAAGACTACAGGTTTTTCAAGGAATCGTAATCCAAAAAAGAGGAGGTAACAATACTCCAACAGAAACTTTTACGGTAAGAAAAATGTCTGGAACAATAGGAGTAGAAAGAATTTTTCCAATGGCTTCACCATTTATCGAAGAGGTAAAAGTAATGAAGAAAGGAAAAGTAAGAAGAGCTAGAATCTTTTACCAAAGAGAAAGAACTGGTAAATCTGCTAGAATTAAAGATAAAAGAAGATTCTAAAACAGAATTTAAATCATATTCAAAAAACCTCATTTGTATTTCAAATGAGGTTTTTTTTTGCCGTTCATGTAAATTCATTCTTCGATTAAACCTTTTTAAAATACCTTTGTCTAAGAATTTATTAACCCAATTTTAAATGAAAAAAATATTATCAGTAGCACTTTTATTCCTGTCAGTTACATTTTATTCTCAAAATGGTAGAGTAGGAGGTATAGTTGCTGATAGCTCCGAGAATTTACCAATTCCTGGTGCAACAGTTTTTTTAAAAAGCACTACTTTTTCTCAAGGTAAAGCCACAAACGACAGAGGAATGTTTTTCTTTGATTCCGTTCCTTTTGGTGAATATACTTTAGTAGTATCTTCAATTGGATATAAAAAAACAGAAAAAAAAATTACTGTATCTCAACCAAGAAATTTTTTGGGTAAAATAATAATGAATCCTTCAACTACTAAGCTTGGTGAATTAGCTGTTGAAGATAAAATTCCTTTGGTTGTTATAAAAGGAGATACCACTGAATACAATGCTGATGCATATAAAACAAATGCAGATGCTTCTACAGGAGATTTAGTTGAAAAAATGCCTGGTATTACTAGTAAAAATGGAGAAATATCTGCACAAGGAGAAAAAGTTGAGCAAGTATTAGTAGATGGGAAACCTTATTTTGGAGATGATCCAAAATCTGCAATGAAAAATATCCCAGCTCGAATTGTGCAAAAAGTGCAAGTATTTGATGATGAGAGTGACGAAGCAAAAGCTACTGGCTTTAAGGATGGTAATACTGTGAAAACGATTAATATCATTACCAAGCCAGAATATAGAAATAGTAAGTTTGGTAATGTATATGCTGGTTATGGAACTGATGAAAGATATGATGCAGGAGGAAATTTCAATTTTTTTAATGATGACCAAAGAGTATCCGTAGTTGGGTTGTATAATAATGTAAATAAACAGAATTTTTCTGGAGAGGATTTAGTTGGTGTTTCAGCCAGTAATACGGGCAGAAGAGGACCTGGGAATAGGGGGAATATTAGTCAGAGTACTAACAACTTTATGGTTCCACAGCAAAATGGAATAGCAAAGTCTACTGCATTTGGAATTAATTATCAAGATACCTGGGGTAAAAAAACAGATGTTATTGGGAGTTACTTTTATAATAACACTAAAACTGATGCTTTTGAAAATACGCTTCAAACCTATTTTTCTTCCTCGGAGGATAACCAACTTTTCAACCAGACTGATTCTTCATTTACTGAGAATGCTAATAGAAAAATGACTTTACAAGTGAAACATAAGTTCAGTAAAACTGATGAACTTACTTTTAGAACTAGAGTTAGTTTACAAGATAATTTTGGAGAATCATTTAATTTTTCAAATACATCATTAGGTTCTAATACCCTTAATAGTACAAATGCAGATTTTAATTCTAATTTATTAGGGTATAATTTAAATTCTAAATTATTCTATAACCATAGATTTAAGAAAAGAGGAAGATCAATATTCTTTCAAGTAGAGAATACTTTGTTCGGAAATGATGGAGTTAGTAACTTGTTTTCTATTCAAGAAAACAGAGCATCTATGATAGATACTCTAGACCAATTTTCTAATTTATTGGTGAATACTGTTAGCTATGAAGGAAGGATAAGATATACTGAGCCACTAGGAAAAGGAGGATTAATGTTTGATGCTAATATTGAAAAGACTGAGAGTATAACTGATAATAAAACATTTGGCTTCTCTCAATTAGATCAATCCTATTCATTATTAACTCCAGAATTTTCTTCTCAATTCGAATCTGATATTCTTAACCAATCCTACTCAGTAGGGTACAGGTTTTTTAGCAAAAAAATATTCACTTTTATAAGAGCTCAATACCAAATTACTGATTTAAAAACTTCTACAGTATTCCCAAATACAGATAATACGAGTAATTTATATCAAAATATTTTACCCTTTGCAATGTTTAAGTATACCATCTCAAAGAGTAAAAATGTTTTTGTAATGTACAGGAGTTATACAAGAAACCCACAAGTAACTCAGCTCCAAAATTTCCTAGATAATTCTAATCCAATAAGCTTAAGGATAGGAAATAATAATTTGCAGCAAGCACAGTACAACATGATTACTGCCCGTTATATTAATGCAAATACTGATAAAGCTACTACCTTTTTTATCACAGGTAGATTTACTTTTTCTAATGATTATATAGGAGCTAGTTCAGATTTTTATTCAAACGATACAACTATAAGAGGAGTTAATTTAGAAAGTGGAAAAATACTAAATAGTTATACTAACTTAAGTGGTTATAGAACAGCATCAACTTACTTATCCTATGGATTTCCAATAAGTAAAATAAAGAGTAATATGAATTTAGATGGCTCTGTTACCTACATACGAACTCCATCTAGAGTTAACTCTATTGATAATCTGGTTAACGGAATGGAGTATGAGGTTGGAGCTAAATTAAGTAGCAATATAAGCGAAAAGATAGATTTCTTGTTATCAGCAAGAGCCTCTTTAAATGATTTTCAAAACTCGAACGGAGGTGGTAATTCAACCTTTTTAACTCAAGAGTTTCGTGCAAAAGCTACATTAACATTCACTAGAGAGTTTATTTTCAGAACACAAGCTACCTATCAAGTTAATACCGGATTCTCTGATGAATTGAATGTAGATTTCTTATTATGGAATGCATCAATAGCCAAGAAAATATTTAAAAATAAAAAAGGAGAGATAAGCTTGTCTGTTTTTGATGCATTAAGACAGAATAATTTATTGGATGTTTCTACTAACGAAACTTATATTGAACAAATTAAATCTCGTTCACTTCAAAGATATGGTATGGTAACTTTTACTTATACATTTAGCCAATTTAAAAAACAGGATAAAGATCCAATGGATCAATTTTACCGCAGAAGATAATTTTATTACCTAACTTTGTATTATAAATTATTCATAAGATGAAATTAGCAATATTAGCCATAGGATTATTAGGAATAGGAATAGCTGGAATGGCTATTAAAATGTTTTTTGGTAAAGGATATTTAGAAAAATCTTGTGCTTCGGCAAGTAGATTGTTTGATGAAGACAGTGATGGGAGTTGCAAGTTTTGTGGAGCAACAGAAGACGAAAAGTGTAAAAGTGATGAAATGCCTATTGCTGGTCAATAATCTGAGCCACTACTTCAGTTGTTTCTTCTAGAAATTCTTCCTGAGGAATTTCGAAACCTACAAACAGGATATAAAGTCCTACACCTAACATAATCAGCCCAATACTTATACCAATAACTTGTAAAACTTTAGGTTTGATGTATTTCTGTAATCTACTTGCGAAGTATATTTTTAAAATATCTACTGCAAACATCATCCCTAATGTGGCAGTAAAGAATATGATAATCCCTTGATTATCCAAGTGAAGTTTTTTGATACTTGATGTGCAAACTACTATCCAAAAAACTAATACAGAAGGGTTTAAAGAGTTAAGCGCAATCCCTTTCATAAGGTTTCCGATATAGTTTACTTTAATTCGATCAGGAATATTAAGCGACTCGAGATTGTCTAGTAATTCCTCATCTTCATCATTTTGACATTCTTCGTCACAATCGTTAAAATCTACTTTGGGTGGTTTTAGATTTTTGATGATTGAAAAAATACCAAAAAGAATGAAAATTGCTCCAAAAATATAGTTTATCCAACTGTATTTATTTAAATATTCTAGTGCTTTAGATGCGCTAAAAAGGGCTAAGAACAAATATATTAGGTCACTTAACAATACACCAACCTCCATTAACATGGCAGCTTTAAAACCTTTTCTTAAACTAGTATTAATAAGCTCAAAAAAGACAGGTCCTAGAGAAAAACTAAGGATAAATCCAAGAATAAGTGCTGTGGTTATAATATCAAACATCAGGTAAATTTAGGAATTTTTCCCATTTGTTGTGGAGCTCACCTTTTATAACTCTAGGAAATTTTATTTGTGCACCCTTTTTACCAATTTCGTCTAAAAAGTTATAGAACTTTTCAACCGGTACTTTTTCAATGAAAATTTCTTTAAGTGCTGAAGTTCTCTCAGTTGCATAATCATCATTGAGTTTACACAATTCCTCGTCAAGGGTATTTTTAAACTCAATGGTATCAAATTCATCATTGGTTCCAATAAACCATTTGTGAGCAAATAGGTTTTCGTAGGCAAACGCAGTTACTGTGAACTCGGGAACTTTTACATAAAGTTTTGAGCAAGTAGTTTCCAGTGCCTGATTCATATTATCCACAGAAAGGTGTTCTCCACAAATTGTTAAATAGTGTTTTGTTCTACCAGTAATTTTTATCTCACATTTTTCTTTATTTATAAATTGAATGGTATCTCCAATCATGTATCTCCATGAGCCAGCACAAGTTGTAAGTAGAATTGCATAGTTCACATTCTCTTCAATTTTATCTATGCCAATAATCTCTGGGTAGCTTACCAAGTCACCTTCTTGATTAAAATTATCTTCATTAAAGGGTATAAACTCAAAGAATATTCCATTGTTAAGCATAAGTTTTAACGGAGTTCCTCCACCCTTGCTGATGGCCATAAAGCCCTCTGAGGCTAAATAGGTTTCCATATACTCTATTGGTTGACCTAAAAGTTTTTCAAAATTTTCTTTGTAGGGACCAAAAGCAACTCCACCATGAACAAGTACTCTAAAGTTTGGCCACAATTCATGAATATTGTTTAACTCGTATCTTTTTATAATTTTTTCAATTAATATTTGAATCCAAGAGGGGATTCCTGCAATAATTCCAATATTCCATGTTGGCGCTTGCTCCACCATTCTTTCAATTTTTTCATCCCAATCTCTTAAGTCTGTAATTTCCTTTTCTGGTTTGTAAATTACATTCATAACACTGGGTAGATTAGCGTTTATAATACCGCTCAAATCACCTTCTTTTCTTTTATCTACTTTTACTAATGAGGTAGAGCCTCCGACACCTAAAATAAACGTATCAAAAAACTCTTTAGGAAATTCGAAATTATTGAGATATTGAATTTGCTTGAGACTAGCTCTTCTAATTTTTCTTAGTAATGATCGAGATACGGGAATTTGTTTGCTAGGGCTTCCAGATGTTCCTGAACTTAATGCGAATCGATTAATTTTTCCAGGCCAAGCAACATCTTCTTTACCTTCAACAGTTTTGTGCCACCATTTTTTGTACATCAACTCGTAATCATGAATCGGAACAAATCTTTGAAAGGTAGCTTGAGGGTCATCAGAATTTAATATTTTGTGGAAACGATAAGCTTTACCAAATTCAGTATCCTTGGCTCTTCTAAGTAGTCTCTTAAGAGTTCTGGCTTGGAGTTGAACAGGACTTTTGGTCTCGTTTTTCATTCCAATTTTAGTTGTTCTTTTAAGAACACTTTGAAGTATATTTCCTTTTACAGCCAATAGATTTTTTTAATATTGTTAAGGTAAATATACTATTACCAAACCGATTTTCAAATTGAAAGTCCTTGCAAAAAAGCACAAAAAAAACCTTGAATGAAATTCAAGGTTTTAAATATTTTTATTTTGTTATTTCTTTACCGCCATCTAATCTATCTTGTAACTCTTTCAAGTCTTTCCATTTTCCTTCAAAAGCTAAACCTGCTTGGCGGGGCCAAGTTCCTGGGACATGAAATAAGAAACGATCTCCTCCATCTTTTAATATTTTTAATAGTCTTGATTCAGGAGCTTTAGATAGTTGCTCCCAAGAAGTAATCCCATCATTATTAAGCAACTCTTCTATTTTAGGTCCAATTCCTTCTACTATTTTTAAATCATTGTGCTTAACTGTTTTTCCTATTGCTAGTTTTGCAGCAGAAGCATCAAAAGAAGTTTTCGTTCTATCTACTGGAGTTACAGTGCTAGCAACCGATACTTTAGGTTTAACATAAGAGCTAGAAAATGAAGTAGTATCATTATTTTTATTTGATGAATCTATTTCTTTCTTTAATTCTTCATTGTTTTTATGGCATGCGTCTAATGAAGCTTCTAATGCTTTCTGTCTTTTGCTTTTTGATAATTTTCCAATTAAATAACCTAAAATAGCAGCTACAATTGTTGCTAATAGGATGAAAAATAAATCCGAATAAAATCTTTCTGTCATGATAGTTATTATTTGATAAATTTAAATGTAATTCTTCTGTTTTTTGCTTTAGCCATATCAGACCCACTATAATCTACAAGTTGAGAATCTCCTCTACCTCTGATTTTAAGATTTTCTCTTTTTAAACCGTATTTCTTAATTAGATATGCTCTCATAGACCTTGCTCTAGCTTCACTTATTTTTTTATTGTCATAGCTATTAGATCCATCATCTGAGTGCCCAGAAATTTCAATTATTCCGTCAGGATTTTGACCAAAGTATTTTTTTAAGTTTCTAAAATACGCATCTAAATCATCTGTTATATTTGGTTCAATATCAAATCCAGATGGAGGATAATAAACCATCTGAGAACGCTTTGCTTTACTAAGTACTCTACTATCCACTTTTTTAGTAGAGGAGAAAGTCTTGGTAGCTTCTTCTTTTGTTGGCTCTTCACTTATATTATTAGATGATTCTGTTACAATATTACTTTCGTCAATTGTAGTTTTATTTATTTCAAAGTCAAATTCAACTCCACCTTCAGTTCTGTTAGTTAATGAATTAATGCTCAATTCATCTACTTTCTTAGTTGATGTAGATATTCTTGAAGCTTCCATTCCATAGTTTGTGATGAAAAAGTCAGATAAACTATTAGCTCTAGCTAATCCAATTTCATTTCCTTCATTTTCAGTGTAAGCTCCAGTTAACAGTAAGTTTTTGTTTTCGTTATTAGAAAGGTACTCTTGAATAGCTGCAAAGTTTTTAGTTAATGAGTCGGGAACAGATAAATCTGATTTTCCAGCACTAAAACTAATGTTTGCTGAACTCTCTAAATTAAATACATCACCATCATTAATACTAAAGTCTCTGTTGGTAGTTATTTTTTCTTTTTCTATGGTATCTTCAGAAGAGGTCTCATCTGAAGTTAATTCAATAGGGTTTTTACAATTATTTCTCATTTTGCAAACAAACCAATAACTTATTCCTGCAATCCATCCTAGTAAAAGAATAAATAGGATACTTGAAACAACTTTATTATTCATATTTTTTATTTTTGTTCTGTAATGTTATGGCAATGGTACGTGTAGTCCAAAAAAAAGTTACACGTTCTCAATAAGTTGCTTATATTAACCTTTTAAATGCACTTTATGACTAACAAAATTAACTTGTGGCAATCTTTTTTGCCTCTTGTAATTCTTATTTCTTTATTAGCTTATAATATTCTTGAAAAAGAATCTGAATGGTTTGGAACATATTCAAATCAATATATTTTATTAACGGCTGGCTTTGTAGCTCTTATAATAGGTTTTTTTCTTAAAGTAAGAATAAGAAAGATTATTGCAGAAGTAATCGAAAATTTGAAGAGTGTTATTACTCCAATTTTAATTTTGACTCTTGTAGGTGCTTTGGCAGGATCATGGTTAGTTAGCGGAATAATTCCAGCAATGGTTTATTACGGTCTTCAAATATTAAACCCAGATATATTTTTACCTGCTTGTGTTGTAATTTCAGCTATTATTTCTGTAGCAACTGGTAGCTCGTGGACAACAACTGCAACTGTTGGTATTGCTTTAATTGCTATAGGTTCGGCAATGGGTATTTCAGTTGGAATGATTGCAGGTGCTGTAATTTCGGGAGCTTATTTTGGAGATAAAATGTCACCTTTAAGTGATACTACTAATTTAGCGCCAGCTATGGCCGGTACAGATTTGTTTACTCATATTAGGTACATGTCTTATACCACAATTCCTAGTATTGTAATTACTCTTATTTTTTTTAGTATACTAAATTTTTCAATTGATGCTGCTGGTAATACCGATTCTTCATTAATTAGTGAAACCATAAAATCTACTTTCAATATTACACCCTGGTTATTCTTAGTTCCTTTACTAGTAGTAATACTAATTATTTTTAAAGTTAAGCCAGTTTTCTCTCTCCTTTCTGGGATTGGGTTAGCTATAATTTTCTCTGTAATTTTTCAACCTCAAGTATTATCAAAAATATCGGATAATAGTTTTAAATCTATATCTCAGGCTATTATTACGGATGTTGAAGTGCCTTTTTCTAACGAAAAGTATCTAGCTAAATTTAATTCTACCGAACTAAAACAATTAAAAGATTTAGAGTACACTAAATTAATTTTTATTGAAGACGATTTAAAAGCAACTTTTAATTCTGATTCTTTAATAAATAAATTTAATACATTAAACATTCCTGTAAATAAGATTGATAATTTAAATGATATTATTACTCTTAAGAGACTAAAAAAACTAATGAAATCTGATGGTATTCTGGGAATGAAATGGACTATTTTTCTAATTCTTTCTGCAATGGTATTTGGAGGAATTATGGATGGAATAGGAGCTTTATCCAAAATCACGTCTGAATTATTGAAAATTTCAACCACAATTTTTGGTTTATTTGCAAGTACGGTAGCAAGTTGTCTTGGTTTAAATGCTATTGCATCTGACCAATACTTAGCTATTGTTATTCCTGGTAAAATGTTCCGAAAAGCATACGAAGATAGAGGGTTGGCTCCTGAGAACTTAAGTAGAACTCTGGAAGATTCAGGAACGGTAACATCAGTTTTAGTTCCATGGAATACCTGTGGAGCGTATCAATCTCAAGTTTTAGGAGTAGGAGTAGGTGAATTTTTTATTTATGCAGTTTTCAATTGGCTAAGCCCTTTTGTAACCTTATTCTTCGCTTACTTCAGAATTAAAATAAAAATGATTGGAGATCAGTCTATCAAATAAAATCCTTCAGTCTTTTTTCCTTTAGCAAGTCTAATTGCTTTGTTGTAATTAAAGAACTCCCATTCTTCGTACGATCCATTTTGATATTCTATCCAAAGACTTTCTTCTGTAGCTGAATAAACAAAATATTCATATTCCATTGACTGCTTTTCTACTATTTGTGATTCAAGAACTGCCTGACGTACATACTTGTAATCAAACTCTTTACTTGTAATTTTTACTCCTTTGTTATTTGCAAAAAGCACTATGAATTCACTCTGTTTAGTTTCTTTGTTTTTTTTGTGATAAGCTCCAAAAACATAAGGTTGGTTGTTTTTATAAGTGAATCTAAAGCTTTCAAAACCATTTTTCATTTCATCAATAAGAGTATCCTTATCGTTATAAACAAAAAACAGCTCGTTCACTACTTTGTAATTCCAATTGTTAGTTGTATCGGTCAAAGTTCTGTTATTTACAGAAACAGCATCTTGCACACCAAAAAACATAGGGTCTGTTGGGATTTTTAATCCATTAAGTGAAACTAAATAACAGTCATAGTATCCTCCAATAATTCCTTTGTATTTTACAAAATCAAAAAAATCAGAATTCATGGCTCTAAAAGTGTCACTCTCTATATATAAATAGGGTAATGAGCCAAGAGGATAGTTCACACTTACTGTATCGGTATGGTAAACTCCAGGATTAGATTGAGGATTTAATCCAGAGCTGAAAGGAAGATAAAAATTTAGGTAGGCTTTATCATAGTTAAAAATAACGTTACCGTATTTTCTGTGTGTATACATGGAAATTAAAGGGTAATTAAAGTCAAACTTACAATGGGTAAAGAGTGAATAAAAATCTCCTTTTTTCTTTAGAAATAACGAAGCAAAATGTGTGTTGTTACTATTTAATAAATTTATTCTTTTATCAATTAGCTCATATTTACCAGCAAAGTATGAGAAATTGATACTTGTTTTGTATTCTTCAATTCGTTTTTTAAAGTTTTCGTTCAGTTGTTTTCTTTGTTCAGGATCCACTACGTTTTTATAAATAGAATCGAGCTTAGAAATGCTATCAGTAAACTTAAAATCAGCTAATGATCTTAAGTAAGTTTGTGAGTAAACCACTGAATCAAACCCAAAGAAAAAAGCATACCCATTCTTATCAAAAAGGCCTTGAGGCAATGAAAAAAAACGAACCATATTACTTGAATCATTGTTATAGGTGTAATAACAAGTGTCTCTAAACTCATCTTTAGTAATTACAAAAGTAGTATCGGAAATTAGTTCATATTGGCAAACTATTTTTTTACTTGTAGAATTAGAGTTAAGAAAAACTCTTATGTTTTTTAATTCTTCTGGTTTGTAATTAAAATGAACGGTACATTGGTCTTTTTCAAAAAGAATTGTACCGCATTCCTGGGTTCTTAAGTCAAATAGTGAAAGTGTCTTGCCTAGTATGTTTTTATCAGTTTTTCTTACTTTGATAGTTCCTTTTGGAACTTGTCCAAATACATTGCTAAACCCAAATGAAAGAGTAGTTACAAGTAAAAAAGTAATATATAATTTAAAATTAATCAGCAATTGCAAGTCCGTAATGTGAAGAGGAGTTCTTCTTTAATATATAATTTCTCGACTGAAAATTAGTAGGTTCCTTTCTTAAATAGAAGTTGTAGCCTCTTCTTTGGTACCTGAATCTTATTTTGTTTTTTCTTCGAGCCACTCTTCCTCTTTCAAACTGCTTTGTAGGGGAGTTTAAGATAAAAAGTGAATCTTTAGTTACTTTGAAATTACAATAATATTTCAACTTATAGTTTTGAATAATAGTCACTTTGTTTACCAAAAAGTTTTCGAACTTAAAAAACATGCTATACCTATTTTTAGCTATTTGGGAAGTTGATTGAAAATACCCGAAAGGCATATTTCTTCTAAAATGAGCTTCCATGTTTCCAACTAACGTTTGAAACAAACAATAGAAATAATCGGAATTGTTCCTGCATACTACATTCACGTTAAAAAGATTTCTTATTAGTTGTATTGTATCAAATTCCGAATAAAAAGTATAGTTTGAATAATCTAAAGTATCACCAGAAATAAGAGTGCTATCGACCACAATCCTTTGTGAATTAATAGATTTTCCAGTTTCTTTATTCCAAATTACAGCATAAGTTTTATTAAATTTATTAAGCCTTTTGGTAGCAATCTGTTGCCTAATTTCATACCAAGTAGAAAACACTTTTGTTTTCCTTTTTGAGACTAACCTATTAATTTTTCTCCAAAATTTATCAGGGTTGTTTTTGGCTAATTTTTTCATTTTAGCAGATATTCTATGTCCAAAAACATGAATTCTATCTCGATCAAAAAAAATATTTTCGTGCCATGACCCCATTAAGTTGTCATTATTATCAAAAGGGAGTATGGTTTCTATACCTCCCTGAAATAAATCTAAAGTATCAGTCTCTACCTGATTAAAAAAACTTGTGTCGTATCCTAGTTTTCTAATTTTTAGCACATTATTACCCTTCTGAGCCATTCCCAAAAGAGAACAGAATAAGATGATAAGTAAATTAGCTAATAGTTTCATAATGGTTTATTGTCTCAAGTAATCGTAATTGGCGTTTCGAATTTTAAATCGTAATCTAGTTTTTTTTGTATTAAACTTCCCTTTTTTAAAATAGGCGATTGGAGGATTTTCTATCACTATTTTTTTTCCTTTTATGGTATAATTACAGATATATTCTTCTCCTGTAGTAGTAACTATCCTTACTTGGTTTTTAGTGTATTGTTTTAAATCAAATTGAAATTCATAACCAACACCATTTATTACTTTAGGACACTTTAAGTTCGATACCAAAAAATCATTGTTTGTAGTGTCAACAATTTTCCTGTGAATTTTTTCTTTTATAGCATCAGTGGAAGAACTTCTATTTCCAGTGTTCCACAAACCTGATGTAATTGTGTCGTCAAGTAATGTCACATTTAAATAGGTATCAATTTTTGTTTTACTAGTTTTTGTGCCTTGTATTTTCTCCTCTTTAAGGAACATAACTACAGGTGAATCTTTTCTCTTAAGCTCATAAACTTTAGAGTCGTAGTAATATTCTCTATATATCGAATCTGTTATCTTTCTTGGGATTTTCAGCTTTACATAGTCAAGAGCTCCCCTCTTTTGCATCCTTCTTATTTTAGCAAAAAACCTTCTAGAATCCGATCGTTTATATTTCTTCTTAAGCTTTTCAGGCAAGGCTTCATTAAATACATACATCCTGCTACCTGATAATAAAACATTGTCATTTAAAAATCCATACAACTTAGGAAGAGTATGTTCTTTACCTTTATAAAGCCTAGCTTTGGTAGTCGAGTCTACTTTTTTTATTACAGTAATTATTGTATCGAATTCTACGTATTTCCTTACCACAATAACCCCGCGATTCATTGCAAGGTTATTGGAATCTAATTGTTGACCAAAATTTGAGAAAGCACAGGTCAAAAAGATTATGGTGGCAAGGGTTTTCATAGTTTATCCTCCTATTATTTCACGTATTTCTGAAGTTGTTTTTCCTTTAATATCTACAACCTTCATTTTAAAAGTATGGGCTTCTTGTCCTTTTTCAATTTCTTTAAAATCTTCTGTGTCTGCAACAGCAATCATGCCATCTAGAGTAATTCCCCATAATAAATTGTTTCGTTTAGGGTTAAAAGGCAATCTACCTATTCTTGAAGCATCTAATGGAAAACAAGCATTTCTAGTTTTCTCTACTAAGTCTAATTTAGTAAACTCAATAGTTTCGCCAGTTTCCTCATCTTCATAATTAGTCAAAACTATCATTCCTTCTGGGTAAGGAATAGGGGAGTCGCAGTTCCATGTTCCAAATCTGTTGATGTTAAATATTCTTTTTAATTCATCCCTTGCAGCTGCTTGGAACTTCATTTTACTTCTCATTGCAGCCACTCTTCTTTCGTAAGCTTCTTGCTCTTTTTTATATCGTTCTTTTATTTTAGATAGATTTATTTCAGCTTGTTTTTCTTCTTCTTTTTTAGCTGTTAGTTTTGTGCTGTAATCTGTAAACCTTGAGTCAAATTCTTTTTTGGCTTCATCATAGTCTTTGCCATCCAATACAGGAATTACTTTTATTTCTTCTTTTCTCTCTCCCTTTTTCAATTGAACTATGTATGAGTTATTTTTCTCTAATAATTCAACTCCATTCCAAGTAACAGAGTAAGTATCTTCTGGCATTTCTGATTTATCTACTACTTCAAATATGGTTCCTGCGTATACTACCAATTCTGGAAACTCAGTTTTCTTTACATCAATTGTAAAGTTTTTCTTTTCTGGATTTGCCTTCAATGGTTTTCTAGGAGATTCTTTTTTCAAAGTTTTAATCTCTTTTTTAATAACCGCAACAACTTCTTCAGCTTCAACTATTTTTATTTCCTTTTCTTCTACGTCAATTACTTTGGCTATGTTTTCTTCAATAGGTTCATCTTTTGTTGAGCCTTGTTCAGTTTTAGGATTATCTATAGAATCTTTTCCTTCATAACTCCATTTTTCCTTTTCTTCATCTAAGTAATACAAGTTAAATTTCGGGTCTGGATTTTTGGAATGCATACAAATTCTGAAGTTTTTATCTGGAACAATTTTCAGTCTCTTTCCATCTTGGTATCCTCTTATCTCCATCATTCCAGCAGATTCGAAAACTTGTTCTTTTCCAGCAGAATCATAATCCATTGGTATTCCACTAAGGAAAATCTCTGTTTGATTGTGGAATTCACGGTATTGTACTTCTACTTTTCCTGTTACAATTTTTCCGTCTTCATCCATAAATGCACCTTCTGGGATAGTAATTTCAGTCCCTGTGTGGTGTTTTATTTTACCTCCATTATCTGCATCTACATAATACGATTCGTTAGGAATGTCAGCCTCAGGAATAGGTGGATTTACAAAAACTGATTTAGACACTGTATCGGTAACTTGTGCAACTAGTGTTTCTGATTCTTGAACTAATTGTTCAGTATCTGGTTTTGTTCCAATATAAATACCAGCAGCAATTGCAATGGCAGCAATTCCTCCTGCAAACCAACCTGTGCTTTTGCCAGTTGGCTTTGGTGCAACAGAACCTGCTCCGCCAACTTTGCTAGCCAAAGATCCAAAGTCTTTAGTTGCATTTATTTCCTCTTTGGCAAGTGGTTTTCTGTCTATGTTAATGTTTCTTTTCATTTTATTATTGGTGTTTACTTTGTCTTTTTATTTGGCTATAACACTTTGTAATTTAGTGTGTATTCAATTTATTTCTGGTTGTTTTGTAATTTCTTTATTACTCTATGAGTTTTAACTTTAGCATTATTCTCAGTCATATCAAGTATTTCGCCTATTTCTTTAAAGCTTCTTTGTTCAAAATAGCGCATTTCAACTAATTCCAATTCTTGATCATTTAATTCGGATAAAGCGGCAATTAACTCTTCGTTACCAAGGGCAATAGGAATATCAATATCTTCTGACATATTTGCCAGAGATTCAGTTTCTACATTTATAGTTGGCGATTTTGATTGGTTCTTTAAAAACTGGTAGGTTTCGCTTTTTGCAATTCGGTACAACCATGAGCTGAATTTTAGCCCCATAAATTTGTACTTTTTTATGTTAGTCATTGCCTTAAGAAAAACTTGTGCAGTAACATCTGCAGCATCATCTTTGGAATCCATTCTTTGGTAAGCGTATCGAAAAATTGCTTCGTAATTAGCGTCATATAGTTTTTCGAAAGCGCTCAAGTCTTGCTGAGCAGCTTTAATCCAAGCCTCCTCAAGTGAATCCACTTTAGCTTGTGGTGGTATGTGTTGGGATATACTCATTGAGTTCATATTGAGATAGATTAGGAAAGTTATAAAAAAAGAGTAGAAACTGGGCGATACCGCAGTATCTTTTAATCACTTGCCTTTGCTCCCAGTTTCCCTCTTCACTATCTATAACGCGAAGTAATGGATTGGTTACATAAATTTGATCAGTAATTTTAAGATTCCAATATTGAATTTTAATTAACTCTTTATTTTATGAAGGTAGAAGGGGGTTGTTTGACTAAATAAATATCACAATTTAAACCTCCCATTCTTTTCCAGTTCGATAAACTGTTCCTTTAAATAAAGCAACTACTGCTGAGTGCTGATTAAAAATATGAATGGTGTAAATCCCCACTTTAGAAGTTAGACTTTCTTCTTTTACTTGAGTTCGCAATACATCTCCTTCTTTGCTTGGTTTTGTGTGTGAAATAGAAGTTTCTATTGAAACTGATTGAATTCCATGTCCGTTTGCAGAAAATGCCAAAGCACTATCGGCTAAAGAATAAGTAATTCCTCCGTGAGCAATTCCAAAACCATTGAGCATTTCATGTCTCACGGTTAATTCTAAAACTACTTCACCAGGTTTCTCTTCAATGCGTTTTATCTCAAGCCATTGGCTAAATGGATCGTTTAAAAACATCTTATCGATAATTGCAGTAGCTGAATTCATTTATTTTGAAATTTCTTGAGCTTCTTCAACTTTGTCAATGGCTTCTATTTGTTTGATAAAACCATTTATGAATCTTAACTTCTTTACATATTCAGTGTTAGAAGGTTCAATTGTAGCTGCAGCTTCAAAATCATTTCTTGCTTCTTTTAGTTTTCCTTGGTTGTAATACTCTAACCCACGTTTATAAAGTAATGAAGCTTTTTCTGGAGCTGCTTTCAATTCTTTATTTATTTGTTCCAGATTATCATTTTTAGGAGCTTTTGTTCCGTCAATTGTTGGAGCACCAACTAAATTCATTTCCTCTATTAAATGTGTAGCTCCTGCATATTTATCAATTACAAATAGTACATATCTAATATCTACAGTAATGTTTCGACAGAGTTCTTCGCTAAACATCACATCACTCATTGTGCTTTCCCAACTACGGTCAAAGTTAATTCCAATTAGCTCTCCATTTCCATTAATAACAGGACTTCCTGAGTTACCCCCAGTTGTGTGGTTAGATCCAGTGAAACAAATAACTAAGTCATTGTCATCATTTGCATACATACCATAGTTTTTGTTTTCAATTAAGTTAAGTAGCTTTTCTGGAGCATCAAACTCGTCATTGTTTGGGATATACTTGGCAAGTATTCCTTCTGCAGTTGTGTAATGGGTGTAAGTCATTCCGTCTCTTGGAGTAGAACCTTCTATTTTCCCATATGATACTCTTAAAGTACTGTTAGCATCATACCAATATTTTTCGGTTGGGAACGCAATCATAATCGCTTGAGTATAATCCTTCATTAATGCAGTAATCTTATCTTGATTAGCATAATATGTTGGAATTACTTTTCCTCTTAATACTTCATAAAATGATTGTACCATTTGATAAGCCTTGTCTTTCTTAATTTTGTTAAGATTTTTAGCAGTTGGCTTATTCAGTCTTTTCATTAACTTACCATCATTAAGCAACATAGATTTATTGAACATTTCATCAATAATCTCATTCATGTTTTGAACATAGTTTCCTGTTAGGTTACTTGCATGAAATTCTTTGTCTACATTTTCAAGAGCAGTTTTGTATAACGATTTCCACATTTTTCTTTCAAAAACTAGTCTTGGTTCATCTTCAGAAAAAGATTTGTAACTCTTTTTTAATGCTTCAATCTTTTCATCTAATTTTCCGCTTTCTCTTAGTTTTTCATGATTTTCAATCACATCTACAAAACTATTAATGTAACGTAATGACTGAGGACCACTATAAATTAGCTCAATATAGTAATCAAATGCTTTTTGGTATTTTTCGTTTGCTGAGTATAGCTTTTTAAGCTCTGGTAATATATTTCCATACTTTTTCTTAAGGATTTCATTCCCGTTTATTTTTTTAGAAAACTCAGCTTCTTTGGCTTTTTTTATGTCTAAAGCTCCTTTCTTTTCTAGTCCAAAATTTTCACCTTTCCATTTTTTCCATGCGTTACTCACTCGCGATTGATATGGAGCATACTTTATTCTCAAGGCTTCACTTTCTTTCATTGTAGCATTAATTACTTCCAATGATTTTTCTCTCATCAATATTCTTGCAGGATTGGTTTTGTTCATTTTTTGATCCACAGCATAAGAACTTAAAAACTGCTCTGTTCTTCCTGGGAAACCATAAACCATAGAAAAATCACCTTCATTAATTCCTTTTAAAGAAATTGGAAAGAAATGTTTTGGAGTATAAGGAACATTGTCTTTAGAGTATTCTGCTGGGTTGTTGTCTTTGTCAGCATAAATTCTGAATACCGAAAAATCTCCTGTATGTCTTGGCCATACCCAGTTATCGGTATCAAAACCAAACTTACCTATTGATGAGGGTGGCGCACCAACTAATCTAATGTCAGTGAACCTTTCTATAATAAATGCGAAATATTTATTTCCATAATTGAAAGGCTTTACCTTAGCTTTATAGCTTGTTCCATCTGTTAAACTCTTAATTAACTCTTTAGTTTTTCTTGCAATAAAGTCTTCTTCAGTTTCTCCATCTTTTTTTGTTCCTCCAAGCATTTTGGTAGTCACATCTTCAATTCTCACAATAAAATCTACGTATAAACCTTTATTAGCTTTTTCTTCTCCGAAGTTTTTAGCCCAAAAACCATCTCTCAAGTAATTATTTTCAACTGAACTATGAGATGCTATTTGTGAATATCCACAATGGTGATTGGTAAATAACAATCCTTTAGATGATACAACCTCCGAAGTACAACCGCCATTAAAATGTGCAACTGCATCTTTCATACTCGACTGATTTACAGAGTATATTTCCTCAGCAGAAATCATCAATCCTTTTGATTGCATATCGCTATAGTTAAGCGCTTTAATAAGATTTGGAAGCCACATTCCTTCGGTAGCTTGTCCCAAAAATGGAATAGAAAATAAAGCGATTAATATCCAGATTTTAGTTTGTTTCATGGTCTTGAATTTGGTTACACAAATATATCAAAATACCCCTAAATTAAAACTACCATTACATTTGATTCACTATTAAAGCAAAGCATTCAGTCAATTTATTGATATTCTTTGCAATAATATCTTATTTTTGTTCGAATTAATTTAATTACATCATGTTTCAATTTGCTTTCCTATTAGGGATAGTTTTTATTTCATTCAACATAATTTGGTTTTTGTTTACTACTGCTCTAAAAGCAATATTAGGTAAGACTGGAGATGCCGAAAAATATATTCTTAGAGTAACACAGAGTTACTTTTTGGCTTCAGTAACTGCTATTGCAACTATTAAATATGCCGAAAACGGATATTCCATTAATGCGTTAATTTTTATGGGAGTAATTGTGTTGTTTCTTTATTTAATCAATAAAATTGAACAAAGGAAGCGAGCAATGAACTTTAATTTCCAAATGAATAAGGAGTTTGTCTCCTTTAATCAGAATAACTTAAAATACGATTTGTTAATCGCAATTTCTTCTGTTATCCTTTATGTTTGTTCAGTTCTATATCCAACAATTGCGCAAATAGGAATTAACAATTGGTTGTTCGATTCTATCCATGAGTTGTATAATTCTTTTTTTATTGGATCAATTATTAAAGTAGTTGGAGTGTTTTTCATTATTAGTATTTTCTTTAAAGGATTTATTTCCTTCAGACTATTATATACCCAATTCTCTGAAATGATAAATGGGAAAAAATCTCCTGCTTTTGACGAAACTGACGGGTTTACAGATTTTGAAATTGTGGAAGATGATGATTTAGGAGAAGATGGACCTTTACAAATAGAAGATAACTAAGATGAAAGCTGAAAGAGAAAAATATATTGTAAAAACTTTAAAAGGACTAGAGCAAGTTGTTAAATTAGAGTTGCAAGAACAAGGAATTAAAAAATGCCGTGTCACTAACAGGGCAATAGAGTTTCATGCTACTAAAGAACAAATGTATGCATGTAATTATCATTTTAGATCAGCCATAAGTATTCTTAAACCAATGTTTAGTTTTACTGCTAAAGATGAAAATGAATTGTATGATAAAGTAAAGGAATTAGAATGGGAAAAAGTTTTTGGATTAGATAAAACCTTTGCAATTTCTCACTCTGTAAATTCTGATATTTTTACTCACTCACAATATATTAGTCTTAAAACTAAAGATGCAATTGTGGATAGGTTTAGGGATAAATTTAATGACAGGCCAAATGTAGATCCTAAAGAACCAGACATTAAGTTAAATCTTTTTATAAGAGGAGAAAAATGTCAAATTTTGTTAGATAGTTCAGGAGATCCATTATTTAAAAGAGGCTACAGAAAGGAAACTAATGATGCGCCACTTAATGAGGTTCTTGCTGCAGGATTGTTATCACTTTCTGGTTGGGATAAAAACTCTCCATTACTCGATCCAATGTGCGGTTCAGGAACAATAGCAATAGAGGCAGGCATGATGTTGTGCAATATTCCAGCTGGGTACTATAGGACTAGTTTTGGTTTTTTTAATTGGGAAGATTTTGATATAGATCTTTGGAAAAAAGTAATAAATGAAGCCAAGGAAAAAATAGACATTGATAAAGGAATTTCTATTTCAGGTTCTGATTTAGCTATGAGATCGGTAAGAATGGCTCAGTCCAATTTGAGAAATACACCTGAATTAAACAGGGTAATTAGATTTAAGGTAGAGGATGCTCTTGAGTTTGTATCAAGAGAACAAAACGGAATGATATTGATAAACCCTCCTTATGGAGAAAGGATTTATAAAGATGAAGTAAATGTACTTTACGAGAGGTTTGGAAACTATTTAAAGGAGAATTTCAAAGGGTTTAGTTTAGGAGTTTTAACCTCTAATCAGGAGGCTTTGGATTTAATTGATTTATCTAAAACTGAAGTTTACGACCTAATGAATGGTTCTATAGACTGTAAGTTTCAAATGTTTAAAGTGTAAAAGCTCTTTTAAAATCAAATTATTTAATAAAAATTAACAAGGAAGAATAAAATACTTTTGTTTCTTTGTAATACAAGAATTACCAATATAAAATGAACAAATTTTCACTTATACTTTTATCACTTACATTTGCTTTAACGAGCTTGTCGCAAACTGGAACTTTAATTGATGGAACCATTGGTGTAGTAGGTGATAAAGTAATTTTACATTCAGAAATAGAAGAACAACTAGTACAAGCTAAACAACAAGGTTATCAGTTGGGAGATAACGCTAGGTGTTTGATTTACGAAGAAATATTATTTCAATCATTATTAATGTACCAAGCTGATGTAGATAGTATAGTTATTCCAGCTGAGCAAGTTAATGGTGAATTAGAAAATAGAATTAGATATTTTGAAAACCAGATTGGAGGAAGAAAGCAACTAGAAGAATATTATGGTAAATCTATTGAAGAAATAAAAGCGGAGTTTTATGTATCTATTGAAGATAGAATGAAAGCCGAAAGAATGAGAGGACAAATTACTTCAGGAATTAACGTAACTCCATCTGAGGTAAAAAAATATTATTATAATTTAAATCCTGATAGTATTCCATTAGTTGGATCTAAGGTTGAAGTTGCACACATAACTTGTGCTCCTAAGGTATCTGAAGCTGAAAAGTTGAGGACTAAGAAAAAACTTGAAAAATATAGAGAAGAGATATTAAAAGGAGAAAGAATGTTTTCTTCTACTGCTGTTTTATACTCAAATGACCCAGGGTCAAGTAGCAAAGGAGGAGAGTTCGACTGGGTTACCAGAGGAACCTTTGTGCCTGAATTTGACAGAGCAGCATTTAAAATTAAAGAAGGAGAAGTGTCTGAAGTTTTTGAAACTGACTATGGATACCACATTCTTGAACTGTTCGAAAGAAGAGGAGATCAATATAGAGGAAGACACATTTTATTAATTCCCAAGATTAGTGCATTGGAGGTAATGGCCGCAAAGTCATTTCTTGATAGTGTAAAAACATTAATAGATAATGGTGTTTATACTTTTGATGAAGCAGCTGAAAAGTTTTCTGACGATAAGGAAACTAAGTTTAATGGAGGTCTAATTTATAATCAACAAGCAGGTTCTTCATTATTTGAAATGAACCAATTAGACAAACAAGTATTTTTAATTATTGATGATTTGCAACAAGGTGAATATAGCAGGCCAATGCTTTCAGAAAATAGAGATGGTCAGTTTTATCAAATTGTGAAACTAAAAACCATTACTAAGCCCCACAAAGCAAATCTTAAAGACGATTACCAATTAATCCAACAAAGTGCAAAAGCTGATGCTCAGGCAGAAGCAATGAAAAAGTGGATTATAAATAAATCGAAATCTACTTATATCAAAATTAGTCCTACCTACGTAGAATGTGATTTTGTGAAAGACTGGATAAAATAATATCCCTAATTCCGTAAGCAGGTTTTCAATTCTTTTTCTATTTTTACTTTATAACCAGTAAAACGATACTCAACAATGACTCAATTTAGTTCGGATGCCGAAGCAATAGATAGCTTAGTAGTAAAATACAAAGAGCTAAGTAAGGAAATTAGTAAAGTAATTGTAGGTCAGGATGAGGTCATAGAAAAAGTGTTAATTGCAATTTTAAGTAACGGTCACAGTTTATTAGTGGGTGTGCCAGGATTAGCTAAAACTCTTTTGGTAAATACTATTTCCGAAGTTTTAGGACTCGGATTTAATCGTATTCAGTTTACTCCAGATTTAATGCCTTCGGATATTGTTGGTTCAGAAATTTTGGACGAAAACAGAGCTTTTAAATTTTTAAAAGGGCCATTATTTTCTAATATTATTTTGGCTGATGAAATAAATAGAACTCCACCAAAAACACAATCTGCTTTGCTTGAGGCAATGCAAGAAAGAGCTGTTACAGCTGCGGGTAAAACTTACAAGTTAGATAAACCATTTTTTGTACTAGCAACTCAAAACCCAATAGAGCAGGAGGGAACTTATCCTTTGCCAGAGGCTCAGTTGGATAGATTTATGTTTAATATTTGGGTAGATTATCCTAGTTACCAAGAGGAATTAGCTATTGTAAAAGCAACAACTGCGAACAATACTGTAGAGTTGTCTAATGTGTTAACTGGTGCTGAAATTTTGTTTTATCAAAATCTTATCAGAAAAATTCCTGTTGCTGATAATGTAATGGAATATGCAGTAAAATTGGCTTCTAAAACTAGACCTAATACTGAGTTTTCAACTGAAATGGTGAATAAATACCTTTCTTGGGGAGCAGGACCAAGAGCCTCACAATATTTAATTATTGGAGCAAAGACTCATGCAGCAATCAAAGGAAAATACTCTCCAGATATTGAAGACGTGCAAGCAGTTGCTGAATCAATACTAAGACACAGAATTGTAAGAAACTATATTGCGGAAGCAGAGGGTTATACTATCGAGCGTATTATTAAAGAGCTTCTTTAAGATTCTATTGGCAACTCCTTAGACAAATTATCGTATATTTAAACATACAATAAAGTCAATGAAGCAGTTAGTAATTTTCTTATTCCTTTTATCCCCTTTTTTTGGATTTAATCAAAATTCAGAATCTTATCAATTTATTGAAAATAAAGGTCAATGGAATGAAAATGTTCAGTTTAAAACTGATATTTCAGCAGGTAATCTTTATTTAGAAGCAAATAAAATTACCTACGATTTTTATAATCAAGAAGAAGTTGAAACTTATTTTCATGCTCACAATTCGCACCTTCTCCGAAAGGAAATAACAAAATTTAGAGCACATTCTTACCAAGTTGAGTTTATAGGTGGAAATGCTACAAGCATTAGGCCTACTGAAAAAAATATTGAATATTACAATTATTTTATTGGTTCAGACAAAAGTAAATGGGCAAACAAAGTTTCAAGTTTCAACAAAATTAGATATGAAAACCTTTATAAATCAATTGATTTAATTTTTTATTCTAATTACGAATCATTAAAGTATGATTTCGTACTAAAACCTTCGGCAGATCCTTCTAATATTAAACTACTATACAATGGAGTTGATAATATTAAGTTGTTAAAAGGGAGGTTAGTAATAAAGACATCAGTAAATAAAGTAATTGAAGAAAAACCTTATGCTTATCAAATTATTGATGGTGAAGAAATAGAAGTTGAATGTGAGTATACTTTATCTAACAATGTTTTAGGTTTTACTTTTCCTAGTGGATATGATAAAAGCAAAGAACTAATTATTGATCCTACTTTAATTTTTTCTACATTTTCTGGTTCTACATCTAATAATTTTGGGTACACGGCCACATTTGATAGAGATGGATTTCTATATTCTGGATCAACTGTGTTTGGACCAACATACCCAACAACTATAGGAGCATATGATGTAACTTTTGATACCAATGGGATTGTTGATATTGCAATTACTAAATACGATACTACTGGAACATTCATGGTGTATTCTACTCTAGTTGGTGGTAATAGTGATGAGTTGCCGCACAGTATGATTGTAAACTCTAATGACGAAATCTTCGTTTATGGAACTACTAGTTCCACTGATTTTCCTTTCACAACTGGTTGTTATGATTCGGTTTTTAATGGTGGTACAGCATTAAATTTAACCAATGGACTTGGAGTTAATTTTGTGAATGGATCGGATATATTTGTACTAAGATTAAGTCAAGCCGGAGATAACTTATTGTCATCAACATATGTTGGTGGTTCTGGGAATGACGGCTTAAATTCTACTTTAACCAATGATTTACGATATAATTATGCAGATGAGGTAAGAGGTGAAATAGAAATTGACAAAAACAATAACATTTATGTTGTTTCCTGTACTCGTTCCATAAACTTCCCAGTAACTGCTGGTGTTTTTCAGCCTACTCACGGAGGGAATGATTTAGATGGTGTTATTTTTAAAATGGATAATAAACTAACCACACTTATTTGGTCATCTTATTTGGGAGGTAATGGAGATGATGCTGCTTACTCTGTAGCTCTTGATAGAAATGATAATGCTTATGTTGCTGGTGGTACAAACTCTAATAATTTTATAAAATCAGCCAATGCTATTGATACATCCTATACAGGTGTTAGGGCAGATGGATTTATTACAAAAATAAACATAACTGGTTCAACAGTTTTAGCCTCTACTTATTATGGTACAGATGCTTATGACCAGATTTATTTTATAGAGTTAGATAGAAGGGACAGTGTATATGTCTTTGGTCAAACTGATAAAATGGATTCTTCTTTTATAAAAAATGCAGGATATTTTACTTTTAATAGTGGTCAGTTTGTGACTAAAATGTCGCCAAATTTAGATACTATAGAATGGTCAACAGTTTTCGGTTCTGGAGGGGGAGGACCAAATATTTCTCCAACAGCTTTTCTGGTAGATGTTTGTAACAAAATTTATTTATCTGGTTGGGGAGGCGCTACAAACTTATTTGGAACAACAAATAATGCAATTACTACCACTGGAATGGATGTAACAGCAGGGGCATTTCAAACTACTACTGATGGTAGTGATTTTTATTTGATGGTACTTGAAAGTGATGCTTCCAATATTTTTTATGGTTCATTTTTTGGAGGTAACCAAAGTGACGAGCATGTAGATGGTGGAACAAGTCGATTCGATAGAAACGGTAGAATGTATCAATCTGTTTGTGCAGGTTGTGGAGGTAATTCTGATTTCCCTATATTTCCATCTCCAGGGGCACACTCAGATACCAATGGAAGTAGCTGTAATAATGCGGTATTCAAATTCGATTTTAATTTACCAATTACATTAGCAGATTTTAATCACAATCCAGTTTCTTGCCTTGGCGACACTACTTTTTTTACTAACAGAAGTTTAAGAGGAACTTCTTTTCAATGGTTTTTTGGTGATGGAACAGGTTCAACTGCTTACAGTCCATTTCATATTTATTCCAATCCAGGTAATTTTACCGTAACTCTCATAGTTTCAGATACATCTGCTTGTAATTTTTCTGATACTATTAGGAAGCAAGTAACTATTCTATCCGATTCATCATGGATGCTAGCTAACGATACCATATGTGACAGTAGTTTTAAGCAAATAGGTTTTTTGCCTTCAACAAATCCTACAATAACATACAATTGGTCTCCAGGTATTGGGCTAAGTGATTCTACTATTTCTAATCCAATTGCATCTCCAATTAATACAACAACCTACCAGCTGTTAATTTCTAATGGAATTTGTACAGATACGGTTTCATTAACTGTTGTTGTTACTAAACTACAACTATTAGTTCCTAATGATACAACACTCTGTATTCCTGGCACACCAATCTCTATTTCTGCTAATACTTTTGGAACAACCAATGTGTATCAATGGTCGTCTAACCCATTATTTACAGACACAATAAACACTAGTTTAGGTAATCCAGTTTTAACTGTTTCACCTAATATTTCAACAACTTATTTTATAAGAGTAGGTAACAATAGTTGTTTTTTAGAAGACACAGTACGAGTGAATGTGTTTGCTTCTCAATTTTCAATCACAGGCCCAGATGCAGTTTGTTTTGGAGATACATTTCAATTATCCGTTATATCCAATAGCACTGATTCATTAACCTATAATTGGAGTCCAAACCCAGAGATAATTACGGGAGATTTTACACCAACTATTTCTACAAGTCCTAATGGAACCACAATTTATTCCGTTACGATTACAAGTTCTCAAGGGTGTGTAATTACTTTAACCAAAAGGGTGTACGTTTCTCCCTTGCCAACAATGGCCTTGGGGGCTTCAGCAGATAGAGACACTATTTTTGAAGGGCAATCCGTTCAATTGAGTGCATTGCCATCTGGTTTTGCTTATTCTTGGACTCCCTCAAGCACATTAAATAATTCAACTTCTCAAAATCCAATTGCTTCACCATCAAGTACTACAACTTATCGTGTAAGAGTTACCGATACAGGTTGTGTTCGAACAGCTACAATAACAATCTATATTTTAGATGTTATTTGCGGGCCACCTGATTTATATATCCCAAATGCATTTACACCAAATGGAGATGGCGATAATGATGAATTACTTGTAAGAGGAAATAACATTACAAGCATGACTTTAAGAGTTTATCATAGATGGGGTGAAAAGGTGTTTGAAACAAGTGATCAAAATGAAGGCTGGGACGGAACCTACAAAGGAAAAGAATGCGATCCAGCTGTTTTTGTTTATTATTTGGATATAGAATGTAAAGGAGGAGAAACCTATCAAGAGAAAGGAAATGTAAGTTTGATTAGATAATAAAATTATGGATTTTAATATTTTTAAGTTAATAGTTATTTTGTTCTTTGGTATAATTTCTTTGAGTTTTATAACTAAATCAACAATCATATCTGATAATTGTAGTGTCCTAAAAAAAGGAACTTTTAGATATCTAGATTCAGATAATAAGAATGATTATTTTGTTATTGATGGCAAAAATCATATTGAATATTTAAATGATGGAAAATCTTGGATTAAATCAAAAGTTAAGTGGATAGAGGATTGCGAGTATGAATTAAGACTTAATAAGATTAATTATCCCAATTTTCCTTTCAAAAAAGGAGACAAATTAAATATAAAAATTTTAGGTGGTAATAGCGATACTATTTTTTATAAATCTCAAATAGGTGCTTTTATAAATAAAGGAAGATTATTAAAAATTCAATGATAATCAGTTCTTAAATAAGAGTTAGGCTAAATTTCATGTTAAAATTTAGTTAATAGAATAGGCAGCCATTCTTATAAAAAATCGTTATTTTTATTAACTGGACTAATTCGAACGTGAAAAAAACTATTTTAAATATCTCTTTTTTGCTTTTTGTATTTCTTTTTGGAATACAGTTAAATAGCTTTGGCTCCCATTTTATGGGGTCCACATTATCCTACACTTGCACTGGTCCTAACCAATACCTAGTTACCTTAAAAGCTTATCGTGATTGTGGAGGGATAACAATGCCACCTTCTTTTAGTGTTGCTTATAATGGTTGTGGAAGTTCTGGTAGTGTAACTGTGGCTTTACAAAGTTCTTCAGATATTTCTCCACTTTGTCCAACTTTAACCAGTATTTGCTCTGGCGGTTCATACCCATTTGGTTTAGAAGAACATATCTATACAGGTACAGTTACCGTCCCAGCTAATTGTGCTAGTGTGATTTTTTCCACCTCTTCTTGTTGTAGAAACGGAAGTATTACAAATATTTCAATTCCTGGTTCTATAGGATTTTATACCAGTTCATTTCTAAATAATAATTTAACTACTTGTAATAGCTCCCCTACGTTTGCATCAGAACCAGCCCTATATACATGTTTAAATCAGTCTGTTGTTTTTCAGCAATTAGCAACCGATTCAGATGGCGATTCCTTAGTGTATTCTTTGGTAAATTGCCTACAATCTCCAGCAACAAGTGTTCCTTATGCTCCAGGATTTAGTGGAGTAAATCCATTGACTACTCCTGTAACAATTGATCCTAATACAGGTGATTTATCTTTCACTGCTACTGCAATTCAAGTTGCATCTGTAAGTGTTTTAGTAGAAGAATATAGGGCGGGAATTAAGGTTGGAGAAATTGTTCGCGATATGCAATTTACTATTCTCAATTGTTCCAATACTCTGCCGCAACTATCTGGTATTAATGGAGCTTCAGGAATATATTCTGTTAATACTTGCGAAGGTGCACCTATCTGTTTTAACATAAACGCAACTGACATAAATGCTGTTGATAATCTTTCAATGTTTTATTCAGGAAATATTCCTGGAGCTACATTTACACAAACTGGAACCGGAAATAATCGTGTTGGTACTTTTTGTTGGACACCACCAATCGGTTCAGCAGGAACTTATGTGTTTTCATTAGGAGTATTTGATGATGCTTGTCCAATTATTGGTCAAAATTCTAGATCATATATAGTAAATGTAAACTCAAATCCCAATACACCTATTTCTGTAAGTGCAGATGTAGGAATTTGTTCGGGTTCAACCACAACACTTTTAGCTACTAATGTTACCCCTAACATTTCTTGGTCGCCTTCATTAGCACTTTCAACAACTTCAGGAACTAGCACAAATGCATCTCCAACTTCAACAACAACCTACACTGCAACAGCTATTTACCCTGATGGCTGTAGTTCAAGTGATGATGTTACTGTAACGGTTAATCCTGATCCAGTTGCCAATATTAGTCCTTCTTCTGCTAGTGTTTGCCCAGGAGGAAATATAACACTTACAGGTACTACAAATTCTACAGGAATGACTTTCCAATGGTTCAATCCTTCAATGGGAGGTTTAGGCTCGGGAACGGTATCAGGAACTTCATCTAGTATTGTAGTATCAGTTCCTGCTGCTTCAGGTACTTATAATTATACTCTCCGAATTACTAATCCATCTACAGGATGTTCTTCTGATGCGATAGTTCCTTTATCAGTAGGAGCTCCTCCTACTTTAGCTTCTTGTATTAATATATATGTTACACCTACGGGGTCATCTGCTGCTGCTGGTACACAGGCTAATCCTACAAATTTGGTTGAAGCACTAAGTCGAAGTGCTTGTCAAGGAGCAGTGATAAAAATGGCTATAGGAACTTATAATTTTAATAATGCAATCAATCTTCAAAGTTTTGTTACGATAGAGGGTGGTTTTGATCAATTTTTTGGATGGAGAAAAACTAGCCAGCCAGGCGCAACTACAATCAATCGAACAACAGCAAGTCCAGAAGGATCAACAAATGCTCAAAGACTTGTAGCTTTTTATGGAAATAGTGCAACAGGTTTTAGATTACAAGATATTACTGTTAGAACTTCAGCAGCAAATCAGCCAGGTATGTCTACTTATGGTTTGCATTTAACCTCTTGTTCTGATTATGATATTGTAAGATGTCAAATTCAGCCGGGAAATGCTGCTGCAGGTAGAAATGGAACAAATGGAACAAATGGAAACATAGGAAGGAATGGAGGGCGTGGATCAGCAGGTGACGGTAATGATTATGATGATTCTGGAGGAGGAGGAGGAGGAGGAGGAGGGGGAGGAACAACTGTTGGTAATGCAGGTACTAATGCAAGCGGTAATTATAATTCGGCTAATAACTGCACTATAGCTGGTGGTAATGGTGGTGGTGGTGGTGCAACTGCTGGTAATGGTGGTAATGGTAGAGGCGATTCAAATGGTTGTGGTTGTTGTAATGCAGGTTCACAAGGTTATACAGGTGGTTCATCTTCAAATTCTCGAAGTGGTGGTGGTGGTGGTGGTGGTGCAAATGGTGGTTGCGAAGATGAAAATGGTGGCCGTGGTGGAAACGGAGGAGGTGTTTTAAGTGTCTATGGGTCAAATCTTGGTGGTGGTAATGGTGGTAATGATGGAGGGAATGGTGGTGGTTATCCTGGAAGTAACGGTACTGCTGGTTCAAATGGTACTCTTGGATCTAATGGTGGTCTTGGTTCTAATGGTTCGCATGTTGGGGGATTCTGGTCTCCAGGTAGTCAAGGGGGCAGTGGCAGTGATGGTAGTGGTGGTAGTGGTGGTGCAGGTGGCGGTGGTGGCGGTGGACAAGACTGTTTCTTTTGTTCTGATGGATGTGGTTCTGGAGGAGGAGGTGGTGGTGGTGGTGGCCAAGGAGGCCAAGGTGGTACTGGTGGTCGAGGAGGAGGATCCTCCTACGGGGTATATCTTTTCTCAAATGGTGCAAATGGAATAATTAATCAAAGTTTTGTAGATGCAGGGAATGCAGGTGGAGGTGGTACTCCAGGTACAGGCGGTACAGGTGGTGCAGGTGGTCTTGGTGGTAGTGGAAGCCCTTATACTGGTGGTGGAGAAGTTGGAGCAGGTGGAAATGGTGGACGAGGCGGAAATGGTGGATTAGGTCGAAGTGGTGGTGCTGGTCGTGCTGGTCAAACTATTGATGTTTACAGAGTAAGTGGTGCTTTTTTAACAACTCAGGTTACAACATTCAATCTTGCTGCCCAAACTACAATTACAGCTAGTAATGTAAATTGCACCAATACCAATGTAAATTATACAACAACATCTGCAAGTACGTGGGATTTTGACAGAGTCACCAATTATGCAACTCCTGCTACAGCAGGATCATCAAGTAACACTAATACTCAATATTCTCAAATAGCTCGTTATACTTTATCCAGAGGAGCTCATATTTATGAAGGATTTCATAATATTTCTTTTGATGGTTCATTAGCACCAGAAATAACAACTAATGCAGATTCAATTGGAGTCGATACTTTTCAGCTTTGCCAAGGAGATTTTGCAACTTTTAGCAGTGTGTATTCAGGATTAACTTATATATGGAATTTTAATGGAGCAATTACAAACCCAGGAACAACAGTTCAAAATACTCCTTCAATACAATTTAACACTCCTGGCTTTTATACTATTACACTTAGAACAACATCAGATTGTTGTGGACTATCTCCTACCAAAACAATTTATCTATATGTAGATGCATTACCAACAGTTACTGGGTCTGGTGCGGGTGCCATTTGTGAAGGTGAGAATAGAACTTTAACATTGACTGGTTTAGCAGTTAGTGATAGTGTGATTTGGACACCCACTACTAATATTGTTTCTTCTACAACCAACACTATTACAGTTAGCCCATCAACAACTACAACTTATACTGCTTCTATTTATACTAAAACAATAGCGAGTGGTGTTACAAGATTAAGTTGTCCTATTTCTCGTCCACTTACAGTAACTGTGAGTCCAATCCCAACTATTGCTTTGACATTAACGCAACCAAATTGCGGTAATAATGGACAAATTGTTGCCAATATTACTTCTGGGGGAGGGCTTTATAATTTTTCATGGTCTAATGGAGTATTTAGCTTTAATTCCACCTCTTCTACAAATGGAAGTATTGGTGTAGGGTCATATTCTGTTACAGCAACTAACACTATTACAGGTTGTTCAGTTACGGACACTGTTTTCTTATTCCCAGCTCCTGGATCACCTATCGTTTCAGTTCAAAATACTACCCCTGCAACTTGTGGCCTTAATAATGGTACTGCCAATGTTCTTGCATCAGGCGGAACCGGACCTTATACTTATACTTGGAGTACTGGCGGTACAGGGACTAGTCGCACAAATTTAGCTGCTGCTACTTATTGTGTAACAGCTACTGATAATCTTGGATGTCCTACTACAATATGTTTTGATATAACAACTCCAGATACTTTAAAAGTATCTCTATTATCTAGCAGTAACTTGATTTGTGCCAGTGATAGCAATGGTACTGCTAAGGTAGAAGCAACAGGAGGTCAACCTATCTATACCTATCTTTGGTCTAATGGAGAAACAGGAGATTCTGCTTCTTCATTACCCGTAGGTACTTCTTATGTTATTGTTTCTGATTCCTCAGGATGTACTGATTCTCTTTCTTTTGTTTTGTTGGCTACCGGTCCTTCTACGAGTTCTACTCAAACTATAACAGTTTGTGATAGCTTGATTTCGCCAAGTGGAAAAATTTGGCGAACAGCAGGGACCTATTTTGATACAATCCCAAATTCAACTGGTTGTGATAGTTTATTAACTATTACAGTTTCAATTTCTCCTGTAATCAACACGATTGATTCTATTACTGCTTGTGATTCGTTAACTTGGATAAATGGAATTACATATTACGCTAACAATACAGCTGCAAAAGATACATTGTCTTCAATCCAAGGATGTGATTCTATTGTGAGTTTGAGTTTAATTATTAATAATACTTCAAGCTCAACTCAAACCGTTACAGTTTGTGATAGCTTATTGTCTCCTAGCGGAAAAACTTGGAATACAACTGGCACTTATCTCGATACCATTATGAATGCTAGTGGTTGTGATAGCTTAATCACTTTTAATCTTACAGTAAACTTTACATCAAGTTCTACTCAAACTTTAACTGTTTGTGATAGTTTAATATCTCCAAGTGGAAAAATTTGGTCAACATCCAATACTTATTTAGATACAATTTTAAATGCAACTGGTTGTGACAGTCTAATGACATTTAATCTGACAGTAAACTACACGACTAGTTCAACTCAAACATTAACAGTTTGTGATAGTTTAGTATCTCCAAGCGGAAAAATTTGGTCAACAACTGGCAATTATTTTGATACTATATTAAAAGCTAATGGGTGTGATAGTTTACTTACATTTAACTTGACAATAAATACTACTTCAAGCTCAACTCAAACCCTTATAGTTTGTGATAGTTTAATATCTCCAAGTGGAAAAACTTGGAATACAACTGGCAATTATCTCGATACCATTATGAATGCTGGTGGTTGCGATAGTTTAATGACTTTTAATCTTACAGTAAACTTTACATCAAGTTCTACTCAAACAATAACAGTTTGTGATAGTTTAATTTCTCCAAGCGGAAAAATTTGGTCAACAACAGGAACCTATCTTGATACAATTTCTAATTCATCAGGATGTGATTCATTACTTACAATAAACCTTACAGTTTCCTCTACAATAAATAGTATAGATTCAGTTTTAGTATGTGATTCTCTTATTTGGATAGATGGAGTTACTTATTACACAAATAATAATACAGCAAAAGACACATTGCCATCTTATCAAGGGTGTGACTCAATTATTACCTTGAATCTGACAGTAAACTATACTACAAGTTCTACTCAAGCAACAACAATATGCGATAGCATGATCTCTCCAAGTGGTAAAATTTGGTCAACATCTGGAATATATCTAGACACGATAACAAATTCAAGTGGGTGTGATAGTTTAATGACATTTAATTTGATAGTAAATAATACTTCAAGCTCAACTCAAACTTTAACAGTTTGTGATAGTTTGTTATCTCCAAGTGGAAAAACTTGGAATTCGACAGGAACCTATTTGGATACTATTTTAAATGCAGCTGGCTGCGACAGTCTAATGACTTTTAATCTAACAGTAAACTTTAATTCCAGTTCCACTCAAACTATTACTGTTTGTGACAGCTTTGTTTCGCCATCAGGAAAAACTTGGAATAATTCTGGAATGTACTTAGATACAATATTAAATACTTCGGGTTGTGACAGTTTAATGACTTTTAATCTAACAGTAAATTATACCATTAGCATTACACTGACAGACACCTCATGTGACCAGTTTTTATGGCGTTCAAATAATCTAACTTCTTCAGGCACTTATTATGATACTGCAACTACAGGTTTTTGTGACAGTATTTTTACTTTAAACCTTACACTATTTAATTCAGTAGATAATTGGCAAAGTTTTATTGGGTGTGACAGTCTGCTTTTACCAAACGGAAATACAGTATTTTTCAGTGGTACATACAGAGATACTTTTTCAACAGTTAATGGATGTGATAGTATTCACAGGTATCAAGTAACCATGAGATCTACAATAATTACTAATGTTATCAATAGTTCTTGTGATAGTTTTACCAGTCCAAACGGACAAGTTTGGACTACTTCAGGAATCTATGCAGATACTTTTAATACTGCGGGTGTTTGTGATAGCTTAGTCATTTATAATTTAACCATTAATTATACTACTTCCTCAATCCAAAACCTTACAGTTTGTGATAGTTTAATTTCTCCTTCTGGGAAATTTTGGAATAGCTCTGGAATATACTTGGACACAATAACAAGCAACTCAGGTTGTGATAGTTTAATGACTTTTAATCTTACTGTAAATTACACTTCAACTTCTTCAATATCCTTGACAGTTTGCGATAGTTTATTCTCTCCATCAGGGAAAATATGGAGATCAAATGGAGTCTATCTAGATACAATTTCTAATGTTTCTGGATGTGATAGTTTAATGACTTTTAATTTAACATTGAGTAATTACGCTCAAATTCCTTCAACCTTAAATGCTTGTGATAGTATTTCTTGGAGAGGAAGTTGGTATTCTAGTACTGGAATTTATAATGATTCTGTAATAGTTCCGGGTTGTGATACCGTTTTTATCTTAAATCTTACTATTAATAACTCTAGTTCATCTGCTCAAACGATAACAGTTTGCGATAGTTTAGTGTCTCCAACTGGAAAAACTTGGAATACAACAGGAACTTATAGCGACACAATAGCCAATGCAATTGGTTGCGATAGTTTAATGACATTTAATTTGACGGTAAATTATACAACTAGTTCGTCTCAAACAATTACCGTTTGTGATAGTATAGTCTCACCAAGTGGTAAAACTTGGAATACCACTGGAATTTACCTGGATACACTAGTAAAACCAAATGGATGCGATAGTCTTATGACGTTTAATCTTACAGTTAACTATACTTCAAGCTCTTCTCAAATGATATCAGTTTGCGATAGTTTTGTTTCTCCAAGTGGAAAAATTTGGACTGCTACTGGTAATTATTTGGATACAATTCTAAATGCTTCAGGTTGCGATAGCTTATTAAGTATTAACCTTACAATAGCTCCAATTGCAAGAATTCCTCTAACAATAACAATTTGCGATAGTGTTGTGTGGAGAGGTGTTACTTATACCACTACTGGAAATTATTCTGATACGCTATTAGTTGCAGGATGCGACACAATTTTTGACTTAAGCTTAACAGTAAATTACACTACAACTTCAAGTCAAACACTTACGGTTTGCGATAGTCTATTGTCTCCAAGCGGAAAAACTTGGAATACAACTGGTACTTATTTTGATACAATTTTAAACTCAACTGGATGTGATAGTTTGATGACATTCAATCTTACAATAAACTACACAACAAGTTCTACTCAATTCTTAACAGTATGTGATAGTCTATTATCGCCAAGTGGAAAAACATGGAATACTACAGGAACTTATTTAGATACAATAACTAAAACTGACGGATGTGATAGCTTAATAACATTTAATCTTACTGTGAATTCCACAACAAATTCATCCCAATCTATTACAACCTGCGATAGTTTATTATCACCAAGTGGAAAAATTTGGAGAACATCAGGAATCTATTTAGATACTATATTAAACTCAAATGGTTGTGATAGTTTAATGACATTTAATTTAATTATAAACTTTACAACAAGTTCTACTCAAACTTTATCAGTTTGTGATAGCCTATTGTCTCCAAGCGGAAAAACTTGGAATACAACAGGAATTTATTTGGATACAATTTTAAACTCATCTGGATGTGACAGTTTAATGACATTCAATCTTACAATAAACTACACAACAAGTTCTACTCAAACCTTAACAGTATGCGATAGTCTATTGTCGCCAAGTGGAAAAATATGGAGTACCACAGGAACTTATTTAGATACAATAACTAAAACTGATGGATGTGATAGTCTGATGACATTTAATCTTACTGTCAATTCTACAACAAATTCATCCCAATCTATTACAACCTGCGATAGTTTATTATCACCAAGTGGAAAAATTTGGAGAACATCAGGAATCTATTTAGATACTATATTAAACTCAATTGGTTGTGATAGTTTAATGACATTTAATTTAACCATTAGTGGGTTTATTCCTATTACAACTTCTGTTACAGCTTGTGATAGCTTAACTTGGAGAGGAGTAACTTATACTTCTTCTGGTACATATAATGATACTGTTTTAATACCTGGGTGTGATACCATTTATACATTGTCATTAGTAATAAATAATAGTTCAACCTCTATAATTAATCCAATATCATGTGGTCCGTACTCATCACCAAGTGGAAAATCATATTCTACCTCAGGGAACTATTTAGATACTATTTCTAACACAATAGGTTGTGACAGTATAATTACCATTAACCTTATTGTAGATACAGTTTCTTATATTTCTGTTCTTGCATCTGGTTGCGACAGCTTTCAATTACCAGGAGGAACAATAGTATATACTTCAGGAGCATACAATGACACACTAACCAATATAAGTGGTTGTGATAGTATAATTACAACCAATCTGTTTTTATCTCCTTCGTATAATCAATCCAACACCTTTAATTTATGTGCAGGGCAAACAGTTACAGTTGGAGCAAATATTTATGGAAGCACTGGAATTTACAGAGATACACTAGCTACTGCTTTTGGTTGTGATTCAATAATAGAAACTAACTTAACAATTAACCCACTTGTTTTAGGAACAATAACTTTTAGTAGTAATTTATGTCAAAATGATTTGCCAGCTACTTTCACTGCAACACCAATTGGTGGAAGATGGATTGGGACAGGTATAGATACAATTACTGGGGTTTTCTCACCTGCAATAGCGGGAGTAGGTATACACACAATTGTTTATATTCCAAATGGACCATGCCCATTGCCAGATACAGTTCAAGTTAATGTATTCTCAGTCCCAGTAATCAATTTTGATGAAACAGATGAGCTGTGTGATCAAGCTAATGGAGAAATTGATGTTACCATAACAGGAGGAACACCAGCCTATATTTATAATTGGAGTAATGGTGACAGTACTCTTAATATTTCAAATCTAAAAGAAGGCTCATATTCTTTAATAGTATCGGATGCTAATAACTGTTCAAATTCAGACAATACATCTCTAATAAATATTATAGATCCAGATTGTGAATTTGGTATTTATGTTCCAAACGTTTTCTCTCCTGATGGCAATCAAGAAAACGACTTATTTTATGTGCAAGGATCAGGCATTGAAACTGTTAAGCTTGTCATATTTAATAGATATGGGAATAAAGTTTTTGAATCAAATGCAATTGGAGGAGGATGGGACGGAACCTATAAAGGGTCTCCAGTAAATCCAGATGTATTTGTTTACTATGTAGAAGGAACCTTTGTTAATGGAGAAGAATTTGAGAAAAAAGGAACAATAACTTTAATCAGGAGGTAGTTTTTAATTAAGAAAAAACTTACATTCTTATAATCTAATTTTAATTAGATTATAGTTGTTGAAAAATCTAAGATTTAGCATTATTAAACCATACATATAGTTGTATATTTGTAATATCAAAACAAACCAATGACAGCACAAGTAGGTATAATAATGGGAAGTAAATCTGATATGCCTGTTATGAAAGCAGCAGCAACAGTATTAGATGAATTAGGATTAAACTATGAGTTAACAATAGTTTCTGCGCACAGAACTCCCGAGAGAATGATGGATTATGCTCGTAATGCAAAATCTAAAGGACTTAAAGTTATTATTGCAGGAGCAGGAGGAGCAGCTCATTTACCAGGAATGGTAGCAAGTATTACTACTTTGCCAGTAATTGGAGTACCAGTTAAATCAAGTAACTCAATTGATGGGTGGGATTCAATACTTTCAATACTTCAAATGCCAGGTGGAGTGCCGGTAGCAACTGTAGCTCTTGACGGAGCAAAAAATGCAGGAATATTAGCTGCACAAATTATAGGGACAGCTAACGAACAAGTAAGTAACAAGCTCCAAGAATACAAAGAGCTTATGAAGGCTAAAGTAATGGACTCAATTAACGAATTATAATGAGTTTCATTTCTAACTTAAAAGATAAGTTTCCTAATTTTTTAAAAAATAAATGGGCAATTTCCTTTTTAATCCTTTTTGTGTGGGTTTTATTTTTTGAAGACATAAATCTTATATCTCTTATCAAAACTAAAACTAAAATATCTCGATTAGAACAAGAGTGGGTATTTAAAGAAAATAGAATCAAAGAAGCAGAAGAAAAAAAACTACTTATATTAGGTAATCCTGAAAAGTATGCAAGGGAAACTTTTTGGATGAAGATGGCTGATGAGGAATTATTCATAATTCCAGAAAATAAATAATCAATTAAATATTTATTTCTTGTCTACAACTACTATTCCTTCTATCAATATGACTTGCAGTTTGATTTTTCTTTACTTTTTTTTAAAACATTCTTCAAAACAGTTGGTATAATAAAAAAAAACTGTAAATTTGCACCCCGATAAATAGTAAAATAGTACTTAATAAACAGTCAGATGCCAACTATACAACAATTAATAAGAAAAGGAAGGACTTCTAATACAAAGGTTAGTAAGTCAATAGCACTTAACTCTTGTCCTCAAAAAAGAGGGGTGTGTGTAAGAGTATACACAGCTACTCCAAAGAAGCCAAATTCTGCAATGAGAAAAGTTGCCAGAGTTAGACTAACTAATGGAAAAGAAGTGAATGCTTATATTGGTGGAGAAGGACACAACTTACAGGAACACAGTATTGTGTTAGTAAGAGGAGGAAGAGTAAAAGATCTTCCAGGTGTAAGATACCACATAGTAAGAGGATCATTAGATACTGCCGGAGTAGATGGTAGAACTCAAAGAAGATCTAAATACGGAACAAAAAGACCTAAAAACTAAAAACATTACATACTCTACCTATTAAATTAGGAGTATTATAACAATCAGTTATGAGAAGAAGAACCGCCAAAAAGCACAGAATTTTACCAGATCCAAAATTCAATGATGTGCAAGTAACCAAGTTTGTAAACAACTTGATGATGCATGGAAAAAAGGAACTAGCGTTCGATATTTTTTACACAGCATTAGAGATCGTAGAATCTAAAATTGAAGACGAAGCTCCATTGGAGGTTTTCAAAAAAGGATTAAAAAACATTACTCCAGACGTAGAAGTACGAAGTAGAAGAGTAGGTGGGGCAACTTACCAAATTCCACAACCAATTAGAGACGGAAGAAAAGAATCCTTAGGGATGAAGTGGTTAATCTCATTCGCAAGAAAGAGAAATGATAACACTATGGGTCAAAAATTGGCTTCTGAGATAATGGCAGCTTTCAAAGAAGAAGGTGGAGCGATTAAGAAGAAAGAAGATACTATCAGAATGGCTGAAGCAAATAAGGCATTTTCACATTTTAGATTTTAAGAGATGGCAAAGAGAGATTTAACCAAAACAAGAAACATTGGAATTGCAGCTCACATTGATGCAGGTAAAACTACAACAACAGAGCGTATTCTTTTTTACACAGGAATTAACCATAAGATTGGTGAAGTACATGATGGTGCATCAACAATGGATTGGATGGAGCAAGAAGCTGAAAGAGGTATTACAATTACTTCAGCGGCTACAACTTGTGAATGGAAATTTCCAACAAATAAAGGAGCAGCATTACCAGAATCAATAGATTATAAAATTAACATTATTGATACTCCAGGTCACGTAGATTTTACGGTAGAGGTGGAAAGATCATTAAGAATATTAGATGGAGTTGTTGCTTTGTTTAGTGCAGTAGATGGTGTAGAACCGCAATCTGAGACTGTATGGAGACAAGCTGACAAATACAGGGTACCTAGATTAGGTTTCGTTAACAAAATGGACAGACAAGGGGCTAACTTCTTGAAAGTTTGTGATCAAGTTAGAGAAATGTTAGGAGGTAACCCAGTTCCATTACAAATTCCAATTGGTGATGAAGATGACTTTGAAGGAGTTGTTGATTTGATTGCAATGAAAGGAATCGTTTGGGATGAAGAAGGATACGGAATGACTTACAAAGAAGTAGAAATTCCAGCTGATTTGACTGAAGTTGTTGCTGAATACAGAGCAAAATTAATTGAATCTGTTGCTGAGTATGATGATACTTTAATGGAGAAATTCTTTGAAGATGAAAATTCAATTACAGAAGAAGAAGTAATAGAAGCTTTAAGAAAAGCAACAATTGATATGTCTATCATACCAATGATGTGTGGTTCTGCCTTTAAGAACAAAGGAGTTCAAGCAATGTTGGATGCAGTAATTAGATTTTTACCTTCACCAATGGATGTTGAAGCTATTATTGGGGTGAATCCTGATACTGAAGAAGAAGAGAAAAGAAAGCCTAACACAGAGGAGCCTTTTTCAGCATTAGCATTTAAAATTGCTACGGATCCTTTCGTAGGAAGACTATGTTTCTTCAGAGTTTATTCAGGAGTATTAGATGCAGGGTCTTATGTATTAAATACAAGAACACAAAAGAAAGAAAGAATTTCTAGAATATTCCAAATGCACTCTAACAAGCAGAACGCTATTGATAGCATTGAAACTGGAGATATTGGAGCAGCAGTAGGATTTAAAGATATTAGAACAGGAGATACATTGTGTGATTTAAAGCACCCAATAGTATTGGAGTCTATGACATTCCCAGCACCAGTAATTGGTGTAGCAATTGAGCCTAAAACTCAAGCTGATGTTGATAAATTAGGTGTTGGTCTTGGTAAATTAGCCGAGGAAGATCCAACATTTGTAATTAACACAGATGAAGAAACTGGTCAAACAGTAATCTCCGGAATGGGTGAGTTACACTTAGAAATTCTTATTGATAGATTGAAGAGAGAATTTAAGGTTGAAGTTAACCAAGGAGCTCCTCAAGTATCATACAAAGAAAATATTACATCAGCAGTGGATCACAGAGAGCTTTACAAAAAGCAATCGGGTGGTAGAGGAAAATTTGCTGATATCGTTATAACATTAGAGCCAGGTGATCCTGAAAAAGAAGGATTAGAGTTTGTAAACATCATTAAAGGTGGTAACATTCCTAAAGAATTTATTCCTTCAGTAGAAAAAGGATTTAAAGAAGCTATGAAGAATGGTATTCTTGCAGGTTTCCCAATTGATTCTTTAAAAGTAACATTGAAAGATGGATCTTTTCACGCAGTGGATTCAGATCAATTATCTTTTGAGATTGCAGCTAAAATGGCATTTAAAACTGCTTGTAAGCAAGCTGGTGCGATTTTACTTGAGCCTATAATGAAATTAGAGGTTGTTACTCCAGAAGTTAACATGGGTGATATCGTAGGAGATTTGAACAGAAGAAGAGGTCAAGTTGACGGGATGGATGACAGAGCAGGAGCTAAGATTGTAAAAGCTAAAGTTCCATTGTCAGAAATGTTTGGATACGTTACACAATTAAGAACAATGTCTTCAGGAAGAGCAACTTCAACTATGGAGTTTTCACATTTCCAAGAGGCACCAAGAAATATTACGACTGAAGTGCTTGCAAAAGCTAAAGGAGAAGTACAAGCTTAATAAAACTTTATTATGAGTCAGAAAATTAGAATAAAATTAAAATCATACGATCACAACTTAGTTGACAAATCAGCTGAGAAAATCGTTAAAACTGTAAAAGTTACAGGTGCAGTAGTAAGTGGGCCAATTCCATTACCAACTCACAAAAGAATTTACACAGTATTGAAATCTCCTCACGTTAACAAAAAAGCGAGAGAGCAATTCGAATTAAGTTCGTACAAAAGATTGATAGATATCTACAGCAATTCAAATGCAGCTAAAACAATTGATGCATTAATGAAATTAGAATTGCCAAGTGGTGTAAATGTTGAAATAAAAGTTTAAGTAAAGAATTATGGCAACTGGATTAATAGGAAGAAAAAAAGGGATGACTAGTATCTTTGACGAGAACGGTAAAAATATACCGTGTACAGTTATAGAATTAGGTCCTTGTGTAGTTACTCAGATTAAAACTGAAGAGACTGACGGATATACTGCTGTTCAAGTAGGATATGACGAGAAGAAAGAAAAGAATACACCTGCAGCAATGCAAGGTCATTTCAAAAAAGCTAAAACTACTCCAAAGAGAAAGTTAGTTGAATTTGATATGTTTTCAGGAGAAGTAAAAATGGGAGATACAATCTCTGCAGCTGATGTATTTGCTGAAGGAGAATTTGTAGATGTTGTTGGAACTTCAAAAGGAAAAGGATTTCAAGGGGTTGTAAAGAGACATAACTTCGCAGGAGTAGGACAAGCAACTCACGGTCAACATAACAGATTGAGAGCGCCAGGATCTATTGGAGCAGCTTCTTACCCAGCAAGAGTATTTAAAGGAATGAGAATGGCAGGGCAAATGGGTAATGTTAGGGTGAAAACTCAAAACTTACAAATTGTTAAAGTTCTTGCAGATAAAAATTTAGTATTAATTAAAGGAGCCGTTCCTGGATTTAATGGAAACTTTGTAATAGTAGAAAAGTAATGAGTATAGAAATTCAAAATATAGAGGGGAAATCTTCAGGAAAGAAGGTTACTCTTAATAAAGGAATCTTTGCTGTAGAGCCAAATGATCACGCTATCTATTTGGACGTTAAGTGGTACTTGGCTAGAAGAAGACAAGGAACAAGTAAAGCAAAAGAAAGAGCAGAAGTAACTGGATCTACTAGAAAAATAAAAAAACAAAAAGGTACTGGTACTGCAAGAGCAGGAAGTATTAAATCTCCACTTTTCAAAGGAGGAGGTACTGTTTTTGGACCAGCTCCAAGAGACTACGATTTCAAAATGAACAGAAAGTTGAAGAAAGTAGCTCGTAGATCTGCATTAACTTACAAAGCACAAAAAGAAGATATAATTGTATTAGAAGATTTCGTAATGAAAGATGCTAAAACAAAGGACTTTAAAATAATCCTACAAAAATTAGGAATTGATTCTGAAAAATCACTATTTTTGTTGCCCGAAAAAAGCGACAATCTTTACTTAGCCTCAAGGAACATTCCTAACGCTATGGTTGTTACAGCTGATTCGATAAATAGCTATGAAGTAATGAATGCCAACAAGTTAGTTGTTGTTGAAAGTGCATTAAAAACAATTGATACTTACTTAGCATAATAATAACAAGATGACTGAGATACTTAAAAGACCTATTATTTCCGAAAAATCTGAATTTTTCATTGAAAATAATAACACGTATACATTCGAGGTAGATAAAAGAGCTACGAAGGTAGATATCAAAAATGCTGTTGAGAATATGTATGGTGTTAAAGTTAGAAAGGTGAATACTATGAACCTTGGAGGTGGAAAGAAGGAGATGAAACAGACGAATAAAGGATTAATTTTTCAAAGAACTAAAGCGATTAAGAAAGCTATGATAACTCTAGTAGATGGAGATGAAATAGATTTCTATAGCAATATTTAATATACAATGGGAGTAAGAAAATTAAAACCAACAACACCAGGTCAAAGGCATAAAATTGCTGATGATTTTGCGGATATAACTTCACCTAACAATCCTGAGAAGAGTCTATTAAGACCTATCAAGAAATCTGGAGGAAGAAATAACCAGGGTAAAATGACAATGAGATACCGTGGGGGTGGTCATAAAAGAAGATATCGTGTAATTGATTTTCAAAGAAATAACTTTGGAATCGAAGGTGAAGTAATGACTGTGGAGTATGATCCAAACAGATCTGCTAGAATAGCATTAGTTCAATACACAGATGGAGAAAAAAGATACATCATTTGTCCTAATGGATTAAAAGTTGGAGATAAAATAAATTCTGGAGAAGGTGTTGAGCCAAATGTTGGTAATGCAATGTTCTTAAGTGAAGTTCCATTGGGAACAACTATTCACAATATAGAGTTACAACCAGGAAGAGGAGGAGTATTAGCAAGAGGTGCAGGAACTTACGCTCAATTGAACGCAAGAGATGGTAAATATGCTATTATCAAATTGCCTTCTGGTGAAACAAGAATGATTTTGCTTACTTGTTTAGCTACTATTGGTTCTGTATCTAATCCAACACATAACTTGGTAAGATCAGGTAAAGCTGGAAGGAGCAGGTGGTTAGGAAGAAGACCTAGAGTAAGAGGAGTTGTAATGAACCCAGTTGATCACCCAATGGGAGGTGGAGAAGGAAAATCTTCTGGAGGTCATCCAAGATCAAGAAATGGAATACCAGCTAAAGGTTACAAGACTAGAAGTAAGACTAAAAAGTCTAACAGATTAATAATTGAAAGAAGGAAGAAATAAATAAAAGATGAGTAGATCCTTAAAAAAACCGCCATTTGTATACTATAAGTTATACAAGAAGTTAGACAAAGTAAGTGAGTCTGGTAAAAAGACTGTAATCAAGACTTGGTCTAGAGCTTCAACTATTACACCTGATTTTGTTGGACATACATTTGCTGTTCACAATGGTAATAAGTTTATTCCTGTTTATGTTACTGAAAACATGGTAGGACACAAACTTGGAGAATTTTCTCCGACAAGAAACTTCAGAGGACACGGAGGTAAGAAAGGAAAAAAATAATTAAGAAAATTATTCTAAAACAATGGGAGCTAGAAAAAGATTAATGGCCGAAAGGATAAAGGAAGAAAAAAAGAGCTTAGCATTTGCTAAACTTAATAAATGTCCTATTCCTGCGAGAAAAATGAGACTTGTTGCTGACCTTATTAGAGGGGAAGAAGTTGCAAAATCTCTTATTATATTAAAACATAATCCAAAGGATGCTTCGGGTTATTTGGAAACACTTTTGTTATCCGCAGTTGCCAACTGGCAAACTAAAAATGATGGACAAGAGCCGGATAATTTGTTTATTAAGGAAATAACTGTAGGCCCCGGACCAACACTTAAAAGAATTAAGCCAGCACCTCAAGGTAGAGCTCACAGAATTAGAAAAAGATCAAATCACGTAACTATTTTAGTAGACACTTTATAAGAATATGGGACAAAAGACAAATCCAATAGGAAACAGATTAGGTTACATCAAAGGTTGGGATTCCAACTGGTATGGTGGAGACGATTATAAGGACAAGATTGTTCAAGATAATAAAATCAGAACCTACATCAATGCTAGATTAAGAAAAGCAAGTGTAGCTAAAGTTGTAATTGAAAGAACTTTAAAATTTGTTACTGTAACAATTCATACTGCAAGACCAGGTGTAATTATCGGTAAAGGAGGAGCAGAGGTAGATAAGTTGAAAGAAGAGTTGAAGAAATTGACTGGAAATGAAATCCAAATCAATATCTTTGAAGTTAAAAGACCTGAATTAGATGCTGTGCTAGTTGGAGAAGGTATTGCTCGTCAAATCGAAGCAAGAATTTCTTACAGAAGAGCAATTAAAATGTCTATTGCTTCTACAATGAGAATGGGAGCCGAAGGAATTAAGGTTAAGATCAGTGGAAGATTGAATGGAGCTGAAATGGCAAGAAGCGAAATGTACAAAGAAGGAAGAACTCCACTTCATACATTTAGAGCTGATATTGATTATGCTCTTTCTGAAGCACATACACAATACGGAAGAATAGGTGTTAAAGTATGGATCTGTAAAGGCGAAGTATTTGGTAAAAGAGATTTATCTCCAAATTTAGATAAAGGAGGAAAGTCACCAAGAGATAACAAGGGCGGTAATAGAAAGCCAAGAAGAAGATAATATTAAATTAGAAAAACTCTGTAATAATGTTACAACCGAAAAGAGTAAAGTTCAGGAATACACAAAAAGGTAAACTAAAAGGTTTAGCTTATAGAGGAAATCATGTAGCTTTTGGTTCATATGGACTAAAGACTATGGAAGAAGGATGGATTACCTCAAGACAAATTGAAGCTGCCCGTATTGCTGTTACAAGATACATGAAAAGAGAAGGTAAAGTTTGGATTAGAATATTTCCAGACAAGCCAGTTACAAGTAAGCCTGCTGAAGTAAGACAAGGAAAAGGTAAAGGATCATTAAGTCACTATGTTGCTGCAATTAAGCCAGGAAGAGTAATGTTTGAAGCAGATGGAGTACCTTTGGAAGTAGCTAAAGAAGCTATGAGACTTGCGGCACAAAAGTTACCTGTAAAGACGAAGTTTGTTTTAAGAAGAGATTTCGCAGAATAATTTAAAGAATTAGAAGATGAACAATAAAGAAATAATCGGATTATCTGATAAAGAATTAGTTCAGGAGTTTAAAGACACTAAATTGCTTTTAAACAAAATGAAACTAAACCACAAAGTATCTGCCATTGAAAACCCAATGTTAATCAGAGATACAAGAAGAACTGTGGCAAGAATTAAAACTGAGTTAGTCGCAAGAAAAAGCGCAGCTAAATAATAGTTGAAATGGAAAGAAATTTAAGAAAAGAAAGAGTTGGAATCGTGACTAGCCAGAAAATGGATAAGTCAATAACTGTTCTTGTAGAAAGAAGAGAGAAGCATGCCATGTATGGAAAGTTCCTTAAAAAGTCAAACAAGTTTTTGGCACATGATGAGAATAACGACTGTAATGAAGGTGATGTGGTAAGAATAGCTGAAACTAGACCTTTAAGTAAAAGAAAGCGATGGAGATTAGCTGAAATAATCGAAAGAGCAAAATAATATTAAAAAATGGTACAACAAGAATCAAGATTAAAGATAGCAGATAATAGTGGAGCAAAAGAAGTGCTTGTTATTAGAGTGCTTGGAGGTTCAGGTAAGAGATATGCCTCAATCGGAGATAAGATTGTAGTAGCTGTAAAGTCTGCAACTCCTAACGGTAACGTTAAAAAAGGATCAGTAGCTAAAGCTGTAGTTGTCAGAACCAAAAAGGAAATTAGAAGACCTGATGGATCTTATATCAGATTTGAAGATAACGCAGCAGTTATCTTAAATGAAGCTGGAGAGATGAGAGGTACAAGAATTTTTGGCCCTGTAGCTAGAGAATTAAGAGATAAGCAATTTATGAAGATTGTTTCATTAGCACCAGAAGTGCTATAATTGATAAGGAATATGACAAACAAGAAATTACATATTAAAGTAGGAGACAAAGTTTTTGTTTCAACAGGAGTTTCAAAAGGTAAAAAAGCAGAAGTTATTTCTATTAATAGAAAATCTTTGAGAGCTGTAATTAGAGGAATCGAAGGAGATACTTTAAAGCCAATAAAGAAACATGTTAAGCCTAATGCAGATAAAGATTTTCCGGAAGGAGGAATTATTGAAAAAGATCCTACTATTCACATTTCTAATTTAATGGTTTTGGATCCAACATCTGGAGAACCAACCAAAACTGGAAGAAATAGAAAAGAAGTTGAGATCAAAGGAAAGAAAAAGACGGTATCTGTAAGGTATTCGAAAAAATCACAAGAAGAAATTAGTTAACGATGGAATATACACCAAGACTAAAAAAGGATTACGAGGAAAGAGTAACCAAAGCTATGATTGAAAAATTCAATTATAAGAATGTTATGCAAGTACCAAAACTTACTAAAGTTTGTTTAAGTCAAGGTATTGGTAAAGCAGTATCAGATAAAAAATTAGTTGACGCAGCTGTAGAAGAAATGACAACTATTACTGGTCAAAAAGCAATGGCTACATTTTCGAAGAAAGATATCTCTAACTTTAAATTAAGAAAAGGGATGCCAATTGGAGCTAAAGTAACTCTTAGAGGTGAAAAGATGTGGGAATTTGTTGACAGATTTGTTGCAATATCTTTACCAAGAACTAGAGATTTTAGAGGAGTAGAGCCAAAAGGTTTTGATGGAAGAGGTAATTATACTTTAGGTATTAAGGAACAGATTATTTTTCCTGAGATAGATATTGATAAGATTAAGAACATTACTGGTATGGACATTACATTTGTAACTACAGCTAATACTAATGAAGAAGCACAAGAATTGTTAATCCAATTAGGATTTCCTTTTAAAAAATAATAGACAATGGCAAAAGAATCAATGAAAGCTAGAGAGCGTAAAAGAGAAGCAATGGTTGCTAAATATGCTCAAAAGAGAAAAGAATTACTTGAGGCAGGTGATTATGATGGTTTACAAAAACTACCAAGAAACGCTAATCCAGTAAGACTTCATAACAGATGTCAATTAACAGGAAGACCAAGAGGGTACATGAGACAATTTGGAATTTCTCGTGTAACTTTTAGAGAAATGGCTTTGCAAGGAAAAATACCAGGTGTTAAAAAAGCAAGTTGGTAATTAATAAGAATACTTAAGAAAACAAAGATGGTAACAGATCCAATAGCAGATTATTTAACAAGAGTTAGAAACGGTATTATGGCTAAGCATAGAGTCGTGGAAATACCTGCATCTAACATGAAAGTTTCTATTTCTAAAATATTATTAGAAAAAGGATACATCTTGAACTATAAAGTAGTTGAAGATAACAAACAAGGAATTATTAAAGTAGCTTTAAAATACGATCCAAGAACAAACCTTAATTCAATCTCTAAGTTGATTAGAATAAGTAAGCCAGGACTAAGAAAATACACTGGTGCAGATGAAATGCCAAGAGTATTGAATGGTTTAGGTATTGCAATTCTTTCCACTTCGAAGGGTGTAATCACCAACAAAGAAGCAGCAGAGTTGAATGTAGGAGGTGAAGTTTTGTGTCACGTATATTAATCTGAACGAATTATGTCAAGAATAGGAAACGCAATAGTAACGATACCAGAAGGTGTTACAATTACAGTAGATAGCGATAATATCGTTACTGTAAAAGGAAAGCTAGGGGAACTAACCCAAGCTGTAGACAGTAGTATAACAATCAAAAATGAAGGAAGCGAAATATCTTTCGAAAGAAGTTCTGATAATGGTGCTGTTAGATCAATGCACGGTTTATACCGTTCATTAGTTTTTAATATGGTTGAAGGTGTATCTGCTGGATATAAAAAACAACTTGAATTAGTAGGAGTAGGATTTAGAGCTTCTACTAGTGGACAGTTATTAGAATTAGCTTTAGGATTTTCTCATCCAATTATTATGGAGATCCCAAAAGAAATTAAAGTATCAGCTGAAACTGTAAAAGGAAAACCACCAGTTATTACTCTTGAGTCTTTTGATAAGCAATTAATTGGGCAAGTTGCAGCTAAAATTAGAGCTTTCAGAAAACCTGAACCATACAAAGGAAAAGGGGTAAGATACGTAGGAGAACAAATAAGAAGAAAAGCTGGAAAAACAGCTGCTAAATAAACATTAGTTAAAGTTTACAAAAGATGCCATTAACAAAAGACCAAAGAAGAACAAAAGTTAAGAAGAGAATCAGAAAAAAGTTTTCTGGTACTCCAACAAGACCTAGACTATCTGTTTTCAGAAGTAACAAAGAAATTTACGCGCAATTAATTGATGACGAAAATAATGTTACACTAGCTGCCGCAACCTCTTATAAAAAAGGGTTTATAAAAGGTACCAAGACTGAAAAGGCGAAAGAAGTGGGTGCTCAAATTGCTGCAAAAGCAAAAGAAGCTGGAATTGAAACTGTAGTATTTGACCGTAATGGTTACATTTACCACGGAAGAGTTCAAGCATTGGCAGAAGGTGCCAGAGAAAACGGATTAAAATTTTAAAAAAGATTATATGTCTAAGTTATTAAGATCGGGAGATTTAGAGTTAAAAGATAAGGTTGTTGCCATCAATAGAGTAACAAAAGTAACTAAAGGTGGACGTCACTTCAGTTTTTCTGCAATTGTTGTTGTAGGAGATGAAAACGGAATCGTAGGTCACGGATTAGGAAAAGCTAACGAAGTAACAGAAGCTATTACTAAAGCTATTGATAATGCAAAAAAGAACCTTATTAAAGTTCCTTTGATTAAGGGAACAATTCCTCACTCTCAATTTGAGAAATTTGGAGGAGCTAGAGTATTACTTAAGCCAGCATCTGGTGGTACAGGAGTAATTGCAGGAGGTGCAATGAGAGCTGTATTAGAGAGTGTAGGTGTACATGATGTACTTGCAAAATCACAAGGTTCGTCTAACCCACACAATTTAGTAAAGGCTACTATCAATGCATTAGCAGGGATGAGAAGCGCTAAGGAAATAGCTAAGCAAAGAGGTGTAAGTTTGGACGTAGTATTTAACGGATAAAAAAAGTCTAAAGATGGCAACTATTAAAATAAAACAAGTTAGAAGTACAATTAAAAAGCCTTTGAGACAAAAAAGGACAATCAAAGCTTTGGGATTCAAAAAGTTGAACCAAGTTATTGAAAAAGAAGCTACTCCTCAAATCCTTGGGATGATACGTAAAGTAAATCACTTGGTAGAAGTAGTAGATTAATTACTATAGAATTTTAAAAGAAAATGGAATTACATAATTTAACACCAGCAGAAGGTTCTAATAAGAACAAGAAAGTAAGAATAGGTAGAGGTCAAGGATCTGGAAAAGGTGGAACTGCTGCAAGAGGGCATAAAGGAGCAAAATCAAGATCAGGTTATTCAAGAAAGAGTGGATTTGAGGGTGGACAAATGCCACTTCAAAGACGTATACCTAAGTTTGGTTTTAAGAATATTAATAGAATTGAGCATTTAGGGATAAATCTTGATGTACTTCAAACTATAGTAGATAATGATAAATCTGTTACTACAATTGATTTAGCTTATTTAGTAGAAAATGGATATGCTCACAAGAATGATAGAGTTAAAATTTTAGGAAGAGGAGAATTAAACGCTAAGTTGGACATAACAGTTCACAAATTTACAAAAACAGCTAAAGAAGGGATAGAGTCTAAAGGAGGAACTGCTGTAGAATTATCTTAATAGGGTAAGAAAACTTTTTTTAAAAGATTACATGAAAGCATTAATAGATAAAATAAAACAAATTTGGAGTATTGAGGAACTTAGGAATAGAATAATCCTAACGCTTTCTCTTATACTTATCTACCGTATTGGCTCTTTTATTGTTTTGCCTGGAGTAGATTATGAAGTTATGCTAACAAAGCAAACTGATGGTATACTTGGTTTTATAAATTTATTTAGTGGAGGAGCATTTTCAAGAGCGTCTTTAATGGCATTGGGTATTATGCCCTATATATCTGCATCTATTATCATGCAGTTAGCAGGTATAGCTGTTCCAGCAATTCAAAAAATGCAATCAGAAGGTGAAAGTGGAAGAAAGAAAATTAATCAATTTACTAGAATCTTAACAATAGGTATTTGTGCATTACAGGCACCAGGATATTTAACTCAATTTGTCCCTAGAGAAGCTATAATGGGTGGAGGTACTGACGCTATTCCTGTTATTTGGTGGATTACATCTGTGATCTTACTTATAGCTGGTTGTGTATTTGCAATGTGGCTAGGTGAAAAAATTACTGATAAAGGAATCGGAAATGGTATTTCTATCCTTATTATGATCGGAATTATTGCAGGATTACCTGGAGCTTTTGTTTCGGAAATTGCAAGTAAAATGGGAGGCGGTGGTTTTGTAATGCTTCTACTAGAAATTGTTTTCTTAGTTGTTGTTACAATAATCTCGATATTACTAGTACAAGGAACTAGGAGAATACCAATTCAATCCACAAAAAGAGTTGTAGGTGCTAGAGGAAATAGCAACATGGTTGAAGGTGGTGCAAGATCCTATATACCTTTAAAAGTTAATGCTGCAGGAGTAATGCCTATTATATTTGCTCAAGCGCTTATGTTTATTCCTGCTTTGGTATCACCAAATTCAGCAGAATTTACAAACATTAACGGATTTTGGTATAATTTTCTTTTTGCTTTAATGATTATAATATTTACTTATTTCTACACGGCTATTACTGTAAATCCTAAGAAAATAGCTGAAGATTTAAATAGAAGTGGGAGTTTTATACCAGGTGTTAAACCAGGAGAAAAGACGGCTGATTTTATTGATACTTTGTTGTCAAGGATTACATTGCCAGGTTCAATAATGCTTGCACTAATTGCAATATTACCTGTTTTTGCATATAAGGCTGGAATAGTACAAGAATTTGCTTTGTTTTATGGAGGGACTTCACTACTAATCCTAGTAGGTGTTATGTTAGATACATTACAACAAATTGAAAGTCATTTATTAAGTCGTCATTATGACGGATTGATGAAGACAGGTAAAGTAAAAGGTAGATCATCTGGAGGAACTGCATTTCAAAGTGCAGGGAATAATACCAGTTCTATATAAAAATTGGATAACTAGAAATGGGAATTCATTATAAGACGAAAGAGGAGATAGAATTAATAAGACATAGTTCTTTACTTGTTGGTAAAACTTTAGCAGAAGTTGCTAAACTAATTAAGCCAGGTGTTAACTCACTTGAGTTGGATAAAATAGCCGAAGAATTCATTAGAGATAATGGTGGTGTTCCAACTTTTTTAGGTTACAATGGTTTTCCAGGATCTTTATGTGTATCAGTTAATGATTGCGTAGTTCATGGAATACCAAATGCCAAGCCACTAGAAAATGGAGATGTAATATCTGTAGATTGTGGAGTTTTTAAAAATGGTTTTAATGGTGATTCAGCTTACACTTTTCAAGTAGGTGAAGTTGATAGACAAGTTCAACAGTTATTAAAAGTAACTCAAGAATGTCTTCAAAAAGCAGTGGAAGCTTGCAGAGAGGGAAACAGAATAGGAGATATTGGAAGTGCAGTTCAAACTCATGCAGAAAGTTATGGTTACGGAGTAGTGAGAGAATTAGTAGGTCATGGTCTAGGTGCTGAACTCCACGAAAAACCTGAAGTTCCAAATTATGGAAAAGCAGGAAGAGGATTAAAACTAAGAGAAGGATTAGTATTGGCAATAGAGCCAATGATAAATTTAGGAACTAAAGACATAGATCAATTAAACGATGGATGGTCAATAGTAACTTTAGATGGTAAACCTTCAGCTCATTTTGAGCATGATGTAGCTATAGTTGATGGGAAACCTGAGGTTTTATCTACATTTGAATATATAGAAGAAGCATTAAAGAATAAATAATAAATGGTAAAACAAGCGTCAATAGAACAAGACGGATTGATAATTGAAGCGTTATCAAATGCAAAATTCAAGGTAGAACTTGAGAATGGGCATGTAATAACGGCTCATATTTCAGGAAAGATGAGAATGCACTACATTAAAATCTTACCTGGTGACAAAGTAAAAGTAGTAATGTCTCCTTATGATTTAACTCAAGGGAGAATAACATTAAGATATAAATAAAAGTTAATATCAAAAGATGAAAACAAGAGCATCAGTAAAAAAAAGATCTGCAGATTGTAAAATCGTAAGAAGAAAGGGCAGATTGTACGTGATTAACAAGAAGAATCCAAAATTTAAACAAAGACAAGGATAAACAAAAGATTATGGCAAGAATTTCAGGAATAGACTTACCAAAGAATAAAAGAGGAGTTATTGGATTAACTTACATATTTGGAATAGGTAGAGGAAGAGCTAAAGAAATATTAAGCTCAGCTGGTATTGACGAGAACATCAAAGTTCAAGATTGGGATGATGATCAACTAAGTAAAATTAGAACTACTATCACAGAAACCTTTAAGGTTGAAGGTGCTCTTAGATCAGAAGTACAATTGAACATTAAAAGGTTAATGGATATTGGTTGTTACAGAGGAATACGTCACAGAAGTGGACTACCTTTGAGAGGACAAAGAACCAAGAATAATTCAAGAACTAGAAAAGGAAGAAAGAAAACAGTTGCTAACAAAAAGAAAGTAACTAAATAATAAGAATAGTTTATTATGGCAAAGGTAAATAAAGTAAAGAAAAAGAAAGTTGTTGTTGAAGCAATGGGGCAAGCTCATATTCAAGCATCTTTTAATAATATTATTATCTCTTTAACTAACAATAGCGGTCAAGTTATATCTTGGTCATCTGCTGGTAAAATGGGATTTAGAGGTTCTAAAAAGAATACTCCTTATGCAGCACAAATGGCAGCAGAAGATTGTTCTAAAGAAGCATTTGAATTTGGACTTAGAAAAGTAAAAGTTTATGTTAAAGGACCTGGACAAGGAAGAGAATCTGCTATCAGATCTATTCACAATGCAGGAATTATTGTTACAGAAATTATTGATGTAACACCTATACCGCATAACGGATGTCGTCCACCAAAAAGAAGAAGAGTTTAATTTAACAATATAGTATCTCAACAGATATACATTAATAAAGAGTTATGGCAAGATATACAGGCCCAAAATCAAGAATTGCAAGAAGGTTTAAAGAACCAATCTTTGGCCCAGATAAGAATTTGGAAAAAAGACAATACGGTCCAGGACAACATGGTCCTAATAAAAGAAGACCAAAGCAATCTGAATATGGAATTCAATTGATGGAAAAGCAAAAAGCTAAATATACTTATGGTATTTTAGAAAAGCAGTTCCGTAATATGTACAAAAAAGCTAAATCAAGTAATGGAATTACTGGTGAAGTTTTATTACAATTGTGCGAAAGAAGATTGGATAATGTAGTATACAGATTAGGTGTTTCTCCAACAAGAAGTGGAGCAAGACAATTTGTATCTCACAGACACATTACAGTAAATGGAGAAGTATTAAACATTCCTTCTTACCAAGTAAAAGAAGGTGATGTTGTAGGAGTAAGAGAGAAATCTAAATCAATTCCTGGTATCACTTCATCACTTGCTACTAACAATAAATCTTTTGATTGGATGGAATGGAATCCAGCTGAGATGAGCGGTAAGTTTATCAAGGTTCCGGAAAGAGTTCAAATTCCAGAAAATATCAAAGAACAGTTAATAGTAGAATTATATTCTAAATAATAATTAGTAAAAAACATTTTTTTAAAATGGCAATATTAGATTTTCAAAAACCAGATAAGGTAATCATGCTTGATTCTGATGAGTTCGTAGGTAAATTCGAATTCAGACCACTAGAACCAGGTTATGGAATTACTGTTGGTAATGCATTAAGAAGAATATTATTATCTTCATTAGAAGGCTTCTCAATCACTTCTCTTCATATAGAAGGAGTTGATCATGAATTTTCTTCTATTAAAGGTGTGGTACAAGATGTAACTGAAATCATTTTGAATTTGAAGCAAGTACGTTTCAAAAGACAAATAGAAGATACAGAAAATGAAGTAGTAAAGTTTAAGATTAGTAATCAAACTAAATTTACTGCTGCTGATATCGGAAAAGCAACATCTGCATTTCAAGTAATCAATACAGACATGGTTATTTGTGAAATGGATAAAGGTGTTACTTTAGAAGTAGAATTAAATATTGGAAAAGGAAGAGGATACAGACCATCAGAAGAAAATAAAGCTGAAAACGCCAAATTAGGAACTGTTGCTATTGATTCTATTTTTACTCCTATTAAAAATGTAAAATACACTGTAGAAGATTACCGTGTTGAGCAAAGAACAGATTACGAACAATTAAACTTCGAAATTACAACTGATGGTTCTATCGATCCTAAGTCTGCTTTGAAAGAAGCTGCTAAGATTTTGATTCACCACTTTATGTTATTCTCAGATGAGAGAATTACTTTGGATATTGATGAGAAGAAAAGTGAAGAAGAATTTGATGAAACTTCATTACACATGAGACAATTGTTGAAAAACAAATTAGTTGATATGGAATTGTCTGTAAGAGCATTAAACTGTCTTAAGTCTGCAGATGTTGAGACTTTAGGAGAATTAGTATCTTATCACAAGAGCGATTTATTAAAATTCAGAAACTTCGGAAAGAAATCTCTTACTGAGTTAGAAGAATTGATTGAATCAAAAGGATTGGCATTCGGAATGGATGTTTCGAAATACAATCTAGATAGCTAAAAAAAATATATCACGAGAGATAATAGGAAGAAATGAAACACGGAAAGAAATTTAAAAGTTTAAGTAGAACTAAATCACACAGAAAAGCACTAATGGGAAACCTTGCTTCTGAATTGATTAAGCACAAGAGAATATCTACTACTCTAACAAAAGGAAAAGAGCTAAGAAAATACGTAGAGCCAATATTGACTAAATGTAAAACTGATACTACTCATAACAGAAGATTAGCTTTTAAAGCTCTTTTAAGTAATGAGCAAGCTAAAGGTTTAGTGGCTGAAATGTTTAGAGATATAGCTCCTAAAATTGCTGATCGTCCAGGAGGATATACAAGAATTATTAAATTAGCACCAAGACAAGGTGATAATGCACCTATGTGTTTTATCGAATTGGTAGACTTTAATGAAGTATATACAGCTGGAGGTACAACTGAAAAGAAACCAGTAAGAAGAAGTAGAAGAGGAGGTGCTAAGAAAACAACTGACACGCCTGCTACTGAAACTGTTGCTGCAGCTGCTGCTCCAAAAGTAGAAGCTAAGGTTGAAGAAAAAGCTAAAGCTACTAAGTCAGATTCTAAAGCAGATGATTTAAAGAAAATTGAAGGTGTAGGACCTAAAGCTGCAGAGGCTATGGTTGCTGGAGGTTTAGTTACATTTGTTGATGTTGCTGCTTCAACACCAGAAGCTATTAAAGCTATACTTGATGCTGCTGAAGGAAGACTAGGATCACTTGACCCAACAACATGGGTTGATCAAGCTCAAATGGCTGCTGATGGTAAATGGGATGAGTTAAAGAAATGGCAAGATGAAATGGACGGAGGAAGACCAACTGATTCAGCTGAAGAAAAGTAACTTATGAATTGTTATTAATTATTAATAAAAAGGATGTAATTTAAATATTACATCCTTTTTTTTTATCTTATTTTTACACCAAACGATAAAAGCTTTTAACTATGATGGATAAAAAGAAAGCAATATTATTGCTAGAAGACGGTACTACTTTTGAAGGTAATGCTATAGGTAAATCAGGAACTTATTCTGGTGAAATAGCTTTTAATACAGGTATGACCGGTTATCAAGAAATTTTTACTGACCCTTCTTACTACGAACAAATTTTAATAATGACTACTTCTCATATTGGGAACTACGGAACTATTTCAAAAGAAGTAGAATCTGATTCTATTAAAATCGCAGGATTGATTGTTAAGAAATTTTCTGATACTCATTCTAGAGCAGGAGAAGTAACTTCTTTAGATGATTTACTTATTCAAAATAATAGAGGAGGAATTAGTGATATAGATACTAGAGCTTTAGTTCGTCATGTAAGAAGTAAAGGTGTTATGAATGCGATTATTTCTTCTGAGATTACTGATATTCAAGAGTTGAAAAAAGAGCTAGAAAAAACTCCATCTATGGATGGATTAGAATTATCCTCTAAAGTATCAACAAAGGAACCATTTTTTATGGGAGACGAAAGCGCTTCTAGAAAAGTTGCTGTAATAGATTACGGAGTCAAGAAAAACATTGTAAGGTGCTTAACTGATAGAGGTTGTTATGCTAAGGTATTTCCTCATAATACAGATGCAGCTGAAATATTGGCTTGGAACCCGGATGGGATAATGCTTTCAAACGGACCTGGTGATCCATCAGCAATGCCATCTGAAATTGCTACTGTAAAGGAATTAGCAACTAAGGACATTCCAATGTTTGGAATCTGTTTAGGGCACCAGATATTAGCCTTGTCTCAAGGTTTATCTACTTTTAAGATGCATAATGGACATAGAGGTATAAATCACCCAGTGAAAAATTTGATTACTGGAAAAGGAGAAATTACTTCTCAGAATCATGGATTTGTTGTGAATAGAGAAGAAGCCGAAGCTCATTCGGATTTGGAAATGACACATGTTCATTTGAATGACGATACTCTAGCTGGAATAAGATTTAAGGCAAAGAAAATATTTTCAGTACAATATCACCCAGAATCTTCTCCAGGACCAAATGATTCAAGATATTTATTTGATGAGTTTGTAGAGAATATAAAAGAAGCACAAGCACAATTAGTTTAATTATTAAAACAAAGAGTAAGCCACTATGAGTTACATTGTAAATGTTCATGCAAGAGAAATTTTAGATTCAAGAGGAAATCCGACTATTGAAGTTGATGTATTGACTAGTGATGGTAGTATGGGTAGAGCAGCAGTTCCTTCTGGAGCTTCTACTGGAATTCATGAGGCTGTTGAATTAAGAGATGGAGATAAGAGTAGGTATTTAGGAAAAGGAGTGCTCAAAGCTGTTGAGAATGTAAATAATATTCTTGATGAAGAATTACACGGAACTACAATTACTAATCAACAAGAGATTGATTCCATTATGCGTCAGGCAGACGGAACTGAAAACAAAGGGAATATTGGAGCTAATGCAATATTAGGAGTTTCTTTGGCTTGTGCCAGAGCTGCTGCTGATTCATTGGGCATCTCTTTATATTCTTATTTAGGAGGTATGTTAGGAACAACTTTACCAGTTCCAATGATGAATATTTTGAATGGAGGTTCGCATGCTGATAATAAAATTGATGTTCAAGAATTTATGGTAATGCCTTTTGGAGCTTCTTCATTTAGTGAAGCATTAAGAATGGGAACTGAGGTTTTTCACCACTTAAAAGCTGTTTTAAAAGCCAAAGGACTTTCAACTAATGTTGGAGATGAAGGAGGTTTTGCGCCAAACTTACAATCTAATGAAGAAGGAATAAAAGTAGTGATGGAAGCTATTGAAAAAGCAGGTTATGTTCCAGGTAAAGATATCTGGATTGCTTTGGATGCTGCTGCTTCTGAGTTTTATAACAAAGAAGAAGGAGTATATCATTTAGAATCAACTGGAGATAAATTAACTCCATCAGAAATGGTTGATTTTTGGGCCGATTGGTGCGATAAATATCCTATTGCTTCTATCGAAGATGGATTGGATGAAGACGATTGGAAAGGATGGAAAATGCTAACTGAAAAGCTTGGGGATAAAGTACAATTAGTTGGAGATGATTTATTTGTTACTAATACTAAGCGTTTATCAAGAGGAATTGAAGAAGGAATAGCTAATTCAATATTGATAAAAGTAAACCAAATTGGAACTTTAACAGAAACTATTGAAGCTATTCAAATGGCTAATAAAGCTGGGTACACTTCTGTAATGAGTCACAGAAGTGGTGAAACAGAAGATTCAATCATTGCTGATTTGGCTGTTGCATTAAACACTGGACAAATTAAAACTGGTTCTGCATCACGAAGTGATAGAATTGCTAAATACAACCAGCTTATTCGTATTGAAGAGGAATTAGGTGAGAAAGCTTATTTTCCAGGAAAAGATTTTAAGTTTATTTAATTGATTATTTCTAAGATGCTACCATTTGTGGGTTTCTAATAATATTTTTAGCTAGTTAAAAATAATTATTATTAAAGTAACGTTATCATTTATATTACATTAATTCAATGTTTTAAAAATAAAATAAATCACAAATTAAGTATCAAATTTACTAATCATAATAAATAGAAAATCATGAAAAATTTAAAATTAATAACTCTATTACTTACTTTGGTTGTGGTAGTTGGTTCTGTATCCTGTAAATATGAAAATGGGCCTACATTATCTTTAAGGAGTAAAAAAGCTAGAGTAGCCGGCAGTTGGTTCTTATACGAAATAATAACTACAGATGAACAGGGTAAAATGGAGACAGAGACTATTGTTTTTAAAGAAGATGAAAATGTAACACATTTATATACAAAAGACGGAGATTACACGGAAACAGACATATATGGAGGGAATACGTATATATCGAATGCTAAATGGGAATTTTCGGACGGAAAAAGTAAGCTAAAGCACAACTATGAAGATGGTACCTCAGAAAGTGCTGAAATTCTTAAACTCGAACATAAAGAAATGTGGTTGAAACTGAGTGAAAACAATGTGGATTATGAATTTCATTTTAGAGCGATATAATTTAAAGAACCTATATAATTGATGGTTTACAAACAGTTCAATTACCAGTTATTACTATATATACTTTCTATTTTACAAGATTGTGCAAAACAATCAACTTATTCACATTAAATAAGAACTAGAAAAGAAAGCTTATTTTCCTGGAAAGGATTTTAAGTTAATTTAAAAGAATAATTCAACCAATATTTAAAGCCTCTCGATAAAACGGGAGGCTTTTTTTGTGGCTTTAATGTCTGTAATTATATTTTAATCCCTTGTAATATAGGAGTATAATTTTTTCCTAATATATTTTTAAGTCAGTTTTATGAATATTTAAACTTTTTAATTTTATTTTCTTTGTCAATCTTTAATTAAATAAAAATACAAAAGCCATGAAAAATTATAATGACATAAAATCAATTTCAAACTTGTTATTAATTACGTTATTATTTTTTGGTAGTATAAAGGTAAATGCCCAAACTCGATTAAACAATAAGCATACTGTGAGTTTTGGAACAGGTCTTATTTCTACAGCAGGTATGAATTATTATTCTAATCTCAGCCAAAATGAAGATTTTGTGGCAGAAATTAGCGGAGGAATTCATTTTAAATACGAATATCATTTAAGCGAAAAATTTTCATTAGGAATATCTTTAGGTTATGTAGAAGTTAAAGGGGAATGGAAGGGGGATGAAAACGTTTATATTTATCAGTGGGGTTCAAATCTTCCAGATCCTAATCCAGGTAACTTCTCATTTAATTCCACTTCATTTGTTGGTCGATTTAATTGGAGTTTGGTTAAAAAAGAAAAAGTTGAGATTTATGTTGGAGCAGGAACAGGATATAGAATAGATTCTTATTCAGAAAATGTTGTTAATAGCGAAGAATATGGAGTAGATGAAAATGAGGTAGGACCTCCTATATCCATAGAGGCTAGCTTTGGCATAAGATATTTTATAACACCAAATTTTGGTTTATATTCCGAAATTGGATTGGCTAAATCTTTTGTTCAGGGTGGTATTGTAGTTGGTTTTTAAGTTTTTTTGCACATTCATTTATACTTTCAACTTTAAAATAATTTTTTAAAAAAAGTACTATCTTTAGTGCTATGAAAAAAAGCACGCTTTTTGCCTATTTATTAATTATAGTTTCATTGCTTTGCTTTAGCAATAAATTAGTGCACGAATATTATATTTCTATTACCAGTATAGATTACAATATGGAGTCTAAATCGCTTGAAATTACTCAGCAGTTTATAGCTCATGATGTGGAGATGGCAATAAAAGAAGAATACAATATTGATTTACATTTATCAGAAGCTAACGAGCATCCAGAAGCTGATAATTATTTGATTAAATATGTAAATAGCAGATTTAAGCTTTCAACTGATAAAGAAATTAAACTCACTTGGGTAGGTAAAGAAGTAAATCTAGATGAAACACTTTATTTATATTTTCAATCCAATGAAATAGAAAAGCCAACATCATTGTCAATAGTTAATACTTGCCTTACTGAGATTTTTCAAGCTCAATCTAACATTACACATGTTAATTTTGCTAAAAAACAACTGACACAATCATTTCATCAACAAAAGAAAACACACACTTTTATTATAAAATAACTATGAAAAAACTATTAATCTTATCACTAACAGTTCTTGGTGCTTATTCTCTAAATGCTCAACAATACGACAAAAATAAATTTCGTCAGTTGGGTCAGGAATTACCAACTCCAAATGTTTACAGAACTGCAGCTGGAGCTCCAGGTCATCAGTATTACCAACAAAAAGCAGATTATGAGCTGGATATTACTTTAGACGATAAGAACCAAAAATTATTTGGTGAGGGAACGGTTACCTATTTCAATAATTCGCCAGATAAATTAGAATATTTATGGGTTCAGTTGGATCAAAATGTTAGAGCAAAGGATTCGGATACTAAGAAAATCTCAACAAGTTCTGTTTCTAATGGAGCGGGAAGCTGGTTTTTGAATGGAATGTTGAGCGATTTTGAAGGTGGTTTTAATATCGATTATTTACAAAATGCAGAAGGAGGAGAGCAATCATACATCATCAATAAAACAATGTTGCGTATTAACTTGGATACTCCATTGGAGCCAGGTAAATCATTTCAGTTTAAAATGAAATGGAACTACAATATCAATGATAGAGATAAGGTAGGAGGAAGATCAGGAATGGAATACTTTGAAGAAGAAGATAATTACCTATACACTATTGCTCAGTTTTACCCAAGAATGTGTGTATACAATGATGTGGAAGGTTGGCAAAACAAGCAATTCTTAGGAAGAGGAGAATTTGCTCTTGTCTTTGGAGATTATAAAGTAAACATTACTACACCAAGTGATCATGTTGTAGGATCTACAGGAGATTTAACAAATGTGAAAGATTTATTGACTTCTGCTCAGTATAACAGATGGGAGAAATCTAAATCTAGTTATGAAAACCCTGTTGTAATTGTAACACAAAAAGAAGCTGAGAAAACAGAAAAGAAAAAAGCTACAACAACCAAAACATGGAAATTTGATGCTAAAAATGTAAGAGATTTCGCATTTGCAAGTTCACGTAAATTTATTTGGGATGCAATGGCTGTAAAGCAAGATGGAGCTCCAGATGTAATGGCAATGAGTTATTACCCAAAAGAAGGGAATCCACTTTGGGAGCAGTATTCAACTAAAGCTGTGGCTCAAACATTAAGAACTTATTCTAAGTTTACGATTGCTTATCCTTATCCAAAAGCAATTTCGGTACACTCAAAAAGTATTGGGATGGAGTATCCAATGATTTGTTTCAATTTTGGTCGTCCAGAAAAGGATGGAACTTACTCCGAAAGAACTAAATACGGGATGATAGGAGTAATTATTCATGAAGTAGGGCACAACTATTTTCCAATGATTATTAACTCTGACGAACGTCAGTGGACATGGATGGATGAAGGATTAAATACTTTTTTACAATACTTAACTGAACAAGAATTTGAAAGAGGATTTCCATCAAGAAGAGGACCAGCATACAAGATCACTAATTACATGAAAGGAGATAAATCTCGTATTTCTCCAATAATGACAAACTCAGAGTCTATTTTCCAGTTTGGTAACAATGCCTACGGAAAACCAGCAACTGCTCTTAATATATTGAGAGAAACTGTAATGGGAAGAGAATTATTCGATTATTCATTTAAAATGTATGCTCAGAGATGGGCATTTAAACACCCAACACCAGCTGATTTTTTCAGAACAATGGAAGATGCTTCTGGAGTAGATTTAGATTGGTTCTGGAGAGGATGGTTCTACACAACTGATTATGTAGATATATCAATGGATGAAGTAAAGTGGATGCAAATTGACACGAAGAATCCTGATGTTGAGAAAGCGATTCTTAAAAAGAGTAAAATGGACGAAGATGAAAGTTTCATTGGGAACCAAAGAAATGAAACAGAAATTAAAACTACCTATAACGAAAGAGATAAGAGTTTGAATGACTTTTATACTTCTTATGATGAGTTTAAAGTTACTGCTGCTGACAAAGCTCAGTATAAGAAATTTATGGAAGGTTACACTGACCAACAAAAGGAAGCTATAAAAGCGAACTATAATTTTTACGAAATTACTTTCACTAATGTTGGTGGATTGGTAATGCCAATTATTCTAGAGTTTGAATACAAAGATGGAACGAAAGAGAAAATTCAAATACCTGCAGAAATTTGGAAAATGACCTCAGAAGGAGGAGAGAACCAATCGGTAACTAAAGTATTTATGAAGAAGAAAGAGGTTGCAAACATTGTATTGGACCCTAACTTAGAGACTGCTGATTGTGATTTAAATAACAACTACTGGCCAAATAGAGTTTTGCCAACAAGATTTAAATTATACCAAGATAAAAAGAAATCTACTGCTCCAAATCCAATGCAGAAGGCCAAGAATTAAAAAGAATAATAATTTATATATTTAAGCCTATCAAAATTAATTTTGATAGGCTTTTTTTCGTAAAAAATAATCGCCATGAATTACAACAGTAAAAGATTCAAACCAGTTTCGAGTTCTCAAAACAGTGAAGTTTCTGGGGATGTTATTTTTGAATATAAACAAGAAGGCAATAGATTAAGTTGTGATTATTTTGGTAGTTCAATCATACAAGGTCATCTTTTAGGATTAGTTGATGAGCATGGGAATATTGAAATGTATTATCATCAAATTAATCTGAAAGGGATATTGATGAGTGGAATCTGCACTTCTAAACCCGAGATTATGAAGAATGGAAAAGTTCGATTACGTGAGCAATGGCAATGGACTTCTGGAGATAAATCTTTTGGAGAGTCTATCTTAGAAGAGATATAAAAAAAGCCTCAATAGAGTTTAATCTATTGAGGCTTTGAATTTAAATATAAACCTTAATTATCTAATTCCATGCATTTTCT
>CALLII010000026.1 GCA_938009745.1 uncultured Flavobacteriales bacterium
TAACTGCTTGAACCTTATAATATTCTAAACTATATCCATACCCAGCTTCCCCTTTTATTACTCCCTCTACATAATTATCAATACTTATTTCGTTTACAATCTTAAGCTTACCATTTATGGAATATAAAACTAAATTACCCATAACTTCCTTCTTTTTAGTTCCATTTGAAACTACAAGGCTATTTTTTTCGCTTCTTTTATTAAGCCTAAACCAAATATTTTCACCAACTTTTAATCCATTGAGGTATGCACTTATTTTATTTCCACGAGCAACAAATGAAATTTTATCCCCTCTCCTACTAATTATTGTGAAATTCTTTGATTCTGAATAAAATTCGTACCTACCTACCTTATAAAACACATCTGCTTTTGTTTGAGATGTACTCCCAAACAAACCTACCCTAATATCCTTGCTACCAACATTTAGCGTTAGGAATATTAAAAATATTATGAGTTTAATTTTATTCATTTAACGCATATACGTAAAAATATGCTCTGCGGTTTTGGCAGAAGCACCTTCTCCTCCTAATTTTTCAATCAAATGAAGGTAATTTTCTTTTATTTCTTCTCTTTTTTCTCCTTCTGAAATAAGTTTTAATTCTTTAATAAGGTTTTCTGTAACAAGGTCTTTTTGAATCAATTCCCTTACTATTTCTTTATCCATAATTAAATTAACTAGAGATATGAACTTAATCTTAACTAATCGTTTTGCTATTGCATAAGAAATTGGATTCGCAATGTAACAAACTACTTGGGGAACTTGAAATAATGCTGTTTCTAAAGTAGCTGTTCCAGAGGTTATTAGGCCAGAATGAGCATTTAATAAAAGTGGATATGTTTTTCCAAAAACTAACGAAACATTTCTATTACCATCTATTATCTTTTTATAAATAGAGGCTTGTTGGGCTGGTGCTCCTGCAATTACAAACTGATAGTTTGGAAAGCTCTCGATTACTGAAAGCATTAAAGGTAGTTTGGTGTTAATTTCTTGAGTTCTACTTCCTGGCAATAAAGCAATTATTGGTCTTTCATCTAAATTGTTTTCTTTTCTAAAATCTTGGACTTCATATTCCTTTTTAAATTTTGCTATTTCATCCAATAAAGGATTTCCAACAAAATCAACAGGGTAATCCCATTTATCATAAAAAGGCTTTTCGAATGGCAGAATTACAAATAAATGATCAATGTATTTTTTAATTTTTTTGACTCTGTTTTGTTTCCATGCCCAAACTTGAGGTGAAACATAATAAAACACTTTAATTCCAGCCTTTTTAGCAAACTCTGCTATTCTTAAATTGAATCCCGGATAATCTATTAAAATTACTGCATCTGGCTTAAATTTTAGTATATCTTCTTTACACTTCTTTAGGTTACCCAGTATCGTTTTTAAATTCATTATAACCTCTGCAAAACCCATAAAAGCTAATTCTTCGTAATGCTTCACAAGAGTCATTCCTTGAGATTCCATTTTATCTCCACCCCATCCTCTTAGTTCGAGATTAGAATCTAACTTTTTAAGTTCGGCTAATAAATTTGCACCATGCATATCTCCAGATGCTTCACCAGATACTAAGTAATATTTCATATTATAATAGGCTTTTTAAAAAGTGTTAAATAATGAATTTTATTACCCAAAACAGAAAGTAGAAAAAACTAGAAATCAATATCCCTCTACCAAAATAGTCTTTATCATCTTTGAATAGTTTTCTTACAATCAAGGCATTAATTCCTATTCCAAATAAAACACCCGACATTAATACTTCGTTATTTATTCTCTTATCAAAAACATAAAAAAGTAAATATAAAAAGCACACAAAAAGAATTGGAATTAGTGCTCCAACCAAAACTCCCTTCCCTATTTCTTTTTTCATTGACATTGTTTTATCAAAATTAAGATTAATAGCTAAGTGAAAAGTATTTAAACTACTATTTTGTAAACAGAAAAATGTGTACTAAACATGAATTTACTGTTAGTTTTTAGACCTAAAATTACTAAGATTTGTAGTAATTGAAAAACTATGCGAAGCACCAGCTAAGTGGTAGCTTGCCAAACTATAATTTAAGTGAAACTTCTTTATTTTAAAAGCAATTCCACCAGAGAAACCTATTAATCCAGATTTAGGAGCGAACTTAAGTTCTGCTCTTCTTCTAAAATTATAACCTATTTGTAGGTTAAAGTTTTTACCTAGTAAAAACTCTGTTCCAAATACAATATGCCTTGATGCCTTGTCTAAAAAGTTTGGTTCTTCAGGAGGAAGTTCCTGAAAAGTATTAGGGTCGAATTGTATTTCGGCATTAGGATCAACATAAGTTAAATCCCATTTTTGTAAATTATTAAAAGTAAGCGAGAATCTAAGTGGTGCGTACTTCAGCTTCTTGCTCATACCTAACTGTATCTCGAAAGGCATTTTTTCATTATCATTAAACTTTGAAAAAGCGACTCCCATATTTTTAAGCATTAAACTCATAGAAAAGTACTTGGAAGGCTTATGATAATTTACAGCTAAATCTAAAGCTATTCCATTGGAGTTATAGAGATCATAAACAGAGTTAAAAAACTTAAGGTTTGCACCAATACTAAATAGTGAGTCTATTCTTCTTCCATAACCAACAAGAAGAGCTAAGTCGTTCGCTACAAATTTTCCGGTTTTATCTCCATTTTCATCTGCTCTGGTAAAACTTCCGTAGTTACCGTATAAAAATGCAGCATTAAAGGTTCCAACATTATTTACATGATGAGTGTAGGAAGTAAATCCATAATTTATATCTGAGATATAATTCATGTAATTAATTGAAATAGAACCAGATTGAGTTGAGTCTAATAAAGCTGGATTAGAAACAGTTAAGTTTACATCCTTATCGTAAATAGAAATGTTACTACCTCCTAAAGCTTGAATTCTAGATGAGTTAGCTAAATCAAGAAATTGGTAGGAGTTAGATCCAGAAGATTGTGAAAACAGGCTCAAATTAAAGCCTAGACTTGACATCAAGAATAAAACAATAAATTGATTAACTTTTTTATTCTTTAAATAAATTTTCAAAATAGATAATAATTTTAACAGCCTAAGCCGCAATTAAACTATTAAATACAAGAACCATTAACATACTCTACGCCTGCACATTCGGCAAGTGATTTATTTGCGTAAGTTTTGTCGTTACATCCGCAAACTGGAGCATATTCTTCAGTTGTTACACATCCTTTTTCGAAAAATTCATCACATTTTCCAAGTGGTTTTCTACAGCTGTTCATTAAAACTACTGCGGCAAAAGTGGTTGTTGCAAGTAATAAGATATTCTTTTTCATAACTTATGGGATTAACGGTATTATTTTAAAATTATTTTTAGTCTTTACATTTTCCTACAACATACGTAACGTTAGAGCATTTTGCATGACACGCATTAGGGTATGTTTTATTATCACATCCACAAACTGGCTCATACTCAGTGGTACAAACACAACTTTCTGTAGTATTGGGTACACATGGCTCAACTGTTAATTCTGCGGACTCTTTTTTAGACTTACATCCAACCAAAAGTAGTACCCCAAAAAATAGTATAATTGTTAAGTTTTTCACTAAAACAAATATAGCCATTTTTTGCAATCTAGCAACATTATCAAACTACAGGATTAAATTAAAGCGATATCAAGTACTTCAAACATAGTATCTACATAGTGAAATTCTAGTCCTTGTAGGTAGTTAGGATTAATATCATCAATGTCTTTTTTATTACTTTGACATAAAATAATCTCTTTAATACCAGCTCGTTTAGCTGCCAATATTTTTTCCTTAATCCCTCCTACTGGTAATACTTTTCCTCTTAATGTTATTTCACCAGTCATTGCGATATTAGGCTTCACTTTTTTATTCATAAAAATAGAAGTCAAAGCAGTTAAAATTGTAATTCCTGCTGATGGGCCATCCTTGGGAGTTGCTCCTTCTGGAACGTGCATGTGAATGTTGTTCTTTGTGAATTTTTCTGGCTCAATTCCAATTTTAGTAGCATTAGATTTTAAATATTCTAAAGCAATTACAGCAGATTCTTTCATTACATCACCCAAGTTACCAGTTAAGGTAAGTTTCTCTTTACCTGGAGATAAACTCGTTTCTATAAATAAAATATCTCCTCCATTTTGTGTCCATGCCAATCCAGTTACGACTCCAGGAATATCATTTCCTTGATATTTATCTTTTGGATGTGCAGGTCCCAAAATTTTATTTAATTCACCTTTTTCTATTTCAATTTCAAAAGTCTCCTCCATTGCAATTTGCTTTGCACGGAAACGAACCAATTTAGAAACTCTTTTTTCTAATCCACGAACTCCACTTTCATTGGTGTAATTTTCTACTACTGCTTCTAAAGTTTCATCAGTAACACTAAACTGGCTTTCTCGAACTCCGGTTTCTTTTAATTGTTTTGGAAGTAAGTACTTACGAGCTATAACTACCTTTTCTTCAATAGTGTACCCATTAATTTCTATTATTTCCATTCTGTCTCTTAATGCAGGCTGAATGGTATTTAAACTATTGGCGGTAGCCACAAAAAGCACATTAGACAAATCGTAATCTAAGTCAACAAAATTATCATTAAACGTAGAGTTTTGCTCTGGATCAAGTACTTCCAATAAAGCTGAAGAAGGATCACCATGAGAATCTCTTGTTAACTTATCAATCTCATCCAATACAAATACTGGGTTAGATGTTTTTACTTTCTTAAGGTTTTGAAGAATTCTACCAGGCATTGCACCAATGTAAGTTTTTCTGTGTCCTCTTATTTCGGCTTCATCTCTCAATCCACCAAGAGACATTCTTACGTATTTTCTTCCAATCGCTTCTGCTATAGATTTACCCAAAGATGTTTTACCAACTCCCGGAGGTCCATATAAGCAAAGGATTGGAGCCTTCATATTCTTTTTTAATTTAAGAACTGCAAGGTGCTCAATAATTCTTTCTTTTACTTTATCTAATCCAAAATGGTCGCGATCTAGTATTTCCTGAGCTCTTTGTAAATCAAAATTATCTTTGGTCTTTTTCTTCCAAGGTAAATCGGTAAGTAACTGCAAATAATTGAGTTGAACTGAGTATTCAGCTGCCTGAGGATTCATTCTCTCCAGTTTACTAAGTTCTTTATAAAAAGTTTGTTTCACCTTTTTACTCCACTTCTTTTTTTCTGCTTTTTTTCTTAAATCTTCAACTTCTTGTTGAGATGGATTATCACCTAATTCTTCTTGAATCTGTCGCATTTGCTGATGCAAAAAATAATCTCTTTGCTGCTTATCCAAATCTGTTTTTACCTTTGATTGAATGTCATTTTTCAATTCAAGTAATTGCAATTCATCAGTTAAATTCTTTAGAACCAATTTGGCTCTTTTAACCATGTCCTTTTCTTCCAACATTTGTTGCTTCACTTCTACATCTGCATTTATATTAGATGCAATAAAGTTTATCATGTAAGTTGGGCTCTCAATATTCTTTATGGCAAATGAAGCCTCAGAAGGGATTGATGGAGATTCTTTAATGATTTTTAATGCTAGGTCTTTTAACGAAGAATAAAGTGCAAAAAATTCAGGGTCATTTTCATCTGGTCGAGTTTCAATAAAAGTCTTCACTTTTGCTTTAATATAAGGCTCTTCTTGTGTTACTTCTTGAGTTTCAAATCTTCTTTTACCTTGTATAATAACTGTAGTACTTCCATCAGGCATTTTTAAATGCTTTAAGATTTGACCAACTGTCCCTATTTTATGTATTTCGTTAGAATTTGGGTCTTCAATTTTTACATCCGTTTGTGATACAACCCCCAAAATTTTATTTCCAGAATAAGCATCTTTTATTAATTGGATAGATTTATCTCTACCAACAGTTATAGGAATTACAACCCCCGGAAAGAGCACATTGTTTCTTAATGGTAAAATTGGTAACTCATCAGGAAATTCTTCCTTATTCATTTGATCTTCATCCTCTGAGGTAAACAATGGAATAAATTCACCCTCATCAGAGGATTGAGAAAAGCGTACGATATCGTCTTCAAATATTTCGTTCATATAATTATAGTCATTTTGACATACTAACTCAATTTATAGAATTAGTAGCCTTGTATGTTAAATTTAGTAATTGAATTCAAAAATCTAATTGTCAATTAATTAAAGATGTAATAGATTGGATTCATCTTTATTAATCCAATACTTATGCCAATTACACATAATGGTAATTATGTCTGTTTAGAGAGTTAATCTAAAATTATGATTATCTTGAAAAATGAAACAATTTGGACTTTCTATTTTTAGCATATTTATAGGCTTACTTAGCTTCTCTCAAAATTATGTGCCAGGCCAAGTGTATTATGGAACAGATAGCCTAATAGAATATAGATGTGGTAATTTGCCTATTATTCTTTCTTCTCCTCATGGTGGTTACGACACTCCAGGTTCACTTCCTGATAGAAATTGTATAGGATGTGCAACTGGAAGAGATTCCTACACTCAAGAATTAACTAGACAAATTGAGGCTTCAATATTTTTTAAAACTGGTTGTTATCCTCATGTAATAATTAACAAAATTCATAGAAGGAAACTAGATGCAAACAGAGAAATAATTGAAGCAACAGACAGTAATGCAGTTACTGAACCATATTGGCACGACTACATGAATTTTGTAGACTCAGCAAGTGATATCGTAAATAATACTCATTCTAAAGGATTGTTTTTAGATATTCATGGGCATGCTCATACAATACAGAGACTTGAAATTGGTCTTTTATTGAATGGGACAAACTTAAGGTTAAATGATTCTGCTCTGAATTCTGCTCCATACAATGCACAAACAAGTATTTTGAATTCACGATTTACGAATTTAAACTCCTATACTCATGCAGAAATGGTAAGAGGAGAATATAGTTTTGGTTCAATAATCCAAAGGAAAGGATATCCGGCAGTTCCTTCTGATTCAATTCCTGCTCCTTTAGTTGGTGAACCTTATTTTGCTGGTGGTTATAATACAGTTAGATTTGGATCAAGAAATGGAGGAACTATTGATGCTATTCAAATAGAATCTCACCAAGGAGTAAGATTTACATCAAGCGCTCGTATTGAGTATGCTGATAGTTTAGCAACAGCAATTTTGGAGTATATAGAGAAACATTATTTCGCTAATTTTTCTCAAAACTATTGTGGAATTTCTTCTGTGAATGAAGTTGATAGACAAGATATCATACTCTATCCAAATCCTTCTTCTGATAAAATATCAATAAAAGGACTTTACGAAAACAGTAGCTATAGTTTAATTAATATTCAAGGTCAACTTATGCAGTCTGGTGAAATTAAAATCAATGAAACAATTGATATCTCGTTTTTACCGAACGGGATTTACTTTATTACCATTGAGTTAGATAACAACAAAATTGTAAAAAAAATATTAAAGAATGAATGAAGTCATTAATGAGAAACATACCGGATTAAGCACACTTAAACGAGCTGTTTACAAGGAATGTACTTTTGAAAATTGTGATTTAAGCAAACAAAATCTCAACAGTTTCGAATTTATAGATTGTGCATTTTTAGCTTGTAACCTAAGTAATAATGATGTTTCTAGCACTTCTTTCAAGGGTGTAATATTTAAGTCATGTAAGCTTATTGGAATTCATTTCGAATCTGTGAATCCTTTTCTCTTAAAGCTTAGTTTTGAAGAATGTAATTTAAATTATTCTTCATTTTATCAGTTAAAAATTCCTAAAACAAAATTCATCAAATCAAGTATTCAAGAGGTTGATTTTACTGAAGCTAATTTAAAAGAATCCGTTTTTGATGAATGTGATTTAACAGTTTCAAAGTTTGAAAATTCTAATCTAGAAAAAGTTGATTTTCAATCCTCATTTGGATACACTTTAAATCCTTCGAAAAACAACATAAAAAAAGCCCGCTTTTCCAAAAGAGAATTAGCAGGCTTATTAAGTGATTTTGATATCGTTATTTCTGAATAACCATTCTTTTAGTCATTTTAATTCCATCTATTTCGATCGAGTATAAATACATTCCTTTCTTTAAATCAGTACCATCAAAGTTAATTGTGTTTATTCCTTCTTTGGCATTAATATCGCTTTCAAAAACTCTTTCTCCTAATAAGTTCATTACGTAAAACTTACCTGTTGTTACTCTAGAACTACTGAAATTAATTTTAGTAAAGTTTGAGAATGGATTAGGAGAATTTTGATTTAGTTCAATATTGTTAGCAGTATTTTTTTCAATACTTAAAAAAGCAATGCTTAACTTATATCCATTAATGTCTCCAGTACCTGTTTGAGCTAGTGGACCTCCGATTGTAGTACCTTCTAATGTAATAATCAAAGGAAATACTCCAGTTACAGATGGTGTTCCTATAAACCTTACACAACCTGTAGTTCCTGCATTCCATGTGCAATTAGAAGTGTTACAATAAACACTGTCGGTGGTTGATGTTCCGCTAGTAAAAGTGATACCAGCTGGTAATCCTGTAATATTCAATAATTTTAAATTATCTAGCTGTACTGCCGGTAAAGTTGGATCCAACTCATTAGCAAACATTGGAAGCTTGAACGATAAAAATGTATCATACTGAACATTAATAAATGCTGGTGGCAAATTGTCAATTGTATCTGGCATAACTCCCCAACTACTTGGTGCTATATAAGCATTAAGAGCAGCAGTATCAACTACACAAGATTGAGAATAACCTAAAACAGAAAAGAAAAAAACAAGTGGAAATAATAATTTTTTCATAATAGTAATTTTCTTTAAAGTGCTCAATAATTACGCCAGAATGCTTTCGCCTTCTTCTAAATCTTTAGAAATATTTAAAACTTTATCTAATTGGGATATTTTTATGATTTTTTCAACCATTTCCTGTGGTGAATTAATTACAAATTTACCATCTAATTCATTACACAATCTATTACCTACTAAAAGAGCACTTAATCCTGATGAATCACAATACTTTACTGCTGATAAATCAACCAAAATGTTCTTCTCTCCGTTTTTGTTAAGTAAAACAAATTCTGCTTTTAAATTTGGAGCTAAAGTACTATCAAGTTTTTCTGAGCTAATTTTCAATAAGTTATAAAATGCCTTCTTTTCTTTTGTAATTTCCATTATCCGTATACTGTTATAGTGTTGTTAAATTTCAATACAATATACTCAATAATTTAAAAATTCCAATATTAAATTTTTCCAGCTAAAAGATAAATTACGGCCATTCTTATAGCCACTCCGTTCTCTACTTGATTTAAAATTATTGCATTTTTAGAGTCTGCTATTTCACTTGATATTTCTACCCCACGATTAATTGGTCCGGGGTGCATTATCACGATATCTTTATCTATTGAGTTTAATAACTCGGTTGTTAACCCATACTGAAGCGTGTATTCTTTAAGAGAAGGGAAATGTTTTATTTCTTGCCTTTCGTGCTGTATTCTTAGCATATTGGCTACATCACACCATTCTAAGGCTTTTTTCAAGTTAGTCTCTACCTCTACTCCTAGGCTTTCAATATACTTTGGCATTAATGTTAATGGACCACAAACTTTTACTTCTGCACCAAGCTTCTTAAGACAATGGATGTTAGATAGTGCTACTCTTGAGTGCAATATATCCCCAACTATTACAACTTTTTTACCTTTTACATCTCCAAGCTTCTCTCGTATTGAATAAGCGTCTAAAAGAGCTTGAGTTGGATGTTCGTGAGTTCCATCACCTGCATTTATAATTACTGAATCTACTTCCTTAGATAGAAACACAGCTGCTCCTGGGCTGGGATGCCTCATCACAACCATATCCACTTTCATGGCAAGGATGTTATTTACTGTATCAATTAGTGTTTCTCCTTTTTTTACACTTGAACTTGCTGCAGAAAAGTTTACAACATCTGCCGAAAGTCTTTTTTCTGCTAATTCGAACGAAAGCTTTGTTCTAGTGGAGTTCTCGAAAAATAAATTAGCTATGGTTATGTCCCTAAGTGTGGGAACTTTTTTTATTGGTCGGTTAATTACATCTTTAAAGTTATCAGCTACTTCAAAAATCAACTGAATATCTTCAGGTGAAAGAGATTCGATTCCAAGTAGATGTTTTGTACTTAATGTGTTCATTTTTTTACCAATATTACTTTGTCAATATTTTCTGTTTCTTTCCACATCACCTCTACTCTTTCATTGGAAAGCGTATCAATGTATTTACCTACATAATTCGCTTCTATTGGCAGGTTTCTTGAAAATCTTCTGTCAACCAAAACCAATAATTCAATAGAAGAAGGTCTTCCGTAGGTCATTAATGCATCCATTGCTGCTCTCACAGTTCTTCCTGAAAACAATACATCATCAGTCAATATTATCTTTTTAGACTCTATTGAAAAATCAATATTATTTACGCTTGGTAAAAGTGGTTTGTCCTTTCTTCTAAAATCATCTCTAAAAAAAGTAGTATCAATTGCTCCAGTAGTAACCTCAATCCCACTTAACTCCTTAAGTTTTTTCTTTAATCTATTAGCCACATAAATTCCTCTTGGTTGCACACCAATAAGTATAGAGTTTTCGAATAAGTTGTGATTTTCGATTAATTGACGTGTCATTCTTGAAATAAGAATGTCTACTTCTGCTTCATTGAGTATTTCTCTCTCTTGTAAACTCATTTAAATTTGTTGGTATCAGTTAAATGCTACAATTATTAATCGAGCAAAGTTAACAAAAAAAAACTCTCAGGAATAATCCTGAGAGTTTTTAGTAATTCTAAAATAAGTTAGGATTTTATTTCCCTTCTAATTTGTCTTTTAAACTTTGTAATGCATCCATATCTCCTAAAGTAGATTTTGGACTATTACTCATTTTTTTCATTTGCTTGCTAGTTTCTGCTTTTGTCTTCTTAGCTTCTTTTTCTTGCTCTTCTTCAAAAGTTCTTGTGTGAGAAAGGATAATTTTTCCTGTAGCGTTATCAAATTCTAATACTACAAAATCCAAAACTTCATCAAGTTTAGCTCTTTCACCATCTTCTTTCTTTAAGTGACGTGCTGGTGCATATCCTTCAATACCGTAAGGCAATGAAACTACAGCTCCAGATTTAGCTTCTACTTTAATAACAGTTCCTTGGTGAGTTGATCCTTCAACAAATACAGATTCAAACTGCTCCCATGGCTTCTCTTCTAGTTGCTTGTGTCCTAATGATAGTTTTCTGTTCTCAACATCAAGCTCCATTACAACTACTTGTAATTCGTCTCCTACGTTACAGAATTCTGATGGGTGCTTCACTTTTTTGTTCCATGATAAATCAGAAACATGAATTAATCCGTCAATTCCTGGCTCAAGCTCAGTAAATACTCCAAAGTTTGTGAAGTTTCTTACAGTTGATTTGTGCTCAGATCCTACTGGATATTTAGTTGCAATACCTTCCCATGGATCTGGAGAAAGTTGTTTTACACCTAATGACATTTTTCTTTCCTCTCTATCAAGAGTTAATACTTGTGCTTCTATTTCGTCACCTACGTTTACGAAATCTTGTGCAGATCTCAAGTGTTGTGACCAAGACATTTCAGATACGTGAATAAGACCTTCAACTCCGTCAGCAATTTCTACAAATGCTCCGTAATCAGCCATTACTACAACTTTACCTTTTACTTTGTCTCCTACAGCCATTTTTTCATCTAATGAATCCCATGGATGTTTCTCTAATTGTTTCAATCCAAGAGCAATTCTCTTCTTGTCGTCATTAAAGTCAAGGATAACTACATTGATTTTCTCATCAAGAGTTACAATCTCTTCTGGATGCTTAATTCTCTTCCAAGAAAGATCAGTAATGTGGATTAATCCATCTACACCTCCAAGATCAACAAATACTCCGTAAGAAGTAACGTTTTTCACGATACCTTGTAATACCTGTCCTTTTTCAAGACCAGACATAATTTGTTTTTTCTGCTCTTCCAATTCTGCTTCGATAAGCGCTTTGTGAGATACAACAACATTTTTGAATTCGTGGTTAATTTTTACCACTTTGAATTCCATGTTCTTTCCTACAAACTCATCATAATCTCTAATTGGCTTCACATCAATTTGTGAACCTGGTAAGAAAGCTTCAATTCCAAAAACATCAGCAATAAGTCCACCTTTAGTTCTTGATTTAACTCTACCAGTAATAATTTCTCCAGTTTCAAGACACTCATTTACTTTTAACCAAGCTCTGTGAATTCTTGCAATTTTGTGAGAAACCTCTAATTGTCCTTTCTTGTTTTCAAGTTTTTCAACAATTAATTCAACTTCATCACCAATCGCTAAATCTGGATTATATCTAAATTCGTTAATAGCAACAACACCTTCAGATTTATAATCTAGGTTAATTACTACTTCTCTTTCTCCAATTGATAATACTTTCCCTGTTACCAGTTCTTTATTTTTAATTGATTTAAGAGTTCCTTCGTACTTAGCTTCAATTGCTTTAGTTTCTTCAGCTGAATATGTTTCGCCTGCTGCGTACATATCCCAGTCAAAATTTTCTAAATCAATTTTTTCTTCTTCTTGTTTTCTTTCAGCAACAATTTCTTTTACTTCATCATCAGCTTCAGTTTCTACAATTTCTTTTGTAGTAACATCTTTCTTAACGATTTTTTCAGTTGATTCAACTACTTCTTCAGTAGCTTCCACTTCTGTGTTTTCTGTTGTCGCTTCTACTTGATTTTCAACTGTTTCTGGTGTAGATTCAGCTGCTTTGTCTTCTGTATTTTCAGACATATGCTTTATTTTGTATCTCGGTATTCAGCAATTGCGAGAGGGTTTATAATTAATAATTAAAATTTCCTTGTGCTGACTAGGTTTCCTAAACGGATTGCAAAAGTAATGAATTTTGTTTAAATACAAGGGGAAATGGGAGATTTTTAATAGTCAATATTCTATAAATAGATTTGAATGATTTAAATTTTAATAATTTGATAATTAAATAGCTTTCTTAACTTTTCAAAACACAAACTTGGTATATTTGAAAAGAATTAAAACACAGACATCAAGAATGTTAATTAAAAGTAAATTCATTACACTATTTTACCTTACTATGATTTTATCATCTTGTAATAATAATACAGAAAATAATAGAATTACTATTTTCGAAGATTTGAAATTAGGCTTAAAATTAGAATCAAGTGGAAAGTTACTTGAATGGGGTAAACCTATAACTGATTATAGAAGTTATTCTAAGGCTGACAGCCATATAATCAATGATACTGGAGAAGTTGAAAAGTTATATATTGGAGATGTAATAGTATTTAATAGTATCCCACTTGGTTTATCATCCCCATTTGACACTGAAAGGAAAAATTTCAATTCTAACAATCTTAACCATTTCGGTCAAAATTTAAATTTAGAAGACGTTCCCTCTTTATTTGAAAAGTTAAAAAAAGAACTTGGAAATCCTGATTATGAAAGTTATGAATATGGTCCTCTGATTAAATGGGAAGATGAATTTTCTTATATTAAGATATTTGGAAGATCTCATCATGGTTCTGATTGGGCTGCCATTATGATAGGAAAAAAAATAAACTCAAATCAAACCATATTAAAATGAAAAACATAATATTTCTAGTATTAACTACTACACTTTTAACAAGCTGCACTTCTCAACCAGAAAAACCAGCAGAACCAATAACTGAAGAGTCAAAACCAGAACTTTCTCCAAAAGAAAAACTAAAAGAAGCTTATCAGCTCTTTAAAGAAGGGAAAGACGAAGAATCAATAAAACTTGCTGAAGAAGTATTAGCAATTGGAAGAGAAACTGAAAACGATACACTAATTGGTAAAGCTTTAACTTCTATGTGCAGAAATGCCCAAAGGAAATTAGACACAACTAGATTAACTGAATTGAGCGAAGAATTAGTAAAATTATCAGCTAAATCGGGAGATAAAAGTTGGTTGATGTACCGAGCTCATATGAATGCAGAAATGTGGCGATTGGTTGGTAACATGAACAAAGCCGAAAGCTTTTATGATGAAAGTATGAGTATTAGCAAAGAATTAGGTTCAATGGGAATGTACACGATTGATCATTTTAATAAATCATTTGTTTCTACAGCCAAAGGAGATTATAAAGAGGCTAACTCATTAATTAAAAGGTATTACGAGCTAAGAGAAGATAACGGAATGAAACCAGATGATGCCTATGGATTAATTGCTTTGTCCTATTTATTGGAGCAAAAAAAGAATTACAAAGGAGCTCATGAAGTAGCTGTTGTTACAAGAAGATTATTTAAAGAACAAAACCTTTTCCCTGAACCACCAGACGAAAAACCATTGATTGCTGTGGAAAATAAAGTAAAAGAAGAATTGGAAGAATCTACTTTAGCTGAAATTGCTTCGAGTACAGATTCTACAACTGTTTCTGATTTGTTGGAGAAGTATTTGAAATAGAGTTCATCTCTCTTTTAAATAAGGAAAATCTTTATATAATTGGTTTTCCTTTTCAACTAATTGCTTAGAGAACTCTATAAATTCTTTGCTCTCAGGATTAAATGGTTTGTGATTTTTCTCTCTATTTATTTGAGTTATTCTCTTGTTCAATTCTTTGGTTTCTTTTGAAAAGAATGAGTCTGTAAATTTCTCCCAGATATAATTTATAGCTAACTCTGAAGGATGAAGCATATCGTTTGCATAAAAACGGTAATCTCTTAATTCGTCTAACATTATTTCATTAGATGGGAAGTAAACCGAATCATCAATCGATTCATTAATTTCCTTTAGTGCCAAATGCAAAGTGGCTTTACTTTGTTGGTTCTCCACTACTCCATCTTTCCAATGGCGCACTGGGCTAATTGTTGTAATTATAATAACTGAAGGGTTTATTGCTTTTAGCTTTTTTATAGTTTTAGATACTTCTTTGGTAATTTCCTTTATGGAAAGTAATTCCTTAGAAAAAAGCGAATTAGGCAGTTTATAGCAATTAGCTACAACTTCGTTCGTGTCTTTTAATCGATACACCCAAGCAGTGCCAAAAGTGATTATGAGTACTTTGGCAGAGGTTAAATATGAATTTGCTTCAGTAATACTTGTGTTTATCGAATCGATAACTTGTTGTTTATCCAATCCCGAGAACTTACTGTGGTGATTGAAACTAAAGTGAATTTCGTTATTTTCTTTTAAATCCGATTCTGTGTAGTGTTTGTTATCAATACATTCTTCCATAGCTTTAGTTACAGAGATAGGATTAAATAAAATTCCGTAAGGATTTACATTCACATCAAACTTATTCTCTTTCAGTTTTGCACCAATATTCTCAGAAAAACATGAGCCAAAACTTACAATACTATCTAGATGAGAGACTGCAAATGGATAATCTGGTAATTTTATTTCGGTTTTTAAATTCATTAATCAAAGTTAATTTAAATCTTATATTCTATTTTCTTTCTTTCAATCAATTCATTAACTGAATCAATATTTAATGTTGGGTGTGGTTTTATGACTTGAGATCTTTTGAAACTCAATATCTTTCCATTCTTAGGAGTCACAATAAAGCTGTGATTTTCTTCAAAATTAGTTTGTATTAAATGTAAGGGCAATCTTGGTTTTGATAATTGACTTTGAGGAAATATGATAGTAATTTTTTCAATCTCTTTCCATTGGTAATAAATCTTACGATTAGGAACTGAAATCATGTACTCACTTACTTCTACTTTAAAAGGTTTGTAAGTAATTAGTGTGAAAAGCACAAGTATTACAAAGACAACAAATATGGCGAAAATAGATAAATCCATGATTCTAAGGTATTAAAAAATATTGAACTCAACTGGCACTAGCTTAAACTAAAAAGTCACAACTAAAAACTGAATATAAATAGATTTGAAACCCATTGAGCTATTTTTCGTAAGTTTGGCAAGACTATTGCATATCACAATGCGTTAAAAATTTACTGATGAAAAAAGCTATTTTTCCAGGGTCATTTGATCCAATTACCAAAGGTCACGAAGCACTTGTACTACGTGGGCTGGAGCTATTTGATGAAATCATTATTGCTATTGGAACTAACTCTACCAAGAAATATATGTATTCCTTGGAACAGAGAATGGACTTTATAAGACAAACATTTGCTAATGAACCAAGAGTAAAAGTGGAGAGTTATGAAGGATTAACAACCGATTATTGCAAAAAAAGTGAAGCGAACTTTATGCTTAGAGGACTAAGAACCTCTGCAGATTTTGAGTTTGAAAGAGCTATTGCTCAAATAAATAGAGATTTACAACCAGAACTAGAAACTGTGTTTTTAATTACTTCTGCCGAACTATCTGCAATAAGTTCGTCTATAATTCGTGATATACTTAAAAATAAGGGAGATGCAACTCAGTTTTTGCCAGATAGCCTAATTATTAAATAATGAATAAAAACAAAACCATATTATTAATTGTTCTTCTTTTAGGGAGTATTTTTTCATTAAAAGCTACTGAGATTAAAGGATATACAATAGCTTCTTTTGCAGGTAAAACCGCAAACTTAGTTGAGTATGCTGATTATATTACTAAAGATTTTAAAATAATAAGCTCAACTGAAATTGATGAAGAGGGAAAGTTTAATTTCAATATCGATTTAAAGAATACAAAACAAGCTATTATCCAAATTGATTACTTAATAGGTATTATTTATTTAGATCCAAGCCAAGAGTATTCGGTTTACTTCCCTCCTATTTCTGAGGATGGAACATACAAGCTTACTAGGAATAGCGTGAATTTGGTTTTTAAAACTATACCAGAAAATGATATTAATGGTTTTATAATGGAGTTCGATAGAAACTACGACCAATTCCTTGTTGATAATAGATACAAAGTTGGAACTAAGTTATTTCACTCTAAACTAGATACTTTTAGAAGAGCTATGTTGGATACCTTTAGAACTGTTAAAAACACCTTTTTCGAAAAATATGTTACCTACAGCATTGCTGATATGGAATTGGTAGCTCCTTCATCTTACCAAAAAATAAATAAGATTAGTGTTTACAATAAATACATCATTAACAGGAAGATAGATTACCAGCATCCTGTACAGATGAAGTTTTTGATGAACTTTTATGAAAAAGCTCTCAAGAATCAAATGGGTAAAACTGGAATTGCAATCAATACTTCTTTGACAACTTCACCTAGTTATGTAAGTATGGATACAATGCTAAGTAAAGATTACTTTTTTAAAATGAAAACTGTAAGAGAATTGGTAGTTGCAGAAAATCTTTATACTTTATTTTATTACGAACAGTATGACCCTAATGCAATGATTGATGTATTGCAAGAATTAAAATCAGTTACTACAACTCCTGAACTTAAAACTTTAATTACTAACGTAACAAACAAGCTTATTAGGCTTCAGCCAGGAACACAAGCATTTCCATTTGAACTAGTAGACAAAAACGGAGAACGTGTAACTTTAGAATCATTTAAAGGAAAATACGTCTATATTAATTTTTGGGCGGTTTGGAATAAAGATAGCCAAGCAGAAATGGAATTGTTTAAAACCATGAAAGAAGAGTATGGAGATATTGTTGAGTTTGTAAGTATTAACATAGATAGTAAAGCATCTAAATTCAATAATTTTATTGCCTCCCATCCTGATTACGATTGGACAATGTTATACTATGGTGGAGATGCCAATTTATTGGATAACTACGAAGTATTTAATGCTCCCCAATATGTATTATTAGATGATGAAGGGAAAATTGTAAGTGCACCAGCAAGTGGACCAGCACCTAATGGAGATTACATTTCTATTGACAAAACATTCTTTGACTTAAAGAAAAAGCTGAAGAAAGAACAAAGATTTATACCCGGACAATTAAATGACTAAAACAAAAAAGACCTTCATAAATGAAGGTCTTTTTTGTTTTTAAAAGTTTGGACAAAGTTCTTGTCGATACCTATTAAATAATTCTTTCTGCTTATTTTTATCTTCTGATGATAACCCATCTCTGTAAGCTTTCTTTTCATCTCTGGGATCAAAACAGCTTTTGAACCTCTGTTGGGCCATGTTATATTCAGACATAGCCATTGAGTCTTGTGATTGATTTACTCTATCTACAAATGGCTGAAGCGGCTCCATACATTTACAATATTCTTGTGTATGAGCTTTTACAATTTCCTCCATTGACATAGGCTCTTTTGCTTTAGTCTCGGGCTTTACATTATTACTACATGATATAATAATGGTTAAAAGAAATACTCCAACAAGTAATACTACTTTTTGCATGATTATCTTTTATTCAATTCAACATAATTACGAGCATTAGCTCCAGTATAAATCTGTCTTGGACGACCAATTGGTTGTTTAGTTTCAATCATTTCTTTCCACTGTGCAATCCATCCTGGTAATCTTCCAATTGCAAACATTACTGTAAACATTTCAGTAGGTATTCCTATTGCTCTGTATATAATTCCTGAGTAAAAATCTACGTTAGGATATAATTTTCTGTCAACAAAATAAGGATCTTCTAATGCAGCTGCCTCTAATTTCTTAGCGATATCTAAAACTGGATCATCAATTCCTAAAGCGTCTAATACATCATCACAAGCCTTTTTAATAATACGAGCTCTTGGATCAAAGTTTTTATAAACTCTATGTCCAAACCCCATTAATCTGAAAGGATCGTTTTTGTCTTTAGCTTTATCTAGATATTTAGTTACATCTCCACCATCATTTTTGATGTCTTCAAGCATTTCAATTACCGCTTGGTTTGCTCCACCATGAAGTGGCCCCCAAAGTGCAGAAATCCCTGCAGAGATAGAAGTGTATAAGTTTGCTTGAGAAGAACCTACGATTCTTACTGTAGATGCAGAACAGTTTTGTTCGTGATCAGCATGTAAGATGAATAATAAATCTAATGCTTTAGCTACAACTGGATCGATTTTGTAATCTTCAGAAGGAACAGAGAACATCATCTGTAAAAAGTTTTCACTGTAGTTCAATTCATTTTTAGGGTAAACTACTGGGTGCCTTTGAGCATTTTTGTGCGACCAAGCAGCCAATGTAGGTATCTTTGCTATTAATCTGTAAATAGTTAAATCTACAGCATCTTCTCCTCTATTAGGATCTTGTGACTCTGGGTAAAAAGAAGATAACGAGTTAACTAAAGAACCAAGAACTCCCATTGGGTGCGCATGATGAGGAAAAGCTTGATAAAACTTTCTCATGTCTTCAGCTACTAAAGTGTGTTTTCTGATGTTTTCGTTAAAAGATTCTAATTGCTCTTTGTTTGGCAATTCACCTTCAATAAGTAAATAGGCTACTTCTAAAAAAGTAGACTTTTCAGCTAATTCTTCTATCGAATATCCTCTGTAACTTAATATTCCTTTTTCTCCATCCAAAAACGTAATACCACTTTCAGTTGCACCTGTGTTTTTGTATCCTGGATCTAATGTTACATATCCAGATTGACCTCTTAATTTAGATATATCAATACCTTTTTCATTTTCTGAACCCTCAGTTACTGGGAATTCATAAGTCTCTCCGTTTAAAATGAATTTAGCTGTTTCACTCATAGTTTTTGTGTTTTTTTTCTTTTTAAAATCGTTCCTTCTCGCATTTTTGTAATGCTTTGCGAATATAGAAAAAAGTGGAGTAGAAATGCAATTTTTTAAGGGTGTTATTTGATAAAAATGTTTAAGTATTTATTAAAAAACTTAAACTAGTTATTTGGAATCAAAAATTCCTTCACAAAGCTCTTTAAATTCTTGAAGAATTGCTGCAGTAGCGCCCCAAACTACTTTCCCGTTTAATTCAAAATAAGGAGTTTTTAATTTCATACCATCACCAACAATTACTTCCGTTTCTTTTATGGATGAATTCTCTAAAAATTCTGAAAGTGAAATTTCTAATATTTCTTTCACTTCTCTTTCCTCTTTTACAAAACTTGGTTCATTTGAAATATAGCCAACAAATGGAGAAACCATAAAGTTACTTGGAGGGATGTAAAGCTCTGAAATCGCTCCTAAATTTTTAATTAAAGTTCTAGAAACACCTATTTCTTCTTCCGTTTCACGAATTGCTGTTTGTAATAATGTGTCGTCATCAGCTTCAACTTTACCTCCAGGAAAACTTATTTGATTACTATGAACCCCTTTGTATTCAGCTCTTTGTATTAATGGAAAAAACAATTCTCCTTCTTTCTCATACAACAATAAAAGCACTGCTCCTTCTCTCCTATCATCAGGAATTACTTTGGTTAATCTGCGATAAGGAGTCATTTTTAAATGAGCATCCATTCCTGGTAAACACTCATTTAATTTCTTTTTTAAAGAATCAATAGAAACTGCACCCATATATTAATCTTCAATAAATTTTATAGAAACAGAATTAATACAATATCTTAAACCTGTTGGTTTTGGTCCATCATTAAAAACATGACCTTGGTGTCCTTTGCAAGTAGCACAAACTACTTCTGTTCTTTTCATTCCGTATGAATTATCTTCTACATTCAATACATTATCCTCAATAATATCATAAAAAGAAGGCCATCCTGTACCCGATTTAAACTTTGTTTCTGATTTATATAATGGAGTTGCACAACCCGAACACACATAAGTTCCTTTTCGTTTGTTATCTAATAAACTTCCAGTAAAGGCTCTTTCTGTTCCTTTTTCTCTTAAAACATAATACTCTTGATCAGTTAAAATCTCTTTCCATTGAGTTTCTGT
>CALLII010000027.1 GCA_938009745.1 uncultured Flavobacteriales bacterium
TCATAAATACACCATCTTTACCAAATTCACTTGCCGAAGTATGAGTCATCATATTAAGTGCAGCTTTTGCCATGTTAGTATGAGGATGACGCGATATTTTATGAAACGTATGGAATTTTCCTTCCATAGCTGAAACATTGATAATGTGTTTTTTACCAGTGTTCTCCTTACGCATTAGATTAGATAAACGGTTACACAAAACAAATGGTGCTACAGCATTTACTAACTGCACTTCTACCATCTCTAAAGTCTCAATTTCTCCTAATTTCAATCTCCAACTGTTGGTTTTTCTTAAATCTACTTGTTGTAAATCTGCATCTAATTCTCCTTCAGGAAATACTTCTTTACTTGCAATGGCATTATCGAAACTATAAGGTATTTGCGATAACTTTGCGGAAGCACTAATTCCTATTCCAGGTCGGTTACTGTGCCAAGAAACAGGTAAATTTTTATTATCCATTGTTTTCTCAGAAAAAGCATTCAATTCATCCAAACAACTTTTATGATCTTTTAATAATTCCTGAGCTTTTTCGGGTAATTGATCAAAAGGTTTTTCTTCGTACTCCATCATATGCGAGTAAAAACCTGCTGGCCTTCTAACTGTTTGTGCAGCATTGTTTATTAAAATATCTAATCGCTTAAACTTAGATTCAATAAAATTGCAGAAAATCTCCACACTTGGAATATGCCTTAAGTCTAATCCGTGAATGTGTAATCTGTGTCCCCATTCTTGGTAATCGTCTTCTTTGGCAAATCTCATTGCAGAATCAACAGGGAAACGAGTTGTAGCCACAACTTCGGCACCAGAACGCAATAATATTAAAGTAATGTGATACCCTATTTTTAATCTAGAACCAGTAACTATTGCTACTTGATCAGTTAAATCGGCAGTTTGAAAACGCTTAGCATAATTAAAATCACCACAGGATTCGCACATGGTATCGTAAAAATGATGCAGATTAGTAAACTCATCTTTACATACGTAGCAGTTTCTTGGGCTTTCTAGCGTTCCTCTGCTTTTAGTAGAAATGTTCTCGAGCATTTTTGGTGCAACAAAAACAGAAGCTTCACGGGCACTTCTTATTCCAGTATTTTTTCTGGCGTGCTTTTCTCGTTCTCTTTTCTTTCTTTGAGCAGCTTTTTTGGCATCTTTCACTCTCCTATCCTGCTCTTCTTTATCTGGACGAGATAATTTACCAGCAGCCATCATTAATGCCTTACGCTTCTCTTGTGAGAGTTCAAATAATTGATTGGTATCCTCTAATAAACTAGATAAAGTAGCAATACAAGTATCAATTTCTTCTTGAGACAAAGGCTCTTTGTTTATTTCCTCTTCCATTATTATTGAGCTAATTCTTTTTGAACATTTTCATACACAGTTTCTAAATCAGCTGCTTCACGATAACCATTAGAAATCATAAAAAATTGTCCGTTCATTTTAAGTACAACTGAAGGAAATCCCTTTACTCCCATTTCGGATGATAACTGAAAATCTGTTTTGGTGTTGTATTTAGCTTCTTCGCTATCAAATAACTCAGCATATTTTTTAGTGTCTAAACCTAATTCTTTAGCAATTTCAGTATAAGTTCCAATTAAATTAGTGTTTTTGTTGCCAACATAAAAGGCTGTTTGTACTGCTTTAAAAAAAGCTAATTCTTTACTTGCATCCAACATTCTTGCAACAACTACTGCCCTAGAAGCTGGTTCGGTATCCAGAATAAAATCTTCGTTATCAAACATGTCATAAGAAAATGGTTGGCCAGTTCGCTTTTCAATTTCAATAAAATGTTTTTTAAGAAAATCGGCCATAGAACTCAGCTTTTCAGTTCCATAAGGTCTTAATCCTCCTTGAACCATTCTTAGCTTAAGTTCTGGGTGGTTTGAACTAAACTTATCCAATTCTGGAGCAAAACCATAACACCATGAGCACATTGTGTCTCCAATATATATCAGAGAGTTTTCATCACTTTTTATCCAATCTAAATTCATTTAACAAAGGTAAAAAATAGATATTAGATAATAGAGAAAAGATTTTAGACTTTTTGGCAAATGACTTAGGAGGAACGATACCAATATTATATCTTTGAAAAGAAATTAGCCCTGGTGCTGAAATTGGTAGACGGGCACGCTTGAGGGGCGTGTGTACTATGTACGTGCGGGTTCGACTCCCGCTCAGGGCACATTATCTTTTTATAATCAACACCTCCCTTATAGTAATTTGTACAATAAGTCTTTTTTTCGTAATTTAGTTTTAATTAAATTAAATTATTATGAAAAAAAATTACTTCATTGGGCTGTTTGCCCTAGCATCTTCACTAACTTATGGACAAAATGCTCCAGTTGATTTTGAACCTGGCGGATTTGGGGCAAGTTGGACTTGGACTGTTTTCGAAAACACAACAAATCCACCTTTAGAGATTGTTGCAAACCCCGATCCATCTGGAATTAACACTTCATCTACAGTAGCAAAATTTACTGCATTGCAAACCGGAAATCCTTGGGCAGGTTGCGAAACACAGCATGGTTCAGATATTGGAACATTTAATATTACTGCTTCCAACAATATTATTAGAATTATGGTGTACAAAACCAAAATTAGTGATGTTGGTATTAAATTAGTAACTGCTTCTTCGGCTTCGTTAGGAGAAATTAAAGTGGCGAATACAGTTATTAACCAGTGGGAACAATTAACTTTTGACTTTTCTGCTCATATTGGAGGAATGACTTATGATCAATTAGTAGTATTTCCTGACTTTACAGCACGTGCAGCAGATGATACGATTTACTTTGATAATGTATTTGGAGATCCAGCAACTCTTAGTACAAATGAATTAACAAAACCTAAATTAACATTATTTCCTAATCCAACTAATGACATTATTAACTTTGATTCTGAAAATGCAATTGAAAGAGTTGAAGTTTACACATTAGAAGGAAAAAGCTTAATGGTTCTTCAGAATGTAAAATCAGTTGACTTGGCAAATTTTGAACCAGGACTTTATATTGTTAAAACACTTGTTGATGGTATTAATTCAACTCATAGAGTGATTAAAAACTAATTATTTCTTGTATTCAATTTAAAAAGCCATTACTATTTTTAGTAATGGCTTTTTTTTTAACAAATCATTCCGTCTGTCTGTTTTCCATTGAAAAGGAATTAATTGTATTACCCTTATTTTTTACACCTAACATTGATAAAGCAAAAAACCCTCTCAAACATAAAGTCTGAGAGGGTTTTTCTTTAAGTGATTCAGCAGGGATTCGAACCCTGGACCCACGCCTTAAAAGGGCGTTGCTCTACCAACTGAGCTACTGAATCGCTAACGGAGTGCAAATATATAAACCTCTATTTTGATTCCAAAAGAATTCGTGTTTTTTTTCTAATTATTTTCACTTTTTTTTAGTTCATCTTTCTTAACTGAGCTTCCAGAGTTTTATTAACTGGGACTAAAGGTAGTCTTAACTCGTTTTCCATGACACCTTGTTCATTTAAAAGTACCTTAACTCCTCCAGGATTTCCATCAGAAAAGATTCCGTCAATTAAATTTAATAGCTTATAATGTGATTTTCTTGAAGCATCATAATCTCTACTCATTGATTTAGCTACTAAATTTTTAGTTTCTTCTGGATGAGAATTTGCTATAACTGAGATTAATCCTTCGGCACCACAAGCAATCATTGGTAAGGTTAGTGCATCATCCCCAGAAATAAGTAAAAATCCATTAGGGCGATTATTAATGATGTGCATTACCTGACCTAGATCTCCAGAAGCTTCTTTGATTGCTACTATATTTTTGAAGTCGTTTGCTAACCTTACAGTTGTTTCTGCAGTCATATTAGAGGCTGTTCTTCCTGGTACATTGTATAATATAATATCATGATTCATATTCTGAGACAGATACTTGTAATGCTGGTAAATTCCTTCTTGGCTTGGTTTGTTGTAGTACGGACTTGCAGAAAGTATAGCTTCTACACCTTCTAAATTAAATTGATTGTAATCATCAACCATTTTTAAAGTGTCGTTCCCTCCTATTCCAAAAACTATTGGTAAACGGCTGTTATTAATTTTTAAAACAAAATCTAGAACTTGTTGTTTCTCAATAAAACTTAGGGTTGCAGACTCACCAGTTGTCCCCATAACTACCAAGTAATCTAATCCGCCATTAATTAGCTTATTGGTTAGCTTTTCTAAAGCTGGAAAATCTATTTCTTTATTTGATTTGAAAGGTGTAACCATAGCTACTCCAAGTCCTTTTAATTTGCTCATTATTTTGGTTTTACTTTAGTTAAAAACGTGTTTACTTCTTTAATAAAATGACTTACAGGTGATGAGTTATTCATTTCTACCATAAAATCAAAAAACTCTTCGTTTTCTGCTGAATGTCTTCCGATTTTAAGTCCTGCATCAGAACTAGCAACTATATGCTTAATTGGAACTACGAAATCTCTACTTAAATCAACAAGTATTTCAAAGTCTTCTTTCAAGAATTCTTGAACATCTTTACTGTTTCCAAATCTAGAAAAGTCCAATTCTTTTTTTGTAAAATATTTATATTTAAAAGATTCATTTACAATGAAATTAGGAAGTTGTGCTCCTTCGTAATAACCTAAAGAAACAATTTTTTTGAATCCGATATCACCTCTTAAATAATCAATATATTGATTAATGAAATCTTGATAATCGGTAGTAGTAATAGGATAAATTACTGCAATTGACTTTGCATTTGCAAAATTAGTTACTCTAATGTTGCGTTTTTTGGATTTAAGAATTTTTTGAATTTTTCTTCGACCCAGTTTGTCTTTTATGTTGTCAATTAATTTCATTAATGTTTAAAATTACCAAAGTAAATATTCTTGCACCTATTTTTAATCAAATAAATTTCCATTTTATTAAAATAGAAGTATTTTCATCATCTAAACTATACTCAGATAACGATTTAACTTATGGAAGATTTTGAACAAATATTAAAGAATGACATTAATCTTAATAAATTAATATCAAACAAAGAGATTAGCTTGATGACTAAACTTACAAAACCAGAAGTATTTAGTTCTGAATTTATAGACTGGTTAAGCCCTAAGTATTATGAGGCTTTCGTTTCAATTTTTGAGAAGGTGGTTGGCAGTGAGAAAGAAGCAAAAATGGTTGCTTTGTTAAATGCTCCAAAGTACTGTAATGAAGAAACTAAAGATAAAATAATTGATTTTTTGGTTCCATATATTAAATCTAAATCTGAATTAGCTACTATAACTTTGTCTAGTTTTAATGCACCAGGTTTAGATTATGTGAAAAAATTACAATTTGCTTTTGTAATAAAAAAAGAGCTTTTGAGCTATGTTAATATTGTAATTTTTAAATATTTTAACTCACCTAAAATTGAAGAGGATAAAACGAATATTATTAATTGTAGCTTGAAAATAACTGATAGTTATAAAAGTGCAAAGGCTTCTAATGAGATAGATTTTAAATTATTTACAGACTTATTAATTAGGTTTGAAAAACTTAAATTAAACGATAAGCAAAGGGCTGTTTTCAATACCTTTAAGACTAAAGAAAAAAACTCTATTAACAAAAATTACATTTGGGGAGGAGTTGTAATCGTAATAATCATACTTAGAATGGTGATGAGAATGAGCAGGTAATTAGCCTATTAGTGCTATAAAGTCTGTTTCAGAAATGATTTTTACATCTAACTTTTCTGCTTTTTTTAATTTTGCTGGGCCCATGTTATCTCCAGCAACTAAGTAATTTGTTTTACCCGATATAGAGCTGGAAACTTTACCTCCATTATCTTCTATAGATTTTTTTAGTTCGTCTCTTGAGAATTTATCGAATACTCCAGAAACTACAAATACTAATCCTTTCAATTTATCAGTAGCATCTTCGTTATGAGCCAATTCGAATTGTAAACCGTGAGATTTAAGTCTATTTATCATCTCAACATTTTCATGAATACCAAAATACTCAATTAAACTTTGAGCTATTCTGTCTCCTATTTCATCAACTTCAATTAGTGTTTCAAAATCTGCATTCATAATAGCCTCTATACTAACAAAGTGACGTGCAAGCTTTTTAGCTACTGTATCGCCAACAAACCTAATCCCGAGTGCAAATAATACTTTTTCAAAAGGAATTTGTTTAGAAGCTTCTATTCCAGCCAACATGTTATTAACTGATTTCTCAGCCATTCTTTCAATAGGAATTAATTGATCAAATGTTAATTCATATAAGTCGGCAGGATTTTTAATTAAGCCTTGTTCAAACAAAACCTCAATGGTTTCAGTTCCTAATCCATCTATATTCATTGCTTTTCGTGAAATATAATGCTGAATTCTACCTGTTATTTGAACTGGACATCCAGTATCATTAACACAATAGTGATTTGCTTCACCTTCTTGCCTTTGAAGTAGAGAACCACAATCAGGGCAATTAGTTATGTAATGAAATGGTTTGGAGTCTGATGGTCGTTTATCTATATCAACTGATATAATTTTCGGAATTATTTCTCCTCCTTTTTCTACAAATACTGTATCACCTTCTCTTACTTCGAGTTTTTCTATAATATCTGCATTGTGCAAAGATGCTCGCTTTACAGTGGTTCCTCCTAACTGAACTGGAGTTAAATTAGCAACTGGAGTAATTGCTCCGGTTCTGCCAACTTGGTACGTTACTTTTTCTAATAACGTACTCACTCTTTCTGTTTTGAATTTATAAGAAATTGCCCATCTTGGTGATTTAGCTGTGTAACCTAATCTGTTTTGATTGTCGTAACTATTTACCTTTATCACAACTCCATCAATCTCAAACGGCAAGTTTTTTCTTTCTACATCCCAAAAATCTATAAAATCTAAAATACCATCAATATTTGATGTTTTCTTGATGTATTTAGTTTCCTCTTTTGGAATTTTGAAACCCCATTCTCCGGCCTTTTTTACTAAATCGAAGTGATTGTCAATTTCAATGTTTTCTCCATAAATACCGTACAAAAAACAATCTAAACCCCTTTCTGCCGCAATGCTAGAATCTAATGATTTAAGAGTTCCTGATGCAGTATTCCTAGGATTAGCATACAATGGCTCGTCATTTTCAAATCTTGTTTTATTTAGTCTTTCGAAGTTTTTTAAAGGGAAAAATATTTCTCCTCTAATCTCAAAATCTTGAGGGTAGTCTCCTCTTAATTTTAAAGGAATAGATTTTATGGTTTTAACATTGGTAGACACGTTTTCTCCCTTAGTTCCATCTCCTCGAGTTACTGCTTGATAAAATTTTCCATCAATGTATTGAATACCTATTGCTACCCCATCATATTTGAGTTCGCACACATATTCAATATCATCATTAGTTAGTTTTTTTATTCTGGTTTCAAAATCAATAATCTCTTCTTTTGAGTAACTATTTGATAAAGAAAGCATAGGATACCTGTGAATCACTTGCTCAAACTTTTTAGTTACATCACCTCCCACTCTTTTTGTTGGAGAGTTTTCTGAGGCAAACTCAGGGAATTTTTCTTCAAGCGCTTGAAGCTCTTTCAATAAAGTGTCAAATTCAAAATCAGACACAAGAGAATTATCCATTACATAGTATTGATAATTATACTCTTGTAATGATTTAGTTAACTCATCAATTCTTTGTTTGCTGTTAGTCATCTATAAAATCATATTTGAATAAATATTTTTTTCTGTACTCTTTATCTTTTGCAAAATTTATAAACTCATCAAAAAATAACTTAATTCCAAAAGAGTAAAAAACGGTATTAAATTCTTTTCCGAATTGAGAATCATCTAAAAAAACAAAATTATCACCAATTCCTCCTGTAATACCTACCCATTTAAAGATTCTATAATTTGCTTTTAAAGAAACGGTAAAAGAGGGGACAAAATCTCTTGAAATAACTTGTCTTTCATTACCTATGGAGTCATATACAAAAGCTTTAATTGGTCCCAAACCAACATGAATTGGAAATAATAGTTCCCATCTTTGATTTTGATATAAAATAGGATCAAAAAAAACACTTACATGTCTGTAAGAGTAATATTTTTCATCAAAATTAACGGGTGAAAAAGGATTATCTTCAGTAAGAAAACTGAAAATACTTTTAGATAATTCATGGTAGCCTAATCCAAATCTAACTCGCTTATTACCAACACCTAACTTAACTCCATAAAACCCTATGTTTTCTTCAAAAACAATGGAGTTTCTTAAATCTAAAGTTCCATAAAACTTCATCTTATCGTTTTCGTGTTTTTTATAAAACTGACTATTAGCAAGCGAGAATAAAAATAACGAGCTTATAATTAAGAGTGTATTTTTCATTTGAATAAAATTAATCAAATTTAATTCCTTTTACAATTCTGTCTTTTCCTTGCATATCTTTAATTACTTCCACTCCACTAAAATTATTATCAATTAACAACTTAGCTGTTTCAACTCCATACTTTTCATTTATTTCGAAGTATAATTTTCCATTAGATTTTAGTTTGGATTTACAAAACTGAACAATACTTTTATAAAATAGTAAAGGATCAGAATCTTCTACAAACAAAGCTAAATGAGGCTCAAATTCCAACACATTGGCTTGCATTAGTTCTTTTTCACTTTCTAATACATATGGAGGGTTGCTTGCTATAATATCAAAAGCTTCTCCGATATAAGTTGGCTTTAATATATCTTGATATTGAAAATTAACATTACTTTTTAATGCCGAATTGTTATATTCAGCTGTTTCTAAAGCCTTTTTTGAAACATCAAATGCTGTTACTTTGGAATTTTCAAGAGCTTTATCCAAAGATATCGCTATTGCTCCTGAACCTGAACCTATATCTAAAATTCTTCCATTAAAATTAGTGTTTTCTTTCACTATTAAATCAACTAATTCTTCGGTTTCTGGTCTAGGAATTAAAGTATGTTCCGATACTTTAAAATCATTGTCGTAAAAAAACTGAGAACCTGTAATGAACTGTACTGGCTTGAATTTCTTTAAATCTTTGATAGCGTAATGAAATTTCAATAATTCCGATTCGCTCATTGTTTTTTTGAGAGATAAAGAGATTTGTGAACGGCTGTATCCAAGAAAATGTTCGCACAAAATATGAAAGAAGGATTCTATTTCCTGTTTTGGATATAAATCCACCAAGGAATTAAAGAAATACTCCTTAATTGCAAACATGGTATTTTCTTTAACAAACATCTTAAATGACTACCCCTCCTTTGGGCTTTATTGGGTTAGGTAAGTCTTTTTCATCAAGCATATCTTTCAAGTCAATTTCAATAGTTCGGGCCAAAGAAGTAATGGGCACATCATTTCCAATTCCTTCAAAAGGATTTTCGGAATAGTCCCCGATTTTTTCCATTGTAAAAAACACCCAAGAAACCATCATACTAAAAGGAATGGCAAACCAAACTTTCCAATTATATACTTGCGAAACATCATCTACCTCAAAAGCATCTAACATTGCAAAAGGAACTAGAATTGTAAACAGCATAACGAAGTAATAACTAACACTGGTGTACTGCCTTGGCAATGGATAGTTTTTTATTCGTTCGGACTTTCCTTGTAAATTATAAAACTCTTCTAAAACACGAGTGAATTCCATGTGTCTGAAATCGTCCAACAATCCTTTTTTTCTTAATTCCGAAATATCTTTCGATTGATTTTTAATTAAGTTAGTTGCAGGATTTACTCGAGACAGTATATCTTTCATTTCTTCCTCAGAAAGATATTCATTAATAACTGTATTAATAGAAATATCATGTTCATCTACTGAAAAGAATTTTTTGACTTTCATTTTATTGATATCCTTGTGGTCGTAATGTTCCCACTCTTTTGGAACTCTAAGTTGATATCTTAATGCTGTAAGCCAAGCAATGTGACGGTAAATCAATCTCTTTTTAATGCCTTTTAATTCCTCTTCAGAAATATCGCCTTCTAAATGTAAATCGCTTATATAATCAGAAACCATAACAGTAAAAGTCCTAGAATAATTAACTATTCCCCCCCATATTTTTCGAGCTTCCCATCCTCTCTCATAAGCATTACTATTCTTAAATCCGATATTAAAAGCTACTGCCGTACCAAGCAAAGCTATTGGTAATGAAGGGATCACCATCCAATGCCAACCAGTAAAAAAATATAAAGTGACAGGTATTGCAGAAACAATAAAAAAGAAAATTATATCATTTATTGTCCAAAGGAACATCTGCTTTTTTGTGAATCGTCTAAACGTATACATAGCTTTTGATTAAATAATTTATACTGCTACTTCATTATCTCTCAATGCATCATTCAATGATGTTTTGAGATCAGTACTTGCTTTTCTTTCACCTATAATTAAAGCACAAGGAACGTGATATTCGCCAGCTCCGAATTTCTTTGGGTAAGTTCCAGGAATAACGACTTTTCTTGGAGGAACTTCTCCTCTGTACTCAATTGGTTCACTTCCTGTTACATCAATTATTTTTGTTGATTTTGTCAAAACAACTCCTGCCCCAAGTACAGCTTCTTTTCCAACTCTTACACCTTCCACTACAATACATCTTGAACCAATAAAAGCTCCATCTTCTATTATAACTGGAGCTGCCTGAAGTGGTTCCAAAACCCCTCCAATTCCTACTCCTCCGCTTAAGTGAACGTTTTTACCAATTTGTGCACAAGAACCAACTGTAGCCCAAGTGTCAACCATTGTTCCTTCGTCTACATAAGCTCCAATATTTACATAAGAAGGCATTAAAATAACTCCTTTGGATAAATAAGCTCCATACCTTGCAACTGCATGAGGTACAACTCTTACTCCCAATTCAGCATAATTCTTTTTAAGTGCCATTTTATCATGAAACTCAAGTGGTCCCATTTCAATAGTTTCCATTTTACGGATTGGAAAATACATCACAACAGCTTTCTTAACCCATTCGTTCACTTGCCAATCTCCATTTTCAAGTGGTTCTGCCACTCTCAATCTTCCTTTGTCAATCTCTTCTATTACAGCTTCAATTGCGCTTCTTGTTGCTTCATCTTTTAGTAATTCTCGGTTATCCCAAGCTTTTTCAATGACTTCTCTCATTTTATTTTCTGTATTTATCGTTTAATCCAATGCCTTCTTCAATCATTGGAATTATTTTTTCTAGTCTATTTATTTTTGTTTCTTCTCTCTTTGCTCCTAGTATATATTCACTAAATTCATTTTGTTTGCTTTGAGAAAACTTCTCAAAAAGATGAACAGTATTGTTTTTTTTAAGAGCTTCTATCAATAAAATAGGAGGCTCAACTACCTTCCCTTTTTCAATTTTAATTTCCTTACCATCTTTTTGATTTTCGATTGCTTCAATGATATAATCTCTCAAAATCTCCTCAGAAACATCATTTACTTTCATAATCTTTATGCTTCTCATCCCCTTTGTTTTCTCTTCATTTGCATTTATTAGCAAATTGTAAGTATCTGTCAAAAATACTCCTTGATGAAACCAAACTGATATTCCATCTTTCATTCTAAACAAACCGACTACATTCTTATTTTTCCAGCAATAGGTTGGAATGTACCATTTTATTGTTTCCTCTAATTCTGTATTTAAAAGTAAATCTCTCAACCAATTCAGTTCATCTTGAAATGATTCTTCAAGATTAACATATTCTTCGAAACTAGTTACTCTTGGCATCATATTTAATCTTCTTTAATATATACTTCGAGTAATTCGTAAAAGTATTTTACTGCTTTTAAATTTTGTTCATCCGTCATTTTAATCTCTAAAAACTCTTCCCAGCTATTAGATTTACTTTCTGAACTATATCCCATAGTATATCTATTAATCATATTAACCCATCCAGCTGTTGATTCATAGTAACCTAATTTATTTGCAACCCAATCAAAAAACGGGTCCATTTCATTATTAGGTTTTATTAATTTAAACTCACTTAAACAAAAGTTATATCCCGCAATAAAAAGATTAATAGCTTTCAAAGAACACTCACCTACATATAATTGGGGTCTATACTCCATCTCTTTAAGTAATTTGTAACAATCTTTTATCATACTCTAACAAGGGTTTGTACAAATGCAATTGATTTTTTCATTTCAATATGCATTTCAATGTCATTTTCTATAAAAGGTATTTTCTCTCTGTAAACTTGTTTTAGGTTTTCAATAGCTAAAGAAGATTTCAGTTCGTTTCTAAATTCCATTGCTTGGAACCCAGCTAAAAGCTCAATACCCAATACTTTCTCAAGGTTTTCGAATACTTTGTAACACTTGGTTGCTGCATTCGCTCCCATGCTTACATGATCTTCTTGCCCGTTAGATGAATCAATTGTGTCGACAACTGCAGGTGTACACAATTGCTTGTTTTGACTTACAATACTTGCTGCAGTATACTGAGGAATCATAAACCCTGAATTAAGCCCTGGTTTTTTAACCAAAAATGCTGGTAACTTTCTATTTCCTGCTATCAGTTTATATATCCTTCTTTCTGATATACTTGCTAATTCGGCTAAAGCTAATGCCAAAGAATCTAGAGTAATTGCTAATGGTTGACCATGAAAGTTACCTGCAGAGATAATTAAATCTTCGTCAGGAAAAATAGTTGGATTATCAGTTACGGAGTTAATTTCTGTTTCGAAAATAGTTGTAACGTAATTAATCATATCCTTGGAAGCCCCATGAACTTGAGGAATACACCTGAAACTATAAGGATCTTGTACGTCCATTTTTTCTCCATGGAAAATTTCACTTCCATCCAAGAAATTCAATACATTCTTAGCAGTTTCTGCTTGTCCCTTTTGGTTACGTACTTGATGAATTAAAGGATTAAAAGGCGATTTGTGCCCGTGATATCCTTCAATAGAAACACAAGCTACTAAATCTGCAATGGATTTATACTTGTTGGCATAAATTAGCATATACACTCCAAACGCTTGCATAAACTGTGTTCCGTTTAATAAAGCTAATCCTTCTTTGGATTGTAACTGAACAGGTTTTAAACCTAATTCGTTCAATACATCTATGGAGTTTCTTCGCATTCCTTGGTAGTTAACTTCACCTAATCCAATTAAAGTTAAAGAGATGTGTGCCAAAGGAGCTAAATCTCCACTTGCACCTAAAGAACCTTGCGAATAAACAATTGGATATACTTGATTATTAAATAGTTCTATTAACAAACCTAAAGTATCCATTGAGATTCCAGAATGACCATAAGACAATCCTTGAATCTTTAAAAAGAGCATGATTTTCACCAACTCTTCAGGGATTTCTTCTCCCAAACCACAAGCATGTGATTTTACTAAGTTGTGTTGTAGTTCACCCAATTCTGCTGGGGTAACAACTGTGTTACACAATGAACCAAAACCTGTGTTTATTCCATAAATAACTTCTTCTCCCGAAGCCATTCTATTATCTAAATACGCTCGGCATTTGATTACCTTATCTTTAGAGTCTTGAGATAAAACTAACTTCTTGTTGTTCTGCATTACATCTTCTATCGTAGATAGAGTAATGGTTTTTGAGGAAATATGATGCTCCATGTACTATTAAAAATCTGATTGATTAAAGAATTTGATTAGCTCAACAATGGAATACGTATTTTGTTCTCCTGTTTCCATGTTTTTAACTAAAATCTCTTGGTTTTTCATTTCGTCTTCACCAACTAACGCTACAAAAGGGATGTTTTTGTTGTTGGCATAATTCATTTGTTTTTTTAGCTTATGTCCATCAGGATAGAGCTCAGAGGCAATTCCATTATCTCTTAGCATCTTTAACCAAATAGCTGACTGAAAAGCTTCTTCTTCTCCAAAATTAGCAAACATTAATTGAGTAGAAGCTTCTAATTCTGTTGGGAATAGTTTCAATTCTTCCAAAACATCATAAATTCTATCCGCACCAAAAGAAACTCCAACTCCTGATAAATCTTTCATTCCGAAAATTCCAGTTAAATCATCATAACGTCCTCCACCACAAATACTTCCTATATTTACGTTATTCGCTTTTACCTCAAATATTGCTCCTGTGTAGTAGTTTAATCCTCTAGCTAAAGAGGGATCAAATTCTAGTTTTGCATTTGATAAACCTAGTTTTTCTATCATTCCAAGAACAGAAGTTAATTCTTCAATTCCCTTTGCTCCTATTTCGGAGCTTGAAACTATTGAAATCACTGCTTCTAACACCTCTTTGTTACTTCCTTTTATAGTTAATAAAGGTTTTAATTTTTCAATTGCAGATTCGGATACTTCTCTTTCTCTCAGTTCTTTTACAACTCCTTCCTCTCCTATTTTGTCTAGTTTATCAATTGCCACAGTTATCGGAATTAGCTTATCTGCTTCTCCTACAACTTCCGCCAATCCACTCAATATCTTTCTGTTATTGATTTTTATAGTAAAGTCATCCAGTTTTAATCCTGTTAAAACTTCATCAAATATTTGGATTAATTCTACTTCGTATAATAACGAGTCACTCCCAACAACATCTACATCACATTGGTAAAACTCTCTGTACCTTCCTCTTTGTGGTCTGTCGGCTCTCCAAACTGGTTGTATTTGGTATCGTTTGAAAGGAAAACTTAATTCATTTTGGTTTTGAACTACAAATCTTGCAAATGGAACAGTAAGGTCGTAACGAAGGGCTTTTTCTGAAACAGAATTAGCAAAACGAACATTATTACCTTCAGTAAATGCTGAATCATCTGATTTTTTTATAAAATCACCAGAGTTTAAAACTCTAAAAATCAATCTATCTCCTTCTTCTCCATACTTTCCCATTAAGGTTTGGGTCTTTTCCATTGTAGGAGTTTCAATAGGCAAGTAGCCATATTTTTGAAATACCGATTTTATGGTATCAAAAATATAGTTTCTTCGTCTCATTTCGTGAGGCAAAAAATCTCTCGTTCCTTTAGGAATAGAAGGTTTGGACATGTAAACTGATTTGATTAGTTGTTATACTAACAAAAATAAGAATACTTAAGAGAAAGCAAGAATTATTTCTTTTAAATCCTTGATTTTATTTTTTTACTTCAAAATCATCATACAACAAGTATTTTGTTCTCATTTTTTGATATTCTTTAAGTCCTGGTTGCCAGCTTTCTCTGATAGTTTCTGGTTTTTCTCCAGCTACTAGTTGTTTTCTGAATTCATCTGTTCCAGCTAATAAATCGAAAAAACTAGGGCGAGTAATAAAATCACTTCCTTTAGTTTTTTGATTCATTCCAATTAACCAATGTAAATACAATTCGTCAGTATTACGGATATACATCAACCCAAAAATACTTAAATCATACCCATTACAACTATCTCCTTCGTGTTTTGGATATTTTGAGCCTTCATTTGGTTGTGGTACAAATGAGAAAGTAGTTTTAGCTACAAATGGTGAACCAATTACTTGAAATGGTAAATCAGTTCCTCGACCAACACTTACCGAAGTTCCTTCGAAAAAACAGATTGAAGGATATAAATAAATAGAAGACATATTAGGCAAGTTGGGTGATGGAGCTACTGGTAGCTCATAAAAATCGGAGTGAGAGTAATTTTTAGATTTAATGACTTCTAAGTTACATTGAACTCCATTTTTAAGCCATTTTTCTCCATTAATCATGTTTCCTAATTCACCAACAGTTAATCCGTGAACTACAGGAATTGGATGCATACCAACAAAAGAACTAAACTTTGGTTCAAGAACTGGCCCATCAATATAAAACCCATTTGGATTTGGTCGGTCCAAAATCAATACCTTTTTGTTGTTTTCGGCACTTGCTTCCAATACATAGTGTAATGTAGAAATGTAGGTGTAAAACCTTGCTCCAACATCTTGAATATCGAAAATAACAATATCTAAATCAGCTATTTGCTCTTTGGTTGGCTTTTTGTTTTTTCCGTACAGTGACACAATTGGCAGCCCTGTTTTTATATCCTTGGAGTTGGAAACCAGCTCTCCTGCTGATGCTTGCCCTCTAAAACCATGTTCTGGAGAAAATACTTTTATAACATCAACTCCTAATGAAATTAGGGTGTCTACAATATGGGTGTTTCCTACTCGGGATGTTTGATT
>CALLII010000028.1 GCA_938009745.1 uncultured Flavobacteriales bacterium
GTGGTTTTGTAGATTATAGATTCAATTTTAAAAAGAGGAAATATACTTTTAATTCTAAATTGAGAATTGATGTTTTAGATGATCCAATTTTTTCAGGAATTTCTAATTCCAATATATATCTTGATTTAATACAGAGGTTTACATACAAAGTTAAAAAGGAAAGAGACATTGAATTGAGGGTTTTTGTTGGACAAAATTTATTAAATAGTAATATTACCAACACTAATTGGTCAAATCCTAATTATGGTTTTGCATTAGGTGGACAAAACGGGACTCAAGATATTTTTTATGAGCAATTAATGTTTGGGCGTAACGAAGTACAAGGAGTTTGGGCACAACAAAGGATTGATAACCATGGCGGATTTAAAACTGTTAGCGATTTTGGATTTTCTCAATCATTTATGGCTTCTGCAAATTTATATGCCGAATTGCCTTGGGGACCAATAGGTGTTTTTGCTGATTACGGAGTATTTGATAATGGAAATAAATTAATTACTGTTGCTGATGCAGGATTAGGATTGAGATTGCTAAATGGTGATTTAGCTATTTACTTTCCATTAATTCAGACTGATAATTTGAAAAATTCATTGAACGGAGCCAATTACTTTCAACAAATTAGATTTACATTAAACTTAAGCAATTACAGCTACCAAAAAATGTTACAGAAATTTTAACTTTGCTCTATACATTTATATAAAACCATGATTAGACTTAAAATAACTCTATTATTTGTTTTCTTGTTGTCTTTTAATTCGCTTAAAAGTCAATACTACACCCCTACAGAAATATCTACTATTCACTCTACTTTATTAGCTAATGAAGGTGATATGTATAAGGATACTGTAAATGATTTACAATATATTGGTGTTACTGATGGATCGTTAAAATTACTAACTCCAAAATATGTGAGAGTAGTTAATAAAACTGCAGATTATACTATTTCCTTGGGAGAAAGTGGAGCTGTAATTACATTTAATAGTGCCACACCAGTTACACTAACTATCCCGGTAGGATTACCAATTGGGTATAATATAAGTGTTTATCAAATTGGTGCAGGACAAGTAACAATAGTAGGAGCAGCTGGGGTAACTGTAAAAAACAGACTTTCTACTTTTAAAACTGCCGGATTGGATTCTGGAGCAGGTATTATAGCTACTTCTACTGATGTTTTTCATATAACAGGAGATTTAAAAAAATAAAAATGAAGTATCTTTTTTTATTTCTCGTTTTGTGTTCAAATTCTATTTATGGACAAATAGCTAACTATAATCAGTTTCCTACCTTAACTCATGTTCGTAACGACAGTATTTTGGATAGTATTAGTTTTGCATTTTCCATGCGTCAATTGTATGATGATTATCAAGGACCAATAATTAGATTAAGAAGAGCAAGCGATAATACAGAGAAAGATTTTTGTGCAGGACCTACTGGTATTGTTGATCAAGATTCTATTAATATTTGGAGAAGTGGAAGTAATGTTTTTGTCTCAATTTGGTATGACCAAAGCCCATTATGTAGAAACGCAATTCAAACAACTTTAGCATTCCAACCTCAATTTATTCCTAATGATACCTTACCTTATTTTTTTGGTAATGGAATAAATACCAGGTTAACAGTTTTTACCGATATTAATTTATTGACTAATGCAGGAGTTAATGGTACTGTATTTAGTGTTGTTTATTCAACAGGTAATAATAACATATCATGGGGAGCAAATGCTGGAGGAAATAGATGGTATACGCATTTAAACTGGACAAATGGAAGGGCATATTTTGACCCAGGAAGATGTTGTAATAATCCTAGAAGTTTTATTAATCCTATTAATACTTGGAGCACAATAACTTGTGTAAGAACGACTACTAATACAATAATGAGAAGAAATAATATTCAACAATTTAATAGTCCTTATACTATAGCAAATTATGGTGGAACTGGTAATTTTGGTATTTTACACAATGGAGCAAATAGTGGTTTTGCTACAAACAGGTTTGTAGAACTCATCATGTACAAATACGACATTGCACCTTCTAAGGTTAACGGAATAGAGCAGGACCAAATTTCCTTTTGGAATCTTTAATTATTTAAAAAATAGTCATCAAATTTGTTCCCCTTTAGGTAATCAACAACCTTCATTTTTCTTTTCCCTGCTGGTTGAAATTCTATTATGGATAATTTTCCATTTGGAGTTGAAACATGGATAAATGTCTTGTTATCAGACTCTACTTTAAACTCATGCTCATTGGTATCAAGAATTTCTAATTCGTATATTTTGGTAGAGAGTAATTCTTCCTCTTTTTTAAACTCAGTCCAAGCACAAGGATAAGGAGATAAACCTCTTACAAAATTATTGACTTTGCTCATATCCTTATTCCAATCAATTTTACAATCTTGTTTAAATATTTTATGAGCAGGTTTTAGCTCTGTTTCATCAGTGAACATAAGTTCTTGCAAAGTTTCTGAATAATCATCCTCAACAATTGCTTTAAGCGTTTTTACAACCAGTTCTCCACCAACTACCATTAATTTATCGTGTAAGCTTCCTGCATTATCAGTTGGCTCAATAGCTACTTTTTCTTGAAAAAGAACTTTACCCGTATCAATTTCTTTCTCGATAAAAAAGGTAGTTACTCCACTTTCTTTTTCGCCATTTATTATAGCCCAATTAATTGGAGCAGCTCCTCGGTATTGCGGTAGGAGTGAACCATGTAAATTAAATGTTCCATACTCTGGCATATCCCAAACTAACTCTGGTAACATACGAAAAGCAACTACAACTTGTAGGTTTGCGTTAAGAGATTTAAGCTCTTCCAAAAACTCAGGATTCTTCAGTTTTTCTGGTTGGAGTACTTTTATATCCTGTGATACAGCATATTGCTTTACTGCTGACTCTTGTAGCTTTCTTCCTCTGCCAGCTGGCCTGTCGGGTGCAGTTATTACTCCTACAACTTCATATCCATTTTCGATAATTGCTTTTAATGACTCTACAGCAAAATCGGGAGTTCCCATAAATATTATTCGAAGCTTTTTGTCCATACTGTCTAGGTAATTTGAGAGTTTAAGTGTTTTTCTAACCAAGGATAAAATACTATCTTCGCTAGGTCGTTACACAAAAGTAATTCTTTGAGCCGAATGCAAAAACCTAATGTCTTATTTATTTCGAGTTGGTATCCTAGCAAGGAACATCCTACGCTTGGTAATTTTGTACAAAGACATGCAGAAGCTATCAATCCTTTTGTGAATTTATTTGTGGTTTATGTCACTTCAAGCAGAACTATTAATAATGAGTTCGAAATAACTCATTCACAGACAAATGGAGTTAATACAACTATTGTTTATTACAAAAAAGTTACTTCTAAAACTCCACTTTTAAGCTCTTATAAAAAGCTAAAACGCTACCGAAAAGGCTATGAGCTTGGTGTTGAAGAGGCAATGAGAAAGCACAGGATTAAGAAATTTGATATTACTCATTGTAACGTAACTTTCCCTGCTGGATTAATCGCTTTGGACTTAAAGAAAAAATTCAACTTACCTTATGTTTTAACTGAACATTGGACTTTGTTTTTACCTTATACTAATGATTTTGATAAGTTAAATCCCTTAATTAAGAATCAATTAAAAAAGATTACAAAAGAAGCTTCAGTTATTTCGCCAGTTTCACAACACTTGGCTAACTCTATGCAAAAAAGAGGATTGGAAGGAAAATATGAAATAGTTCCTAATGTAGCTGATGTTGATTTGTTTCAACTCAAACATAAAAATGAAGGAGATATTAAGCGAATTCTTCATGTATCTACTTTGGTAGATGATCATAAAAATATCACTGGAATATTTAGGACGTTAAAGTCTATTTCTGAAAAGAGACAAGATTTTAAACTAGTCATAGTTTCTGATGGAGATATTGATTCGACCAAGAAAATTCAAGCTGAAATTGGGTTAAAAGATGAATTTGTAGAATATAACGGAACTAAAACACCTCAAGAAATAGCTGAGTTTTATAGAAGTTCCGATTTCTTTTTGTTATTCAGTAACTACGAAAACCTACCTGTAGTTATGGTAGAAAGCTTTTGTTGTGGATTGCCATTTGTTTCTTCCAATGTGGGAGGAATATCAGAATATGTAACAGCTAAAAATGGCTTACTTGTAGAACCAAGAGACGAAGAAGCATTAGAAAAAGCCCTTATCAATACTCTTGATAATATAGAAGTATACAAATCAGAAGAAATTAGAAGTTTAGCTATTCAACAATTTGATAACAAAGTAATTGGAAAGCAATATCTTGAACTTTATAAAACTATAATTTCTTGATAAAAACTATTTCAAATACTGCATTTTCATTAGGAATCATTGCTGTTCTTAATTTTATCCTAATCACTTTGGTATACCGTACTTTGGGTTCGGCAGGATCGGAACAAATGATATTAATTGTGCTTGGAATAAGCTTTGTAGTTCTCATGAATAACATGATTGGTGGAGCTGCTTTGGTCTATTTAACTCCCAGAAAATCAGTCTATTCTTTACTCAGCATTTCTTATTTGTGGGCAATAGTTTCTGTTTTAGTGGTAGGGAGTATTCTTTATATTCTGGAGTTGGTTCCTATGGATTTTTTTTATTATGTACTATTAATTAGTGCTTTAGAATGTATCTTTTCTATTCATAACCAAGTACTTATTGGAAAAAAACAAATTGTGAATCATAATTTGCTCAAAATTTCACAAAAAGTAATTCAATTAACTTGTTTTATTGTTTTAGGAATTACCATCCAAAACTTTGTAGTTGCTATTGTTATCTCTTATTTATTTGTACTTATTCTTTCGGTTTATTTTGTTAAATATCACGTTAATTTTAAAAAGAAAGACAGCTTAAAAGAGCTTTTTACAACCTCTTTTAAATATGGGTTTGATATACAATCTTCCAATGTAGTTCAATTATTAAACTACCGTTTGCTCTATTATTTTATCGAGAAAACTTTGGGTACAGCACTTGGATTATATGGATTAGCAGTACAATTATCCGAGAGTCTCTGGATTCCCTCTAAGGCACTTGCTATAATCCAATACAGTGAATTATCAAATGAAACAAAAGAAGAGAAAAGGAAACAATTATCGTTATCCTTTGTAAAAGTATCTTTCATTATTACGTCAGTTTTATTGGCTATTCTTTTACTAATTCCTAATTCTTTGTTTCTATTTGTTTTTAAAAAAGATGTGGAAGGGATTAATGAAATCATTTTAGCTCTTAGTCTTGGAGTTTTATCAATAGCTGTAAACCAGATATTTGCTCACTATTTATCAGGAAAAGGAATTTATAAATATAATGTGAGAGCTTCAATAATAGGATTTATTGTTGTTGTTTCCTTGGGTTGGTTTGCTATTACAAATTACGGATTAATAGGAGCAGGTCTAGTGACCTCACTTTCATACTTTCTTTCGAGTTGTTATTTAGCGATTATTTTTGTTCGCGAATCTAAATCTAGACTTAGTGACTTCATTATCCGAAAGGAAGATGTAACCAGAGTAGTTGCAATATTTAAAAAATAATTGAACATTACTCTTTGAGAAGTATTATTTTAGATTTTAATTAAAATTATAAAAGTGGTAAAAGCGATATTTACATTCATTTTAGTCAGTTTGGTTTTTGTTGGGAATTCTCAACAAATGTTCCAGAAAAAAATAGGGAATTTTGACGGTAGTAGAATCTATTCAGTCGAAAACACACTAGATAGCGGATATATTTTTCTTGGTTCGTATGATGTTGCAGGATTTAATACTGCTGAATTTTATGTGATAAAATTGGACAAATTTGGTGATACAGTTTTTGCCAATACTTTTGGTTCATTGATTGATAGTAGTGCAATAAACCGAGATGGTGCCGGAAACGAAGGATATGACGTAATTCAATCTAAAGATTCAGGATATTTATTATTGGGCGAGGCACATGGTTTTAACGGAACAGGAAGTTCGGATGTGTATTGCATTAAAATTGATAAAAAAGGAGATTATCAATGGTCTAAAACATATGGGGGTGCACTTGGTTCTGATTATGG